>JANNSP010000038.1:0-10382 GCA_031402975.1 Hyphomicrobiales bacterium
GTTCCGGCGCGTGCGTTTCGTCATCGTCTCTCCTGATATGCGGCAACACCGGCCGCTGTCAGGCAGAAAATCCACTTATCGATCTGTCCAGATTTGCCGGGCCAGCTCTTCTTTCCACATATCCCAGTTTACCTCCTTTGCCTGCGGCATGTTACATCTCACCAATTGAACCGCCCCAGACGGTAGACTTTCCCGGAGAACCCCAGGCAGGGTGTTATAAGAACGCCGCCGGAATTGATTTTACCCCGGACAAGCTGCCACTTCCCGACGGAACTCGTGTGAAATCTGGCTGTTTGATCGCGCTGTCGGGGCGTGCGGGGACGTGTATCATAGCGAATGGCGTTAAGACATGTGCGCCGCATCTGCATTTTGAGGTGCAACGAATTTATCCATCGGGCCAACTAAAACCCAACGTCACGGACCCAGATACGCACTATCTCTGGTGTTGGAAAAGCATAACCACGTCGCCCTATTGGGTGCAGGATCCGAACAATATCTGTTTGCCACTTGATCCCTATGGCTGGCGTGGCGACCCGACGGATTGTGCAAACCCCGATCCGGCCAAGCGAGGAGATATCAACGAATGTCTAAGCGGCATAGCGAGCGATAATCTGTGGCGATAGCGCATAGTTTTTGGACAATGGTGCAGTGCCGCTTGAACCAGCACGCGCTGCCGATCACGCGGACCTACATGGCCGAAGCCGAGGAACGCCTGCGCGCCAGCGACCAGAAACGGCCGAGATTCAAGGCCGTTCCGGCGGAGTAATTCCAATATCTGGAGCGACGGACTAACAACTGGAATCACGTCTCCCGATTTCGTCATTCGCGCTTTCGCGCGCGGCTGTCCGGGGAAAGTTGTTTTGAGTCGATGTGTCGCGGGCTGCATGCCCGTCAAATCGGGTTTTTTCTGATCCCGTCCGGTTGTCGAGACACAGAAGGGCTGACGGGCATGCGCTTCACTCCTGGCAACTTTGCTTCGCTTCTTAAACCGATTGACCGCAGAGCATCTAAGGCCAGCGTCGAGGCGCACCGGGGGGATTTTTACGGCAAGCCGTTCCACAGCTGGGAGCATCTCGTTGCGCTGCTGTTTGCCCGGTTTTCCGGCGCCGCGAGCCTGCGCGCCCTTGAGACCGGCTTCAACGCCCAGTCCAACCATCACTATCGCCAAAATCGACAAGCCGCCACCCATCAACCCGCGCAGGCGAAAACGCCAAATCAACCCGAACCAACTCTCCCTGGCCCTCGCATGACTTTCCCCGGACACTCGTGCGCCTTCGCGGGAAAAACGAAATCGGGGAGAGGGATTCGAATTAAAGGTTCGAGACACTAGAATCTGTTGCGCTATGGGTCGCCGGAATGAATCCGGCGATGACAGATGAGGGATGATGGCGCCATACCAGCGGCTACCGGTATGAACTGAAAGAAATCCCGTCGTCCTTGCGTAGTAATGGTAGGCGGATCGGCATTCCGGCCGCCTTCATCAAGCGAGGAGACGCCCATGAAACGCCACGCCATTGCCGCAGCTTTGCTGCTCGCCGCCCTATCCGCCGGTCCGGCCCACGCCTACGATCCGGTGATCAACCCCGCCGATTTCTCGGCCGTCATCGATCATCCGTTCTTCGCCATGCCCGACGCCAGGAAAACCTATTATCGCGGCCAGACCGACGAAGGCCTCGAGACCGGGGAAATCCTGGTGACCGGCGCCACGCGGAAATTCATGGGGGTCAAGACCCTGGTCATCCGCGACCGCGTCTATCTCGACGGCGTGCTGAAAGAGGAAGCGCTCGACTATATTGCCCAGCACAAGAACGGCACGGTGTGGTATTTCGGCGAGGACGTCGACAACTACGAGAACGGCGTGCTCGTCGATCATCACGGCACCTGGCATGCCGGCGTCAACGGCGCCAAGCCCGGCAAACTGATGCTGGCAAACCCCAAGGTGGGGCAGGTCTATCGCGAAGAATACTATCCCGGAAAGGCCGAGGACATGGCCAAGGTGCTGTCGGTCACCGAAACCGTCAACACGCCGTTCGGATTCTTCACCAACTGTCTCAAGACCGAAAACTGGACGCCGCTCGAGCCCGGCATCAAGGAGCACAAGGTCTACTGCGCCCAGGCCGGCGGCATGGTGAAGGAGACGAACCTGTCGAACAACGAGAAATACATCCTGACGCGGATCAAGAACTGCTTCTGACACGCGCTGTTGACCGGGAGCGGCGCGGTTGCCAAGCTGCGCCGATGCCGCTGGTGAGAACTTTTCGTGGGATCGCATTAATTCTCGGTCTCGCGGCCGGTTGCGGCGCGGGCCAAGCGGAAGATTGCGCCGCGCCCTGTGTGCTTTATGAGTCTTCGAACGAACTGGAAGCCGGCTGGGATTTGTCAGCCGGCTTTCCGCTTGAGACCCAGACCACGACGGACCAGTCGCTGATTTTCGTTCCCGCCGAAAACATTTCGTTGGCCGTCAAGCTGGCCACCGAGCCCGTGGTTGGCGAGCGCAGCGGAACCTATGTCGAGGAACTTTACACTCAGCTCGAATTGCAACCGGCGAGCCTCATCTTGGGCAAGTTCGAGCCCGTCCAGAGCTGGGCCTCGCTGTTCCTGCCAGGCATCCGCGCCACCGACATCGCGGGCGAACTCGACACCACCGAGCGCTGGGGTGTTTCGGCCGACTACGATTTCGCGGCGTTCGGCCTCGAACAAACCCTGACCGCGAACCTGTTTACCACCGACCGGAGCATTCTCAGCGAATCGCTGTTCACCAATCGTGGCCGCACCCGTCTGTCCGACGGCGGCGCGGGCAATACCGAGGGCCTGTCGTCAGCCAATCTCTTTGTCGCGGGCTGCCAAGGCGCGGCTCCGGACGACTGTTATGACGAGGGCGAATTCGGCTATCGGCTGGGCGCGCGCTATCAGAGAGCGGGCCGGGCCACTCCGGACCAGATCGCGGAAGGCATCGACCCCGGCGACGAATTCGGCGTGATCGCCAGTGCCATGGGAAGCCTCGATCTTGGCGGCGATGTCGCGCTGAAGCTGTTGGGCGAAGCCGCCTGGCTCGCGAATTTCGCCGACGGCGACGGCGATGCCCTGATCTCCACTCTGTCCGCCGCCCTGGAAAAAGACCAGTGGACGCTGGCGACCACCTATTCCCGCCACGCTTCGAGCAATGACGGCACGGCCCACCTGGCCGATATCACCGCGATCTACGATTTCTCCGAAGAAGCCTCGTTCCTGGGCGAGGAATGGCAGTGGGCGGCAGGCTACAGTTATGCCGAGGACGAGGACGGCAGCCGCTCGCACACCATCTCCGTCAGGCTCACTTTGTCATATGAAAATAACCTTGAATGGGGCAGCCGGCCCTGACCCCTTCCCTCACACCCCGGAAGCTCCTATATCTCTCCTGCCTCCCCGCAAGGGGCGGCTATGGCGATAAACGGCCATCGTAATAAACCCATCGGACCCGGGGGCAGTACCCGGCGCCTCCACCATCTCTTCTTTCCACGGGGGCGAAACAGGATCGACGAGGGCGTAAAGGATGACTTTTTGCCCGTGATGGTACCGACGTTATCGGGCTAAACATATAGTTGCAAACGACAACTATGCTCCGGTGGCTCTCGCTGCGTAAGCAGTGCGGGTAACCGAAATCTCAAGTCCTGAGGCTTAAGCAGTTTCAGGCGGGGTTCGCCGGCACCTGGCAACAGAAGCCGGCACTTTCATTTTGACAGGGCGTGACTTGGGTGAGGCTCCGCTGGTAGGATGGCGGAAAGAGTCGAGCAAGCCGGAATGCCTGAAGACCTGATGCGATACGATCAGTTGGCCCAGAACGCGCTGCGCGGCGTGGTGCGCGAAGCGCTGCGCAAGGTCGAACGCTCGGGGCTTCCCGGCGAGCATCACTTCTATATCGCCTTCAATACGAAATTCGCCGGCGTCAATATCGGCGAGCGCCTGGCCCAGCGTTATCCGCGCGAGATGACCATCGTCCTGCAGCACCAGTACTGGAACCTTAACGTGAGCGAGGAACGCTTCGAGGTGGAGCTGTCCTTCGACAATATCCCGGAGAAATTGATTATTCCGTTCAACGCGGTAAAAGGTTTCCTTGATCCAGCGGTTCAATTCGGACTGCAGTTCGAGGCGGTGATCGAAAGCGACGGCGAGGCCGAGCGTCCGAAACCTACGGAGGTCAAGCCCGAAGCCGTGGTGGAGGCAACCGGCGACGAGGCGCCAAAGGTCGTCTCGCTTGATTCGTTCCGCAAGAAATAAGGTTTCGTCATGCTGAGACTTATGGTCGTGCTTTTTCTCGCTGCGGTCTTGCCGGCTCCGGCCATGGCCCAGACCGCCAAGGAAGCCGCGGCCCTTGCCGCCATTTCCGAGAAGGCGCTCATCAAGACCTCGGCCAAGAAACTGTTCGGCGCCCAGAAAGGGCCCGCCGACATGAAGGCCCGCGCCATCGGCAGCTATGCCAAGGGCTGCCTCGCGGGGGGCAAGGCGCTGCCGGTCGATGGCCCGGCCTGGCAGGTGATGCGCAAGTCGCGCAACCGCAACTGGGGTCATCCGGCGATGGTGGCGCTGGTCGAGCGCCTGGCGATCGAGGCCAAGCGGAATGACGGCTGGAACGGCCTGCTGGTCGGTGACCTGGCGCAGCCGCGAGGCGGCCCCATGCTGTCGGGCCATGCCAGCCACCAGGTCGGCCTCGACGCCGATGTCTGGCTCAACCAGATGCCGGACCGTACCTTGAGCGACGCCGAGCGCGAGAATATCGAGGCGACGCTGGTGGTGAAGGACCGCACCTCGATGAACTACAAGGTGTGGACGGAAGCCCATGCGCGGCTCATCAAGCGCGCCGCCAATTATCCGGAAGTGGCGCGCATCTTCGTCCATCCGCCGATCAAGGCGGAACTTTGCAAATGGGCAGGCGGCAAGGGCGCCTGGCTGGCCAAGGTCAGGCCCTATTACGGGCACAACTACCATTTCCACATCCGCATCAACTGCCCCAAGGATTCGGCCGGCTGCAAGAACCAGGCGCCGGCGCGTCCCAAGGACGGCACGGGCTGCGGCGAGGAACTGGCCTATTGGATGGGCAGCGTGCCCTGGCGCAAGGCCAAGCCTGATCCCAATGCCAAGCCGGTCAAACCCGCTCCCGCCATGACGCTGGCGGCCCTTCCCGACGCCTGCCGCGCCGTCGTCACGGCGCAATAGGGGCCATGTGACCCAAAGCACGGCGAACGGCCAGCCATCGAACACGGCCAAACTTGCCTTCGCCTCGATCGGCGTCGTCTTCGGCGATATCGGAACGAGCCCGCTCTATGCCATGCGCGAGGCCCTGCACCCGGTGGTCGAGGCCGGCGGCGACCTCCGATCGGCGGTGCTGGGCGTGGCCTCGCTGCTGCTGTGGGCGCTGATCCTCATCGTCACGCTGAAATACGTGATTATCCTGATGCGCGCCGACAACAAGGGCGAAGGCGGCATCCTGTCGCTTGTGGTGCTGGTCGAAACCGTGCTGCGGCGCAAGGGCGGCATCGTGCTTGCCCTCGGCATCGTGGGGGCTGCGTTCTTTTTCGGCGACGCCATGATCACGCCCGCCATGTCGGTGCTCTCCGCGGTCGAGGGCCTCAAGGTCATCAATCCGGTTTTCGAGCCATTCGTCGTGCCCCTCACGCTGGCCGTGCTGGTCACCCTGTTCCTGTTCCAGTATCGCGGCACCGCCGGTGTCGCCTCGCTGTTCGCGCCGGTGACCGCCGTGTGGTTCGCGGTGATCGGCGTCATGGGCCTCATCCATATTTTCGACGACGTCGACATTCTGCTGGCCTTCAATCCGCTCTACGGCATCGCCATGCTGGTCGACCAGCCGGGGTTGGCGCTGCTCGTCTTCGGCGGCGTGTTTCTGGCGGTGACGGGAGGCGAGGCGCTCTATGCCGACATGGGCCATTTCGGCAAGAAGCCGATCCGGCTGGCCTGGTTGGCGGTGGTGTTTCCCGGCCTCGTCCTCAACTATCTGGGCCAGGGCGCCTTTATCATCTCGCATCCCGATGCCGTCGAAAATCCGTTCTTCCTCATGGCGCCGGAATGGTTCCTGATCCCGCTGGTGATCCTGGCGACGCTGGTGACCGTGATCGCCAGCCAGGCTGTCATCACCGGGGCCTTCTCCATCGCCCAGCAGGCGATGTCGCTGGGCCTCTTCCCGCGCATGAACATCACGCATACGAGCGAGACCGAACAGGGCCAGATCTATATCGGCCAGATCAACTGGATGATCCTGATCGGCGTCATCATGCTGGTTCTGGTGTTCAAGTCGTCGTCCAATCTCGCCTCGGCCTACGGCGTCGCCGTCAATACCTCGATGGTGGTCGACACCATCCTCGCCATCGTCTTTTTCTGGAAGGCGCGAACCTTGCCGGTGTGGCTGGTGGTCCCGGCGCTGGCGGGAGTTCTGGTGATCGAGCTCACCTTCTTCGCCGCCAACGGATTGAAGATTTTGAGCGGCGGCTACATGCCGGTGCTGATCGGAGCGATCATCATCCTGATGATGTATATCTGGATGAAGGGGCGGGCAGCGCTCGCCGCCAAGCTGCGCCGGGAAAGCATCGAACTGGAAGGTCTCCTGGTCAGCCTTGAGAAACGCCCTCCGGCGCGGGTGGCGGGCGCCGCCGTCTTCCTGCAGACCGACCCCGTCTATGCGCCGAGCGCGTTGATGCACAATCTCAAACACAACCGCGTGCTGCACGACATCCTGGTTTTCGTCACGGTCGAGACCACCGACGAGCCCCGGGTCGAGCGCGACCAGCGGGTGACGGCGAAGCAGATGCCCCTCGGCGCCTGGCTCGTCGTGGCCCGCTTCGGCTATATGGAGCAGCCCGACGTTCCCGCCGCCATCAGGGCGTGTGAGCCCTTCGGCCTCGCCATCGATCCCCGCCAGGCGTCCTATTTCCTCGGCCGCCGGGCGATCCGCATCTCGTCCCACTCGGCGCTGCCGTTCTGGCAGCAGCGTATCTTCATCATGTTGACCAACCAGTCGGCGCGTGCCATCGAATTCTTCCAGATTCCCCCCGACCGCGTGGTCGAACTCGGCATGCAGATGAGCGTATAGAATGTCCGGACTAGCCCCCTTCTCCACCCCCGGCCGGTTCTGGCGCGGCAATCTTCACACCCATTCGACGCTGTCGGACGGCGTGCTGTCGCCCAAGGACGTGGTCGACGCCTACAAAGAGGCGGGCTACGACTTCATGATGCTGTCGGATCATTTCATCGGTAATTTCGATTGGCCGATCGCCGACACCCGCGACTTCCGCTCCAACAGCTTCACAACGATCATCGGCTCGGAACTGCACGCGCCGGTGACGGCGGTGGGCGAACTCTGGCACCTTGTCGGCGCCGGGCTGCCGCTCGATTTCGCACCCGCCTCGAAATCCGAAACCGGCCCGCACCTGGCGCGCCGCGCCGCCGAAGCCGGAGCCTTCATCGGCATAGCGCATCCCGCCTGGTCGCAGCTCACCATGGAGGATGCCCGCTTGATCGACTGCGCCCATGCGGTCGAGGTCTACAATCACGGCTGCGCCGTCGATACCGACCGGGGCGACGGCTGGTATCTGCTCGACCAGATGCTGACCGAGGGCCGGAGGCTCACGGCTTTCGCCACGGACGACGCGCATTTCAGGACCGACGACCACTTCGGCGGCTGGGTGCAGGTCAAGGCCGGCAGCCTCGATCCCGACGCGCTGCTGGCGGCGCTGAAAGACGGCGCCTATTATTCGAGCCAGGGGCCGGTCATCCATTCGCTCGAACTGGAAGGCACCGAACTGCACGTCACCTGCTCCCCCGCCAACACCATCGTGGCGACCTGCGGCAATTCAAGAAGTGCCGGCAGAAGCGGCAAAGCCATCACCAGCGCCACCGTCGATCTCAGGAAATTCGAGGAAGGCTGGCTCTTGCGCGACAAGAGCCCATGGTTCCGCGTTTCGGTGATCGACGGAGCGGGCAAGCGCGCCTGGACCAATCCGATCTGGTGGGACGAGTTGCGTTAGACGTCTCTTCGCGCTGAGAGAAAAGCGAGCGCCAGGAGCGTTACCCCCGCGCCCGTCAGGAACACCGCCTTCGATCCAGCCATGTCCCACAGCAGGCCCGCGATCACGCTCGCCAGCAGCAGTGCGACGCCGCTTGCCAGATTGAACACGCCGAACGCCGTGCCGCGCAGATCCTGGTCCGCGGTATCGGCCACCATGGTCGCCAGCACCCCTTGTGTCAGTCCCATATGCAGGCCCCACAGCGCCACCCCCGCCAGCACCGCGGCGACCGAGCCCGCATAGGCCAGAACCACGTCGGCCACGATAAGCACCGCCAATCCCGCCACGAGTAGTCCCCGCCTGCCATAGCGATCCGACAACACGCCGGCGGGATAGGACGAGAGCGTGTAGACGGCACTCATCACCACCATGACCACCGGCACATAGGCCAGGGTGAATCCGGCCTCCGACGCCTTCAGCACCAGGAAGGCCTCGCTGAAGCGCGCCAGCATCACCACGGCACCCACTCCGGTCACCAACCAGAACTGGGGCCCCAGCCGCCGCGCCGTCGCCAGGTCGAAGCCGGGCTTCAGCGACGGAGCGCTCGCCATGGGCGGCTCGCTGATGCCGAACGCCAGAATGGCCACCGCAGCCAGCGCCGGGACGACCGCGACCCACAGCACGTCGCGCAATCCCATCCCCCACCAGCCCAGGAGGACGATGGCCAGCAATGGCCCCAGCAGCGCTCCCACGGTATCGAGCGACTGGCGCAAGCCGAATGCGGCGCCGCGCAGTTCGGGCGGTGTCAAGTCGGCCACCATGGCGTCGCGGGGCGCCCCCCGGATGCCCTTGCCGATGCGGTCGGCGAAGCGCGCCGTGAACACTTCGGCCACCGTCTGCGCCAGGGGAAACAGCGGCTTCACCACGGCGGCGAGCCCATAGCCCAGAAGCGCCAGGTATTTGCGGTTGCGCCAGCGGTCGCTGAGCACGCCTGAAAACACCTTCGCCACCTGCGCCGTCGCCTCCGCGATCCCTTCGATCAGACCGAGAAGTGCCGCACTGGCGCCCAAGGTTCCCACCACGAACAGCGGCAGCACGGCGTGGATCATCTCCGACGACACATCCATGAACAGGCTGACAAAGCCCAGAACCCAGACGCCCCTAGGTATGCCGCGCATCTTTCCCCCCGTAGTCGCCCATGTTAAGCACCTCGCAGCCATGAAACATACCCGCACCGAAACCGACTCGTTCGGCCCCGTCGAAGTTGACGCCACCCGTTACTGGGGCGCCCAGAGCCAGCGCAGCCTGGAGAATTTCAGGATCGGCTGGGAGAAGCAGCCGGCCTCGGTGGTGCGGGCGCTGGGCATCGTCAAGCGCGCTGCGGCCGAAACCAACATGGCGCTGGGCCGCCTCGATCCAAAACTGGGGGACGTCATCGTCAAGGCCGCGCAGGAGGTGATCGAGGGCAAGCTCGACCAGCATTTCCCCCTCGCCGTCTGGCAGACGGGCTCGGGCACCCAGTCCAACATGAACGCCAACGAGGTGATTTCCAACCGCGCCATCGAAATGATGGGCGGCGTCATGGGCTCGAAGACGCCGGTCCATCCCAACGACCACGTCAATATGAGCCAGTCGTCGAACGACACCTATCCGACCGCCATGCACATAGCCTCAGCCGAGGAGATCCACCACCGCCTCATCCCGGCGTTGCAGAAATTGCGCAACGCCTTGAACGACAAGGCGCAAGCCTGGAAGACCATCATCAAGATCGGCCGCACCCACACCCAGGACGCAACACCGATCACGCTCGGCCAGGAATTTTCGGGCTATACGCGCCAGATCGAAAACGGCATCGCGAGGATCGAGCAGACCCTGCCGCTCTTGATGGAACTGGCGCAAGGCGGCACCGCAGTCGGCACTGGCCTCAACGCGCCACTGGGCTTTGCCGAAATGGTGGCGGAGCGCATCGCCGCCATCACGCGCCTGAAATTCACCTCCGCTCCCAACAAGTTCGAGGCACTCGCCGCCCATGACGCGATGGTGATGAGCCATGGCGCGATCAACACGGTCGCCGCCTCGCTGTTCAAGATCGCCAACGACATCCGTTTCCTGGGCTCGGGCCCCCGCTCCGGCTTGGGCGAACTGGCGCTACCCGAAAACGAGCCCGGCTCCTCGATCATGCCGGGCAAGGTCAATCCGACGCAATGCGAGGCCTTGACCATGGTCTGCGTCCAGATTTTCGGCAATCACGCCTCGCTCACTTTCGCCGGCAGCCAGGGCCATTTCGAACTCAACACCTTCAATCCGGTGATGGCATATAATTTCCTGCAATCGGTCAGGCTCATGGCGGACGCGGCGGTGAGTTTCACCGATCACTGTGTGGTCGGG
>JANNSP010000039.1:0-11314 GCA_031402975.1 Hyphomicrobiales bacterium
CGCCCTGGTCATAGGGCACGCGAAGCTCGGTCTTCTCCCAGATTTCGGCCCGCTCGCTGCACTCGTCCCCGGAGGTCTTGCACAACGGATTGACCGTCAGTTTCAAAGCACCCCCGCCGTTACGCGCAACGGCTGTCTGGAATTCCACGCTGCCGGCGCTCTGCTCGAAATTCTCCTTGTAATAAAGCCCGCCTTCGTCGGCGAAATCCGTGCCCTCGAACCCATCCACCAGCACATCAGACGCCATCGCGGATGCTCCGGAGAGGATCGCAAGGCTCGCCGCCAGAATAATTCCATGCCATGCTGACCTGCTCACCTGGCTCCCAACCTTTCCAGCGGCCGCTGCGATTCGCGGTGCAGGATCACCAGGTGCTCGGCGTCCGACAGGCCCTGGTCGGCGCGCTGCACCAGTTCCTTGGCTTCGGCCACCGTCAGATCGGAAGCCGCCGGCGCCAGCACTTTCACCGACTTTTCGACGCCCTTCAGTTTTTCGGTTCCCAGCATTTGCCATTCGCCGCCACAGTAATTGGCGAAGGCCTCGCTGCCCACGATATTGGCGGAGAACTTTTTCGTCACGTCCTGCAGCCGCTGCACCTCGTTGACCGCCGATCCGAACACCGAAAACGCCAGCCGGTCGGTCAATCCGACATTGCCGAACATCACATTGCCGACATTGAGGCCGATGCCGTAGCCGATTTCCCACAGTCCCTTGGTCCGCCGCTCGCGATTGAGCTCGCTCATGCGGGCTTCGGCCAGTTGCGCCGCCGCGAGCGCCGCCCGGCAGGCGATCTGCGACGCCGCCTTGTGCCGGTCGCAAGGATAGACCGCCAGGAATCCGTCGCCGATAAAACTCAGGATGTGGCCGCCGCCGCGATTGAAGGGGCTGGCGACGGTATCGAAAAACTGGTTGAGGGTTTCGATGAACACCTGGCGGCCGTGCTTTTCAGCCAGCACGGTCGAATCGCGCATGTCGCCCATGACCAGCGCGGCCCGCACCGTTTCCCCGTCGCCGCGCTTGATCTGGCCGCTCAGCACGCGCTTGCCCGCGTCGCTTCCGAGATACGTCGTCAGCATGTTATCGGCGAGCTTGCCTAAGACCGCCATTTTCGCCGCGACCGCAACCTGGTTCTGGATGTTGAGCAGCGCCGAAATCGTCTCGTCGTTGAAGCCGTCGGTGCTGTCGGTCGCCCATGACCCCAGCATGCCCTGGCCGCTCTGGCCGTCAAAGGAATGAACGAATCCCAGGTAGTCGGTGACGCCCATCTCTTTCAACTCGCCGAAGATCGGAAACTCCGGCTTGCCGTCCACGTCGATGCGCCGCCGCAGATGATCGAGCTTGTTGCTCAGCAGGTAATAGTAAGGGCTGTGCGTGAACCGGTCGGTCTGATTGCCTTCGACATGCCGGTAACTCTCCGCCTTCAATCCCTCGCCGCGCTTCCAGGTGAAGCCCGTGGCGCGGTACAGCGGATGCAGCACCGAGAAACTGAGCTGGATGCGGAACAGCGGCAGCCCGGCCGCCGCCAGCCTCTCGCAGAACCCGCGGATGAGCGTCTCCAGGTCGTCGCCGGCAATGGCCGAGCGCATCAGCCAGTTGCCGACTTTATCCAGCAGCACGGCGGACGGGATCGAGTCGTGTCGTCTCAATGCACTCATGGGGCGCCTTCCGGAATTGTCCGCTCGAATACGAAGTCGGCACCCCGGGGAACTTTGCGGAACAGGATGCCCGACAGGAGATACTTAAGTACGCCCGGATATTTGGCAAGTGTAGGCTTGGGCAACATTCCGTGAAACAGGCGGCTGAGCTGCCAGGTCCGCCACGCCGTGATGAGCCTTCGCCGCAGAAATCCGCCCGCGAGGCTCATTTCGTACAATTGCGGATGAACCGCGATCTGCGCGCCCTTCAGGTTGAAATCCCGCAGTTCTGCCAGCTCGCCCCCCAGTTGATACTCATAGCCCTCGACATCGACTTTGACAAAGACCGGCCCCGCTCCCGCTTGGCCAAGGATCGACCGCATGGTCAGTCCCGGAGCGCTGGCCTCGGGCCCGTCGCCGATGGCGAGGATCGTGGTTTCGGAACTGCCGAAGGAGCCCGAGGCATGCAGCTTGACGCTGGTCTCGGCCGACAGCGCGCCTTCGAGCAGGGTCACATTCGGGTAGCCGGGCGCCAGCGCCCGCAGAATCGAGACGCATTTGGGATCCGGTTCGACGGCGATGACCTGCTTCGCCAGATGACTGGCCCACAACGGCGTGACCCCGATCCACGACCCGATATCGACATAGACCGTGTCCTGGTCGAGGTTGCGCGCCAGTACTTGGAAGGTTCGCGGCTCCCAGGTTCCAGCGGCGAGCTTGCGGTAGAATTTCTGGTATTCCGGCAGATCCGGCAGGTCCACGGTCCTGCCGGCATAGGTCATGGCCACGGTTTTCATGCCGGAAGATCGGTGGCGCGGAGCGCGGTCAGGACCGGCACGGGCTGGCTCACGCCCCGCACCTCGACCATCCTCGCTTTGACCTTGTCGCCGGGAGCCAGACCCGCCGCATCGATCGTCGCCTGCGACACCACCACCTGCACGCCCAGCTCCTTGGTCAGGCCTTCCAGCCGGCTGGCGAGATTGACGGTTTCGCCCAGTGCGGTGATCCGCTTGGCGGCCTCGTTCTTGCCCGCCGCCCCGATGCGGCCGAGGATCGCCGCGCCGGTATGGATGCCGATGCCGATATTGAGGGGCGTTGGCAATTCCTCCCTGAGGCTCTGGTTGAGCGATTCGAGCACGCCCCCCATGGCACGCGCCCCCGCCAGAGCGCGCCGTGCTCCCTCCGCCGGCGTCTCATCCATGCCGAAAATCGCCATGATGCCGTCGCCCATGAACTTGTCGACGAAGCCCCCGGTGTCCTCGATCGTCTCGGCCATGCGCCCCAGGAACTGGTTCAGCAGGAACACCACATCGAAGGAGAGCCGCCCTTCCGACATCTTGGTGAAACCGCGAAGATCGCAGAACAAGAGCGTCACGTCCTGCTCCACCCCCCACAGATACTTGTCGGGATTGGCGCCCTCCATCGCTTCGACATCGGCCGGCAACAGCATCGAGATGCGGAGGTCGGCCGCGGGATGCAATTGACAGGCAAGTCTCACATTGTAGGGAGCGCCAACCCGGTTGAGAACCTTCTGCTCGTTCTCGATCGCCGGCGGTTGCCGCTCCAGACCTTCGAGCACCCGGATCCGGCAGGTCGAACAGCGCGCCCGTCCACCACACACCGAGGCATGCGGGATGCGGTTGGCGCGGCTGACATCGAGGACGGAAAGGCCGCGCGGCGCCAGGATCGTCGGCCCGTTATTGTACCTGACGGTTATCTTGTGCCGGTAGCGGTCGATCAGCAGCAGCAGCAGCCACAGCCCCACAGCACTCGCCAGAATGATGTAATAGGTCATTGCCGTATTGGTGAAGATCGCTTGCATCTCCTCGTACTGGCCCGGCTCGAAAGGATTCTCGAACGTTCCTTCCAGCCGCGCCGCCCGGCCGGCCGAAACAAATCCGGCAAAGCTCAGCGCCGGAATCAGCACCGCCAGTCCGTACCAGAGAAAAATCGTGCGGCGGTACCACTCCTTGAGCATCAGCCAGTGATGAATGCCGATCGTGCCATGCACCCACACCAGCGCCATCAGCACCGCCTGGTTCAGGGCCTCGCCCGGCCAAATGGCCCACAGCGCGAAGTCATAGTCGTCCGTGATGCCATAGAGTTCATGCACCACCCGTGTGCCCAGCACATGGCGCAAGAGGAGGATGGGGATCAGCAGGCCGAAGGCCAGTTGCACGCCGTTTCGAACGCCCACCCGCCACGTCTTGCTGCTCAGGAATTTGGAGACTCCGAGCACGAAATGCACCAGCGCGGCGGCGATCAACACCACCTCGCCCACGGGATTCCGCGTCACCGTCTTGCGGATCTGCTGCCCCCATTCCATCCATTCGAGCGACACGAGGCCGAAGGCATGATTGATGAAATGATTGACGGCGAAGGCGAACAGAATGAGCCCGGATGCGATCCGCAACCGCGGCACATAGGAACTGGCCCCGGCAACTGACGATTTCAAAGCCTTCAACATTGCCGCACTCTCATCTTCCCCTCGGACTAACTAACCGTCGAACCATGACCGGATATCACCAAAAAAGAAAATCCCCCGACTCGCGCAACGGGTCCATCTTCCCGACAGGCTGCGGCTCCCCGTCCACTTCATCGACGCGCGCGTAAAATTCATAATACATGGCGAGCAGCGCGTGAACGGCGCGCGCCGCTTCGGCGCTGATCAGCCCCGGCAGATGCTCGATCACCACCGGCACCCGCATGGCCAGCATGTCGCGAATGCCGTCCAGTACCTGCATCTCGGTGCCGTTGACGTCGATCCACACCAGGCCCACATCGCTGGCTTCGTATCCGGCCCCCTTTAGGATCGCTGGCAGCGGCAACACCTTGACCGTCACCCCGGCCTTGCCGTCGCCAATGGCATGTCCGCCCTTGTTCCAGTCGCTCCGCGCCAGCACCTGCGTAGCCTCGCTTTGGCCCGCAGCGCAATTCACGCAATGGACCCGCGCCGTCAGCCCATTGACCTCGACATTCTCACGCAGCAGCGCAAAATTCCGGGGCTCCGGCTCGATCGACACGGCGCCCGAGAAAAAACCGCTCAGCATGGCATAGATGGTTTCCGTGCCGATATTGGCGCCGGCATCGACAAACAGTTTCCCCGTGGCGCCCGGCACATGGAGCTTGAGCATGGCAATGGTTCGTTCGAGGTCGCGCCGCTGCCAGTCGCCCCTGAGCAATACCCTGGCGGCGATCACATCGTCGCCCGGATCGAGAAACAGCGTGTGGTCGGGCATCCGGTAGCGCAGTGTCAATTCGCCCTTGGTATAATGCCGGCTGAGGAGGGCCAGCGCCCTTCGCCGCATGAAGTGTGCCTTGAACAGAAACCCGAGCAGGCCCCGTGCCAGCCCGCGCTTCCATGCGGCCGTCATGCAGCCTTGGCCTTGAGCGACCTTGCCGCCATGGCATATCCACCCGCTCCCCCGTCGACGAAATGCATGTGGTCGCGGGTCAGGGGCGAGGGCACGATACAGGTCATCAGCGCCGAGGCCTGCCGGTGGATGCCGTACCGGCAAAGACCCTTGCGACTCGCTTCCTCCAGCCTGGCTTCGATCTGGCGCGAGCGTTCGGCGCTGATATCGACCGTCATCTTCAATCCGTCGTCGAATTTGCGGAAATCCGAATTCTGCGCCACGTCGCTCCGATACAGTTTGGGATCGAATCGCCCGGCTTTCAGATTGAGACGATCGAGCAGCGAAGCGAAATAAGTTTCGTAGGCGATGACCGCCTTGCGCCACAGCCTCTGTCCGGGCGGCGCGCTGGCGCGGGCCTCATAGTCGGAGCCGAGCGGCCGCGCGCTGAATTTTGGCCCGCCGGCCGGAACCGGGTGACCGCCGCGATCCTGCTGGTCGACAAGCGCGACGATCTGGGCGACGAGCTCCTCGAAGGCTTGAGTATCGCCCGTGGCTCCCGGCACCACGATGATCGAAACGATGTCGCCCTGCCGCGCTTGGATCGGATCCCACCGGCAGGATAATCCGGTAAGATCGGGCCGTGTGCCGGGGGCGGCGGGTGCGATCACATAGCGCCCGGCCTTCATCTCGGCCTCGGCCCAGCTAGCACCTCCGCCCGTGAACATGGCGTAAGACACTTCGGCGCCGACCTGGAACCGCGCCACTCGCACATCGTGGCCCTGCGCGCGAATATCCGTCAGCGGAACGATTGCCGCGCGCAAGGTAAGGTCGAGCTCCTCGGCCACCCAGGTCTGCACGGCGGCAAGGGCAACACGGGTTTTCTCCCCGGCCCAGCCCGGCACCGCGACGACGGCACCATCGCCGCCGAACACAAAGGGCAGGTCGCGCCGTCCGAGCGCGTTGAGCGTCGCCGAAATGACGCTGGCGCCCGCCATGTTGACCGCCTTGTAGCGCCCCTGCTCGATCGCACTTGTGGAGCCCACGACATCGGAGGTCGCCAAGAGCCAGTCCTCCGGCAGCGGCCGGTAGCGGCTCGCATCCGTCACCCCTTCGAATTCGGCGAAAGCCGGCAGTGTCTCGAAGAAATCGTCGCTCACGACAACACCACATTCGCCGTGGAGAACCTCCGGCTCCGCATGGCGTTGCGCGTATCGACGATGAGCCGCGCGTGGGCCGCGATCAGCGCGTAATCGACCGCGTCATGATCGGTGGAGATCAAGACCGCATCTACACTTCCGAGTAGTTCCGCAGTGAGCGCCACCGATATCCGTCCCGCATAGTCCGGATGTTCCCGCGTCATCGGAATTGCCGCGATATGGGGATCGTGAAACGCAACCTCGGTGCCGCGCGCTTCCAGAAGCTCGATAAGTTTGAGGGAAGGGCTTTCCCGCACATCCGCGACATTTTTCTTGTAGGCGAGCCCCACGATCAGCACCCGCGCCGATCCGAGCGACTTCGCTTGCCGCCGATCGAGCGCTTCTTCGAGTTTGCCGATCACATAGCGCGGCATTGCCACGTTGATCTCGCCCGCAAGCTCGATGAAGCGCGTGGTCACATCGTATTGCCGCGACTTCCAGGCGAGATAGAAGGGATCGATCGGAATGCAGTGCCCGCCAAGCCCCGGCCCCGGATAGAACGGCATATAGCCGAAGGGCTTCGAGGCGGCAGCACCAATCACCTCCCACACATCGATCCCCATCGCGTCGTAGATGACCTTCAATTCGTTCACCAGCGCGATATTCACCGCGCGGAACACGTTCTCGGTAATCTTCACCGCCTCGGCCACCCGGAGCGACGAAACGGCGATGACCTTTTCGACGAAAGCCGAGTAGAACGCCATCATCATCGAGGCTGCCTCCGGCCCGTCGCCGGCCACTATCTTCGGAATGGTCTCGGTGCGGAACCGCTTGTTGCCAGGGTCTTCGCGCTCGGGCGAAAACCCGATCCAGAATTCAAGACCGGAGCGAAGTCCGCCAGCCTCGAGAATGGGCTTCAAGACTTCATCGGTGGTGCCCGGATAGGTCGTCGATTCCAGCACGATGAGCTGACCCGCACGGAGCTGTCCGGCGATGGTCCGCGCCGTCGACACGACATAGCTCAGATCCGGTTCGCGGTGGCGCGTCAGCGGCGTCGGCACGCAGATGACGATCACGTCGCAGCGCCCGAGTCCGGCGAATTCCGCCGTCGCCCTGAGCTTCCCCGATTGCGTCAGGCGGGCAAGGTCGTCCGCCGCCACCGCATCGATATAGGATTGTCCCTTATTGATCAGCTCCGCCTTGCTCTCATCGATATCGAAACCGACAGTCGGAAAGCCTGAGCGCGCGGCCGCGGCGGCGAGCGGCAGGCCGACATAGCCAAGCCCGATAATGCCGATCACGGCGGTGCGCTGGGCCAGACTGTCGGCCAGACTTGTAACTAACACTTGGACAGGGACGTCGTTGGGCATGGGCCGATCAATAAACCAGCCGGAACCGGATATCCACACACGTTGCCGTTCAGACCCGGTGATAGGGGTGTTTCATCATGATGGTACAGGCCCGGTAGATCTGCTCCAGCAGCATGACCCGGACCAGCCGGTGCGGCCAGGTCATGGGGCCGAACGACAGCACGAGACCCGCCGTGGCTCGGGTCGATGGCGCATGGCCGTCGGGCCCGCCGATGAGAAAACCCATTTCCCCCGTCGATTGATCGAGATGGTGGCGCAGTAGCCCGGCGAAAGCCTCGCTCCCCATGGTCTTGCCACGCTCGTCGAGAACGACGGTGAAGAACCGATCCGTCAGAAGGCCGGTAAAGGATTTGAGTTCGTCCGCCATTCGCCCCGCCGCCGTGGGGGCTTTCGATTCGGCGAATTCCGTCAGCGTGATGGAAAACCCGATCCCCCGGCCCAGCGCCTGGCTGCGCGCCAGATAGTCATCGGCCAGCGTCCTTTCGGGACCGGCCTTCATCCGGCCGGCCGCCAGGACCTTGAGCTTCACGCCTCAGACCGCGATGCGCTCATTGGGCGCGTGGTCGGACCACAGCTTTTCGAGATTGTAGAAGCTTCGCACTTCCGGCCGGAACACATGCACCACGACGTCGCCGGCATCGACCAGCACCCAGTCGCATTGCGGCATGCCCTCGATCCGCAGATCGCGGTGTCCCGCCTCCTTGAGCTTGTCGACCAGCTGGTCCGCGATGGCGCCGACATGGCGGCTGGAGCGGCCCGAGGCCACCACCATGGCGTCGGCGATCGCGGCTTTTCCGTCGAGGCTGATGGTGACGATCGCTTCGGCCTTGGCATCGTCCAACTGGCTGATGATCGTCTTCAGAAGGCTGTTCTTGATCGGCTTGGGCCTGGGCGCGCGCTTGGGGGCCGCGGCGGCTTTCACTGGAGCTTTCAGGTGTGTATCCTCGTAATGAAATCTGCTCCCGCTGGGGGAAGCCCTGAGAGTAGGGCTTTGGCCGGTTCTATTCAAGTGCCGTGGCTTCAGGTTCCACCCGGCACCGCGCCCAGGAGATAGCGCAGCAACCCCGCATAGGCCGCCACCACCGCCATGAAGCCAAATCCCGAGATCGTCACCTGCAGCGACGGCATAGGGACGAGGCCGGGATCGATCATCCGGGGACGAATGTTGACCGCGATGGCGAGCCCGCCGAAAATCACCAACAGCACCTGTTCGAGCGACCAGCCGGCGGCGGCGATCGCGACGCCGAGCGCAATCATGCCGAACCGGGCCCAGGCGCCCATCAGCCGTGCCAGGAGCGAACGCAGCACCACGCCCCCGTCGAGCGGTTCCACCGGGAGCAGATTGAACAGGTTGAGGGCCGAGGCGACGATACCGGCCAGGATCGGCAGTTCCGGGTGGGGCCAGCCAGCCCAGACATAGATGGCGGCGGCCAGCGGGATCACAACGCTGATCGCCGGGCCCATCAGCGCCGAAAACACGCTCTGCGACTGTGTGGTAAAGGCCAGGCGGGGCATCGCCACCGCGCCCAGGAAAGGCAGAAAGATCAATCGCCCCCAAGGCTGTCCGATCATGCGGTAGGCCAGGAGATGGCCGAATTCGTGCACCAGGAGGCAGGCGACGAGCAAGGGAGCGATCAGCCAGCCGAAGACAAGCGCGAAGGTCGCCAGCGACACGACACCGGTCACCACCGCCACCCCGACCGCGATCAGGCCGTCGGTCCGGTAATCGGGCACCCCCGTCTCGGCCATGCCCTTGAGACGGTAGACGCTGCCCCACAGGTCGGTCCGGGCCATGAGCTGGGCCAACAGCGGACGCGGTCCCCAATGATAGGTGAGGTCCAGCCTTGTGCCTCGCCCCTCTGGGTTAAGCCGGACTTCCATCTTCAGGAGTTCGCTGTTCTTGCTGCGCCCTTCGAGACCGGCCCGCTCGATGTCGATGAACCTCGGCTCGTCGCGCGCGGCAATGCGGAAATCGGCCTGCGAGGATTGCGTGGCGCCGGTCGCCAGGGGTGTCACGAAAGTCAGGCGGTAAGTCTGGGTTGCGGCTTTGATCAGCTTGCAATTCACCCGGGTCCGCTGCCAGCGCTGCTCGTCGCCCTCGCGGAAGTCGAGAAGGTCGAACACGCGTTTCATCGGCGCGTCTATATAAAGCGAAGCCCGCGGCGACACCGTCCAGCGGAACCCAAGGAGTGCAATCAGGATCAGGATGAACGGCAGTTCCGTCCCCCCGCTCGCAAGAAATTCCGGCATTCCCACGGCTCCCAACTGCGATGGAACCAGGGGCATAACACCAAAGGGGTTACGAAATAGGGTGCGGACTCAGCTCAATTCAACGCCGCCGCAGGCGTTTTGCATTGGCCTTCACCCGGCGCGTCGCGGGACCGGTGGCGGCCTCGATCACCCGGTTCGCGGCACGTTCCGGTGAAACCTTGCCCCATTTCCACCATGGCGTCATGGCGAGCTTCATCATCTCGGCCTGCGCCGCGATCAGGCCTTGCGCGGCGGCCAACTGCTTTTCCGCCACCATGCCGACAATTTCGGAATTGGATTTCGAAGTCGGCGCCACCATCCCCCACCACAGAACCGGCATCCGCCGCGCAATCGTCTCCGCCGCGGCCAGGCCGACGTCGAGGGCCGTATGTTTGCGTTTCATCAAGACTTCTCCTACTTCCAATCGGCGAGAGCCACGGCGAGACCCTTCGGCGCGACGCGCAGCAGTCGGGTGTCGGCGGTCACCAGCTGCGTGCCGAGCGATCGCGCGACTTCGAGATAGATGAAATCATGGATCGGGTGCGAATGATCGCAGGCCTGACCGAAGGCGGCTGCGACGAACGGCGCGGGGTCGTGCCAATGGCCGATGACACGCTCCAGTTCCAGTGCCGCCACGGCATACACTTCGCGTCGGGCGGTCTTCTTCAGCACATTTTTCCACAGCGCATTGGCGATTTCGAGCCGAAGCAGCTCGGGTGCATGAAATACCGCATCCGAGGCCAAAAGCGCCAAGGCCTGGTCGCTGTCGATTTCAGGAAGAAACCACTTGACCGCGACGCTGGCATCGACGACCAGCGTCACTCCAGGCCTTCGCGGATTTCTTCAAGTGTCAGCGAGGGAACAATGCCTGGCGTCATCGCCCGAATGGCGCGCGACGCCGCAACTCGCTCGTCCGGCGTATAGGCCGCATGGTTTTCGATCAACGCACGCAGTTCCTGTTCCAGTGACGTGCCTTTGAGTTTGGCTCTGTCCCGAAAGCTATCGAGAGCGGCGTCGGATACGTTGCGAACCAGAACCTGTCCCATGACAAACCTCAATTGCTATCAACTATGATAGCACAGTATCTGAACCAACTCAATCAGCCCTCCATCAGCTCATATTGGGGATCGAGAACTGCGCCCCTTCCTTGATGCCGCTGGGCCAGCGCGAGGTCACCGTCTTGGTCTTGGTGTAGAACCTCACCGAATCCGGTCCGTGCTGGTTCAAGTCGCCGAAGCCCGAGCGTTTCCAGCCGCCGAAAGTGTGATAGGCCAAGGGCACCGGGATCGGCACATTGATGCCAACCATGCCGATCTGGATCTTGGAGGCGAAGTCGCGCGCCGTGTCGCCGTCGCGGGTATAGATGGCGACGCCATTGCCATATTCATGGTCGTTGACCAGCGCCACACCCTCGGCATAGGTCCTGGCTCTCACCACCGAAAGAACGGGCCCGAAAATCTCCTCCTTGTAGATGCGCATGTCACGGGTCACATGATCGAACAGCGAGCCGCCGAGGAAATAACCGTTCTCATAGCCCTGCATCATGAAGCCGTCGGAGCGCGATCCCTCC
>JANNSP010000040.1:0-2242 GCA_031402975.1 Hyphomicrobiales bacterium
CTTCGCCCGTTTCCGGCAGATCGCCGACCAGTGCGGGGCGCTCCTGATGGTCGACATGGCGCATATCGCGGGGCTAGTGGCGGGAGGGGTTCATCCCAATCCCCTCGAACATGCCCATGTGGTGACGACGACGACCCACAAGACGCTCAGGGGCCCGCGCGGTGGCATGATCCTGTCGAGGGACGACGATCTCGGCAAGAAGATCAACTCCGCGGTGTTTCCGGGCCTGCAGGGAGGACCGCTCGAACATGTGATCGCGGCCAAGGCGGTGGCCTTCGGCGAAGCGCTCAAACCGGCCTTCCGCAAATATGCCAAGGCCGTCGCCGCCAATGCCCGCGTGCTGGCAAAAGCCATGAGCGATGGCGGCTGCGATCTCGTCTCGGGCGGCACCGACACGCATCTGATGCTGGTCGATCTCCGGCGCAAGGCTCTGACCGGAAAAGCGGCGGAGGCATCCCTTGGCCGGGCCTTCATCACCTGCAACAAGAACGGCATTCCGTTCGATCCCGCGCCCTTCACCATCACCTCGGGCATCCGTCTTGGAACACCGGCCGCCACCACGCGGGGCTTCGGCAAAGCGGAATTCAAAGAGGTGGGGGCGCTGATCACCGAAGTTCTCGACGGTCTTGCGAAGCATGGTGAAGAGGGCAATGGTAAGGTCGAAGCTTCGGTCAGGAAACGCGTCAAGGCGCTGACCGGGCGGTTTCCGATCTACCCATGATGAAAGTGGAACAAATTGCGCTGTCCCTATTGTTCCAGTGAAGACACCCAGGTGAAGGACAGCCGTTCGAGCGAGGATGGCAATGCTATCCGCCGCCGGCGCTATTGCCCGGATTGTTCGGGGCGCTTCACCACCTTCGAGCGCGTGCAGCTGCGCGAACTCATGGTGCTGAAACGCTCAGGGCGCCGCGTGCCCTTCGACCGCGACAAGCTGATGCGTTCGATCCAGGTGGCGCTACGCAAGCGTCCGGTGGACCCTGAGCGCGTCGAGCGCCTGGTGTCGGGCATCGTCAGGCGGCTCGAAAGCCTGGGCGAGAGCGAGATCAAGTCCGAGACGGTGGGCAAGCTCGTGATGGAAGCGCTCAAGATGCTTGACGACGTGGCCTATGTGCGCTTCGCCTCGGTCTACCGGAATTTCCGCGAGGCCAAGGATTTCGAGGAATTGCTTGGCGAACTGTCGGGCGACGAGACCGAGGAGCGGAGAGAGCCCGATTGAACGGCGACGCTCGCTGGATGGAGTATGCAATCCGGCTCGGACGGAGGGCGCTCGGCACCACGGCCGAAAATCCACCGGTGGGCTGTGTCATTGTCAGGGAGGGCAGGGTGCTGGGAGTGGGCTGGACGCAAGCCGGCGGCCGTCCCCATGCCGAGGCCGAGGCGCTCGCCATGGCGGGCGATGCCGCCAGGGGTGCCACCGCCTATGTGACGCTCGAACCCTGCGCCCATCATGGCCGGACGCCGCCTTGTGCCGAGGCGCTGGTCAAGGCGGGGATCGCTCGCGTGGTAGTGGCAATCGAGGATCCGGACCCCCGCGTGTCGGGGAGGGGGCTTGCCGTTCTGCGGAGCGTCGGGATCGACGTCGAAACCGGATGCGGGGCCGGGGAGGCCCGCCGCGACCTGGCCGGCTTCCTCACCCGGATCGTCAAACACCGGCCGCAAGTCATTCTGAAACTTGCGGTTTCGGCCGATGGAAAAATCGCCGCTGGCCCCGGTCTTCGCACGTCGATCACCGGTCCCGAAGTCTGGGCGCGGGTGCATCTGATGCGGGCCGAATGCGACGCCATCCTGATCGGCATGGACACAGTCATAGCCGACGACCCTTCTCTCACCTGCCGATTGCCGGGGATGGAGAAGCGCTCAGCCTTGCCATTCGTACTGAGCCGGTCTCGTGATTTACCGCCCGGTTCCAAACTGGCGGCGCGGGGGGCGGAGGTGCTGCGGGGACCGATCCCCGACGTGCTGGCGGAACTGGGGCGGCGGGGCATCAACCGGCTAATGGTGGAGGGGGGAGCGAGGACGGCCCGGGCGTTTCTGGAGGCGGGGATGGTGGACGAGTTTCATCTGTTCACGGCCTCGCAGGAGCTTGGGCCAGCGGGCGTCGAGGCGCTGGCGGGACTTCGCCTCGATACGGCGCTGTCCCGCTTTCGACTCATTGAGGAAGAAATGCTTGGGGACGACCGGCTCAGCGTGTACTTCCCTTCTCCCTAGGGAGAAGGAGGGGCCCGCGCCGAAGGCGTGGGAG
>JANNSP010000041.1:0-5169 GCA_031402975.1 Hyphomicrobiales bacterium
ACCGTGGATTTCGTCCCAGAAGCTGCGCCTGGCCTTGGGATCGACGCCGGCGGTGGGCTCGTCGAGGAGCAGCAAGCGGGGGCCGTGAAGCACGCAGGCCGCCAGCGCCAGGCGCTGTTTCCAGCCGCCCGACAAGGAGCCCGTCAGTTGCTGCTGGCGGCTGGCCAGCCCCAGCCGCTCCAGCGCCTCGCTCACCCGCTCCTTGACCCGGTCCAGCCGGTAGACGCGCGCCACGAAATCGAGATTTTCGCGGATAGTGAGATCCTCATAGAGGCCGAATTTCTGCGTCATGTAGCCGGTCTGGCGCTTGATCGCGTCGCGGCCCCTGGTGAGATCGTGACCAAGACAGGTGCCTTGGCCCCCGTCCGGCGTCAGCAGCCCGCAGATCATCCTGAGCGTCGTCGTCTTGCCCGAGCCGTTTGGCCCCAGGAACCCGCAGATGCGGCCTGGCATCAGTCTGAGGTCGACATGATCGACGACGGTGCGGGCGCCATAGCGCTTGACCAGGCCATGCACGTCGATTGCGGGCACTTCATCCGCGGTCATGGCAGAGGCTCGACTTCGATGGGGAGGCCCGGCCGCAGCGTCGATGGCACTGTAGGCCGTGCTTCGACCAGAAACACCAGTTTGGCGCGCGCCCCTTGCGAATAGATGATGGGCGGCGTGTATTCGGGTTCGCTCGCCGTCCGCGTGACAGTGGCCGTCAGGCCCGGCGCGCAGGCATCGCAGGAGAACCGCACCGGCGTCCCCGGTGAAAACCGGGCCACCACGCCCTCGGGCACGAAGAACCGCAACACGATATTCTCCGGTGCCAGCAACGACACGACCGGCTGGCCGGCGGCGACCCATTCGCCGGGATCGAAGAACGTATCCTCGACCATGGCCTCGCCGGGTGCGGTGGGCGAGAGTTCGCTCACGCGGATGCGCGCAAGCTGGTGGGCCGCCTCGGCCTCCACGACCTTCGATTTCGCGGCGTCGATCTCCGCTTCACGGGCAGAAAGGTTTCCGGCCCGCTCCTGCGCCGTGTATTGTTCGACCCGCGCCTGCCATTGCGCCACCGCGGCTTCCGCCTGGTCGAGGCGCTGTTTCGCCGCGGTGCCGGTGAGGGTCAGCATCGTGGCGCGGCCGTGCTCCAGTTTGGCGAGCAGCAGATTGGCTTCGGCTTCGCGGCGCTGGGCCCGGGTGATGTCCTGTTCGTCGGGGCGCTTGCCGCTCAGGAGATTGTCGAGCTGTGACTTGGCGGTAACGATGGCGGCGCCGGAGCGTGCCAGTTCCGCCGCCTCGGCTGCGGTGTCGAGACGGAACAGGACTTCGCCCTCTTTGACAGGCGCTCCTTTTGTCGCCGGCCGCGCCACGATGCGACCGGCCCGGGGCGGTCCCACGAGAATGGTTTCACCCTCGACATAGCCCAGATAATTGCTCTGTCCCGGTGCTGCCGGCAGCCAGGTATCGCGCAGGAAATAGGCTCCGAGTGCCAGGGCGATCATCACGATGGGGATGATCCGTTTCATGGCGCCAGCGCCCGGCGGATCAGATCGCAGTGCTGCTGCGCCAGCGCGTCGATATCGAGATGGGGCGCTCCAAGTGGCTCGAACACGCTCCGCCACATGGCGGCCAGCAGCATGGGCGCGATCATGCATTTGACCGTCAGCGCCGGATCGACCGCCCGGAACTCGCCGGTGGCGATCCCCCGCTGGATCAGAGAGGTGAACAGTGGCAACGCCTTGCCAATCACATTCTCCAGATAAAACCGCCCGATCTCCGGATGGGCGCGCGATTCCGAAATGACGAGCTTGACCAGATCGGGCAGCCGCGACTGGTTCATGCGGCCGGCAATGGCGATGATGAGTTTTTCGAGGAGCGGCCCGACGGCACCTTCATGCTGGCTGACGATAGTCCCGGCCATCGCCAGATTGGCCCCGGCCGTTGCCTCGACGACCGCCTTCAGCAACGAGGTTTTATCCTTGAAATAGAGATAGATGGCGGCCTTGCTCAATCCGGCGCGCGAAGCCACATCTGCGAGCCTGGTGGCGGAAAAGCCCCGCTCCGAAAACAACGTCAGCGCCGCATCGATGATTTCGCCCGGGCGAGCGTCGGGACGGCGACGGCGAGTTGTTTCTGACTGGTCAGTCATAATTTTTAACTAACCCGTCAGTCAGTAAGAGTCAACATTCTCTACTCGAAACGGTTAGTTTTCGGAAAACCCTTGGGCGGCAGGCGGCCGGCCTGGGCGCGCTCGCCCAGCCATTCCTTGAGATCGGTGACGGTCCAGTTGCGGCCCGACGTATCGGTCCAGGTCAAGCCGTCCGCCAGACGGAAGGCCCGCGCGTCCGCCAGCCCGCCATCCTTGAACTTCTGCAGGCGCACCCCCTTGCCGCGCGTCATTTCGGGAAGCTCGGACAGCTTGAAGATCACCATCTTGCGATTCTGGCCGGCGCTGGCCACGTGGGTCGCGCCCTCCTCCACGGCGACACAGACCTGGGCCTCGGCCGGCGCCTTCACATTCAGCACCTGCTTGCCCTTGCGGGTATTGGCCAGACACTCATCCTCGGCCACGATGAAGCCGTCGCCGTCGCTCGACGCCACCAGGAGCCTGCCTTGGGGACGATGCACGAACAGCGCCACCAGTTCCTCGGCCGCGTCGAGTTCGGCCATCAGCCGAACCGGTTCGCCATGGCCCCGGCCGCCGGGTAGTTTGGCCGCGTCGAGAGTGAAGAATTTGCCCGACGACGAGAACAGCATGATCTTGTCGGTGGTCCAGGCTTTGAGCACGAACCGGCCACGGTCGCCGTCCTTGTAGGTCAGCGTGCCGGTATCCTCCAGATGTCCCTTGATCGACCGGATCCAGCCCTTCTCCGAACAGACGACAGTCACCGGTTCCTTGTCGATCAGTGCCTGCTCGAATTCCATGTCGATCTCGGGCGCCTCGGCGAAATCGGTGCGGCGCTTACCGAGCGCGGTTTTCTTCGAGAACTTCACCTTCACCTCCTTTATTTCCGCCGAAATCCTGGCCCACTGCTCGTCTTCGGATTTGAGCAGCTTGGCCAACGCCGCCTGTTCCTTTTTCAACCCGTCATGCTCGCGGCGTATTTCCAGCTCTTCCAGTTTGCGCAGCGCGCGCAGCCGCATGTTGAGGATGGCTTCCGCCTGATTGTCGGTCAGCTTGAAGCGCTCGATCAACGCGGGCTTGGGCTCGTCTTCCTGACGGATGATGCGGATCACCTCGTCGAGATTGAGATAGGCGATCAAGTATCCGGCCAGAACTTCCAGCCGTTTGGCGATCTCGCGCTGACGGAACCCGGAGCGCCGGACCAGCACGTCCTTCCTGTGGTCGAGCCATTCGCGCAGCACGTCGCGAAGCCCCATCACCTTCGGCACCTTGCCATGCGACAGCACGTTCATGTTGAGCGGAAAGCGCGCTTCGAGCTCGGTCGAGCGGAACAGCGATTCCATCAGGAGCTCGGGATCGACCGCGCGACTGCGCGGTTCGATGACGATCCGCACATCCTCAGCCGATTCATCGCGGAGATCACCCAAGAGCGGCAGCTTCTTGGCGTTCAGCAGGTCCGCCATCTTCTCGATCAGCCGGCTCTTCTGCACCTGATACGGAATCTCGGTAACCACGATCTGCCAGCCGCTGCGGCTAAGCTCCTCTTTTTCCCAGCGTGCCCGAACCCGGAACGAGCCCCGCCCGGTGCGATAGGCTTCGAGGATCGAGGCGCGGCTGTCGATGACGATGCCGCCGGTCGGGAAATCCGGACCCTGAACGAATTGCGCCAGCTTCTCGACGCCCGCATTGGGGGTCTTTATGAGATGCAGGGCCGCGTCGCAAAGCTCGGCCGCGTTATGCGGCGGAATGGAGGTCGCCATGCCGACCGCGATCCCCGACGCGCCATTGGCGAGAAGATTGGGGAAGGCGCCCGGCAGCACGACGGGCTCCTCCAGCGAGCCATCGTAATTGGGGCGAAAATCGACCGTCTCCTCGTCGAGCCCGTCGAGCAGGAGGCGGGCCACCTCGGTCATGCGGGCTTCGGTGTAGCGATAGGCGGCCGCACTGTCGCCGTCGATATTGCCGAAATTCCCCTGCCCGTCGATCAGGGGATAACGCGACGAGAAATCCTGCGCCAGCCTGACCAGCGCATCGTAGATCGACTGGTCGCCATGGGGATGAAACGAGCCCATGACATCGCCCACGATCTTCGCCGATTTCTTGAACGCCGCCGCCGGGTCGAGCCGGAGCTGGCGCATGACATGGAGGAGCCGCCGATGCACCGGCTTCAAGCCATCGCGCACATCGGGCAGCGCCCGGTGCATTATGGTGGAGAGCGCATAAGCGAGGTAACGCTCCTCCAGCGCATCCTTGAGTTCAATGCGCTCGATATCGCGTGGGGTCTGAGGAGGTGGAACGAGTTTGCTCATGATTCGGAGATTATAGCGCGTTCCTCACCCTGAGGCCTTAGCTGGCCTCGAACACGATCGCCTGGATCGCGCCGTCGACCGGGCCTTTGCCGAAGCGGCGGGCGAGCGCTTCCGCCGCCGCGTTCGTCACCGCCTCCAGCCTGGCCGGATCGCGCGCCTCGATTTCGCTGCGGAGCGGCGACCCTTGCACGAAGCCTATGGCCGCATCGCGGGGATTGCCCGCCCGGCTGCGTTTGGCCACGCGGTGAGACTTGACCGTCGCAAATCCCGCCTCGCGCAACACGGCGATGATCGCCTCGACGTTATTGTAGCCATAGGGGGTGCGGCGCAGGAAGTCCGGCGGATTGCCGGGAAACATTTCGGCGGCGAGTGCGCTCACCACGGCCGGCATTTCATTTTGGTCGAGTGTGTCCCAGACATTGAACAGGAAATGCCCGCCGGGCCGGAGCACGCGAAGCACCTCGCGACAGGCCTTGAGCTTGTCGGGAAAGAACATGACGCCGAATTGGCAGGCCACCACGTCGAAACTTGCATCAGCGAAGGGCAGCGCCAGGGCGTCGGCCGGCTGCCACTTGATGTTGGAACCGGTGACTTTCTTCGCCGCGATCTCCAGCATGGCCGGATTGAGATCGGTGGCGGTGATCGAAGCTTCCGGCAGCCGCTTCACCAGTTCCAGCGTGACGATACCTGTGCCGGCCGCCGTTTCGAGAACATCGCGCGGACTGATCGCCGCCACCCGTTCCGCCAGAT
>JANNSP010000042.1:0-6968 GCA_031402975.1 Hyphomicrobiales bacterium
GACATTAAATTCGCCGCGTTGGGCCATGAGGGTCAATTCTTGGCGTGCCGTTTCCGTGTCGATGCCAGGCGGGCGGTTCAGGCGCTCATCATGGTCGCGCTCAAGCTGCCGTCGATAGTGTTCCGACACTGCCGCCTGTAAATCCGTATCGGTCATTTCCCGGCGTTGCCGAAGGTCATCAAATTCCGCTTCCCAACTGGCAATCACCATCCGGGCCGCCTACTTGGCTTCGCGATAGTCGTGCGTGCCGAGCGACCGGGTAAGTTCCTGCCGTTTAAGATGCGGCACTAAATCAGCCGGGACTCGCAATCGAGCCTGATAATTGACGCTACCTTGACGCTTGGTAACGTGGCCGGTGATGGACATGTTTCGACTGCTCCATGTGTAGCATAAACGTGTAGCAGTGATGTGTAGCAGTTCACGATGAGAGATTTCAAGCGGTTTATAAGGGTTTTATATCACTCGGCAAAATTCGTGTGTAGCATTCTCTTCGAGTCTCTCATCGCCCACCAGCCTTTGCCCTTCGGGCTACGCCTCGGCAAGCCAGAGGCGCTGGCTGTCAGAACAATTGCCCGCGAACCGCGCCGAACTGCAGTCCCTGGCCGTGGACGTCGATATAGAAATACTCGGGATTGGTGCGGATGGCGGCGATGGTGTTGGCGGGGACGGCGTTGTTGCAGATCATCGACGTGCCGGGATTTCCGCCGCCATTGGCGGAAGGAACGGCGAGCCGCACGACGACGGGGCCCGTATAGGACGCCTGTCCGGCATGAATATGGGCTCCCGTGGCGAACGACGGGTTTGTCAGGTCAAGATTGTCCACGATGATGGTGGCGCATAGGCTGTTGGGACCGTGGATCATTACGGTCGCCGCGCCAACGCCGTTGGCGTCGCCTTTGCGGCACAAAGGCGGGTCGGCGTTGGCCGGGGTGTTGCACACAAAGGCGCCGCTCAGGATGGCGAAATAGGCAGCCTGCGCCGACGATAGAGGTGCGCCGGCGATCGCCATCCCGGCAAGTGCCGCCGTGGCGAACATGAAGTGGCGAATTTTCAGTGGAGTTCTCCGTGCTGATAAGACCGAGAGTGTCGCAAATGGGCGACATTGGCAACTGGGTCGATGGAACCTGTTCTTGTTCCGGGATGAAGGCGCCTCTCCGCTCCGCCACTTTGCCTTTATCGCAAAACCCGCTAAGGCACCGCCCATGTCGAATTCCATGACCAAAATGACCTGTATCGAGGACCTGCGCAAGGTGGCCAAGCGCCGGGTGCCGCGGGCCTTCTTCGATTATGTCGAGGCCGGATCCTATTCCGAGGAGACGGTCAAGGCCAACCGCGCCGATATGGAGAAGGTGAAGCTCCGCCAGCGGGTGCTGGTTGACGTCTCCCAGCGTTCGACCCGCGCAACTATCCTCGGCGAAGAGGTGGCGCTGCCGCTGGTTCTGTCAACCGTGGCGCTGAGCGGCTTGCAGCACGGCAATGGCGAAATTCTCGCCTGCCGCGCCGCCCACGCCGCGGGCATTCCCTATACCCTCAGCACCATGTCGATCTGCTCGATCGAGGATGTGGCGGCGGCGGTGGACAAGCCGTTCTGGTTCCAGCTCTATGTCATGCGCGACAAGGGTTTCGTCGCGTCCCTGATCGAGCGCGCCATCGCGGCCAAATGCAGCGCGCTGGTCCTGACCGCCGACCTTCAGGTTTTGGGCCAGCGCCATTGCGACACGCGGAACGGCCTCTCGGTGCCGCCCTCGCTCAAGCTCGGCAACCTCTTGAACATGATGACCAAGCCCCGCTGGGCTTACAGCGTTTTGGCGGGCAAGCGCTGGACCTTCGGCAATCTCGCGGGCCATGTGAAGGGGATGGAGAACGTAACTTCGCTGGCCCATTGGACCTCGACCCAGTTCGATCCCTCGCTGAGCTGGAAGGACATCGAATGGGTCCGCAGCCTGTGGCCGGGGAAGCTCGTCATCAAGGGCATTCTCGACGTCGAGGACGCCAAGATCGCCGCCAAGACCGGGGCCTCGGCGCTGGTCGTGTCCAACCACGGCGGACGCCAGCTTGATGGCGCGCCCTCGTCGATCTCGCAACTGCCGCGCGTCGCCGATGCCGTGGGGTCGAAGATCGAGCTCTTGTTCGACGGCGGCGTGCGGTCGGGACAGGACGTGATGCGGGCTTTGGCTTTGGGCGCCAAGGGCTGCCTGATCGGCCGGGCCTATATCTACGGGCTGGGAGCGGGCGGCCAGGCGGGAGTGGCGCGGGCGATCGAGATCATCAGGAACGAACTCGACATCACCATGGCGCTGACCGGCACCACGCGGGTGGCCGACATCGACCGCGAAGTGCTGGTGGAATAGGCCGCATCCATGCTCGCCGCCGGCACGTCTCTCGTCATGGACGCGCCTACTCCCTGAGCGAACTCAGCGTCGAATAGGCCGACAGCGCTTCCTGGCTCGAGCGGACATGGATGACCGACGGGCCGTCATGCGCCAGCGCCTCCGCCACCTTCGCCTCGATGCCGTCGCCCAGCGAAATCGTCACCGCGTGCACGCCGAACGCCTTGGCCCAGGCGGTGAAATCGGGGTTGTGCAGGTCGGTGCCTGAAATGCGCCGCGGATAGTGCCGCTCCTGGTGGGTGCGGATGGTGCCGTAACTGCCGTTATCGGAAATCACCATCTTGATCTTGGCGCCATACTGCACCGCCGTCGCCAGTTCCTGGCCCGTCATCAGCACCCCGCCGTCGCCCACGAAGACGATTGCCATGCGCGACGGGTCGCACAGCGCCGCCGCCACGCCCGCCGGCACGCCGAAGCCCATGGCGCCGGCAATGGCGCCAAGCAGCAGGTTGTCGGGCGTCAGTTTCCAGTGCCGGTGCAGCCAGGTCGACATGTTGCCGGCATCGGTGGTCAGGATGGCGTTTCTCGGCGCCAGTTTGGCGAGCGCCATGGTCACGGCGCCGAAATCGACCCCGTCCCCGGCCTGGACCGGAGTGAAGACCTGAAACCCGCGCACGAAACCGTTGATCGTCCCGATCCAGTTTTCGCGGGCCGACGACACCACGCGGGGATGGGCCGCGAGCCCCTCCAGGATGGCGACGGGATCGGCGACGAGCCCCAGATCGGTTCTGACATTGCGGCCGATGGGTGCTCCATCGGGATAGACATGGATCACCCGCTGCGCCGGTTCGGGTGTCCTGGGAAAGGTATAATTGAGGCTCGTCACGTCGCCGAGCCTGGTTCCCATGGCGATCAGCAGGTCGCAGGCAGCCAGCGCCTCGCGATACTGCGCCGGACTGCCGAAGCCCAAATGGCCGGCATAGAGCGGGGAACCATTGTCGAACAGGTCCTGGTTCTTCCACGACACCGCCACCGGCACCCGCTGGGCCTCGGCGAAGCGCGCCAGGGCGGCCGCTCCCCGGGCTCCCCGGGTCATGCCTCCCGCCACCAGGAGGGGCCGCTCGGCGCCATCGATCAGGGTCTGGATGGCCGCGAGGTCGCTGCTTCCATGGCTCGCGCGCGCCACCGGAAATCGCCCCGGAACATCGCCTCCGGCATCGTCCTCCAGCATGTCCTCAGGCAACGAAATCACCACCGGGCCGGGCGTTCCCTCGGCGGCAAGCCGGAAAGCGCGCGCCACGGTCTCGGCGGTCTTGGCCGCGTCGCCCAACTCGAACACGCCCTTGGCCATCGAGCCGAAAAACTGCGTGTAATCCACTTCCTGGAAGGCGCCGCGCAAACGCTCCTCGCGCGACACCTGGCCCACGAACAGCACCATGGGCACCGCGTCCTGCTCGGCCACATGCACCGCGATCGAGGCATTGGTGGCGCCCGGCCCCCGGCTCACCATGCACACCGAAGGGCTACCCGTCATCTTGGCTTCCGCCACCGCCATGAAGCCCGCGCCCGATTCATGCCGGCACACGATGAGCTTGACGGCGCTGCCGTGAAACGCATCGAGCAGCGCCAGATAGCTCTCGCCCGGCACGCAATAGACGCGCGCCACGCCGTGTTTTTCCAAGGTTCGAACGATGAGATCGGCGGCGCGCATGGAGGTCTCCCAACTCTTGAGGCGGGGATATGCCCGTGGCTTAGCCGCTTGTCGAGGGGACTGGAGCATCGGACCCAAAAGTGGAAACCACTTTTGGGTCCGATGCTCAAGCATATATCCTGGCGCAACTCTTCGCCCTCAAGTGGATTCCACTTGAGGGCCCGTTGCGCTAAGGCGCCGTGGTCAGCCTTGCCACGGCTTCGGCCGTATTGGCCCCGGCGGCTCCCGCCTTCTTGTACCATTCGAGCGCCTGGGCGGGGTCGGGTTCGATCCCCTGCACATTGAGTTCGGCATAGACTGCGGGATCGTAGGACTTGGCCGCGCCGACGGCGCCTTCGACCGCGCCCTGTTCGAAGGCTTCCTGGTAGAACTGGCGGGCCGCCGCCAGATCGCCCACCTTGAGCAGGAGATCGCCCTTGCGGATCAGTTCCGATGCGTCGGGTTTCGCTGCGGTGGCGGTCGTGGTTTCGACGGGAGCCGGAATGGCTTCCGGCAGCGGTTCGATGATCTCGGCCGGAGCTTTCGCCGTTGCCATATCGGCGGGCTTGGCCGCCGCCTCGCTGGCATCGGGCGGGATTTCCAGGTTGAGCGTCATCACCTTGGCCGGCGCCGCCAGTTTCCCGGACGAGGGTTCGATCGCCGCCACTTCGATCTGGTATTGCGAGGCCTGGGCCTCGGGCACCACCAGCTTCACGTCCGATTCCTGGCCGGGCTGCAGGATCCAATCCATGGCAACACGTTTTCCGGCCGTCAGATACGCGCTGTCGGGCAGGCCGCTCAGGCGAACCCCCAGTTTCTGACCGGCGCTTTCGGGCTCGACCAGCAGCGGCAGGGGGATCATCTGGCCGGTCTGGCCGCTCACATCCGAGACATCGATCGACGCGGTCAGGATCGGTTTCCGCGCGGCGGGGGCGGCTTGCGCCGGATCGGACAACGTGGCCGTGGTCAGGGCGGGTTCGGCCACGGCGGCGGCTTCGACCACGGCGGGGCTGCTGTTGCCGCGAAAATCGATCTGGGTCGCTGCGAGGCCGATCGAGCCACCGGCGATCACCGCCGCAAGTCCGGCGAGGGTAAAACTCTGGCGCAATGTCAGCCGGCCGAAGAAACCGTCGCGCTCCAAGCCGTCGGGCCCGCGTCCGCGGCCCGTTTGGGCGGCGCGCCGCACCGGCCGGTAATCCTCGCCGTCGCGCAGACGGTGGCGCAGCGACGTGCTGCCCCATTCGTAGGGAGGCGGATTGAAATCACTCTCGAAATCGTCGTAATTGCCGGTTCGTACCGGCTCGTAGCGGGCGCTGTAGCGGCGCGCCAGGTCGGCGGGTTCTTCCGGCCTGTAGGATTGCCTGGAGCGAGCCGGAACCGGATGATGGCTACCATGGCCGTGCGCCCGCGTCTCGACCGGATCGTCGATGTCATGGGGTTCGTCGCGGCGCGCCGCCCGTTTCAGGGGATGGTTCATCTCAGTCCTCCGTCAACACGGTTGCCGTTCCCTCCGGTTGGACAGAACTCTGTCTGCCCTTCAGCCACTCCTCCGCCGCGCCATATCGCTTCCAGCCGGGCACCTCCGCCGCGAGATTGAGCCCGGCCTCGCCCCCGTCGTCGGAGGCGAATGCATCGAGCAGGGCTGTCGTGAAACGCCTGATCTTTTCAGACCGCGCCGACCTCCCCGGCCAGTTGATTACCGCAACCACCAGTCCCGATGCAACCGTTTCCGCGATTTGGCCCTTGGTCAGCAATCCGGGGAACGCCTCGTCCGACAGGATCGAGGGAATATAGGCCTCGGCCAGTTTCTCGTTGAACGGCACGGTCAGGAGATGCAATCCGCTGTCAGGCCGGATGGCCTGGAGCAGGGGCTTCATGCCGACAATGACGGCCGCGTCCGCTGCCCCCGCCGCCACCGCCCGGATAGCCTCTTCGCCTTCCAGCGGCAGGGCCTCGAAGCCGATGCCCAGCGCCTCGAAGATGAGGCTGGCGGAGACAAAACCATATCCCGACGTCGTGCCGACCGCCACCCGCTTGGCCGCAAGCTGAGAAATCTCGGTCACGGCGGGTCCGGCGATCACATGCACGTCGAGCGAGGCGATCTTGGCCAGATAGGCGATCTTGTCGACATCGATCAACCCGTTGCGGCCGGCATAATGCGCGGCGTCGGATGGAACGATTACCGCATCGACGCCGCGCAGTTCGATGAGATCGGTCAGCGTCTGCACCGGGCCCTTGCCGGCGATCGGCAGAATGCGCAGCCCGTCCTGATGATCGACGGCGCGCGCCAGCGACCTAGCGATGTCAAAGGCGGGGGCGCCATCCGCCATGACGCCGATGAGCCGCGCCCCATCCGAGGCCCCTTGCGCCATTGCCGGTATGGTTCCATTCGCGGCCGTCGCTACCAGCCACGCCGCCATGACAAACACGGCTCTGCCCAATCCCCTGATCCTCATTTGCTCTGTGAGGCTCGACCCCATTCAGTGTTCAACGCCAGACTTAAACAGCTCGAATGTGGCAAAGGCCGGGCAGCGAGTCCGCCCGATTCTACCGTTCCGCCACCCCGATATAGGCGCGCGGCGGCGGTCCGTCATAAAGCGTCAGTGGACGGATGAGTATGTTGCCGCGCAACTGCTCCAGACATTGCACCGTCCATCCCGGCACCCGTCCCATGGCGAAGATCGGCACGAACAGATCGGTGCTGATTCCGTTGAGATGGTACATGACGCCCGAATAGAAGTCGACATTCACATTCACCCCGAAGCGCGCATAGGGCTTCATCGCCAAGGCCACGGCTTGCAGGATGGCGAACCATCTGGGCTCGCCCATCTGCTTCGACAAAGCCTCGACCCCGTCGCGCTTGTGGCGCGCGCGCGCACCCTCGGCGCGATAGACGCGGTGGCCTAAACCGGACACCGCGTCGCCGGCGGCTCTGCGTGCTTTCACAT
>JANNSP010000043.1:0-3954 GCA_031402975.1 Hyphomicrobiales bacterium
CCGAAGATGGGCTTGGGCATGAAGGTGGCGGTCTTGCCATAGGCATGCGCCACGTTGTGGATCACGTATTTGTAGATCTGCATCTGGTCGGCCATGGTGGTGAGGGTATTGTATTTCATGCCAAGCTCGTGCTGGGCGGAAGCCACCTCGTGGTGATGCTTCTCGACCGTCACCCCCATCTCGGCCATGACCGAGAGCATTTCCGAGCGCATGTCCTGGGCCGAATCCATCGGGTTCATCGGGAAATAGCCGCCCTTGGTGCGCATCCGGTGGCCCATATTGCCGGTCTCGTAGTCGCGGTCGGAATTGATCGGAAGCTCGACCGAGTCGAGCTTGAAGCCGGTATTGTAGGGGGTGGACGCAAAGCGCACGTCGTCGAAGATGAAGAATTCGGCTTCCGGGCCGACATAGACCGTGTCGCCGGTTTTTAACTGCTTCAGATAAGCTTCCGAGCGCTTGGCGATCATCCGGGGATCGCGGTTATAGCCTTCGCCGGTGCCGGGCTCGAGAATGTCGCAGAACACCGCCATGGTGGTCTGGGCGTAGAACGGGTCCATATGGGCGGAAGCCGGGTCCGGCATCAGCACCATGTCGCTTTCGTTGATCGCCTTCCAGCCGGCGATCGACGAGCCGTCGAACATCAGGCCCTCGGCCCAAGCGTCCTCGCCCATCTGCGAGACGTCCTTGGTGAGATGCTGCATCTTGCCGCGGGGATCGGTGAACCGGAGGTCGACATATTTCGCCTCCTTGTCCTTCATCATCTTCATCACGCCCTGGGCGTCGAGTGGCTTGGTCATTTTATCCGTCCTGTGCTTTTTTTGATTGATCAGAGGGCGTCCGGACCGGACTCGCCGGTGCGGATGCGGATGGCCTGTTCGATGGTGGAAATGAAGATCTTGCCGTCGCCGATGCGGCCTGTTCGGGCGGCGGTCTGGATGGCCTCGACCGCCTTGTCGACGAGCTCGTCGCCGATCACGATCTCGATCTTCACCTTGGGCAGGAAATCGACGACATATTCAGCCCCCCGATAGAGTTCGGTGTGGCCCTTCTGGCGCCCGAAGCCCTTGGCCTCGGTCACCGTGATGCCGAGCAGGCCAACCTCCTGCAGCGCTTCCTTGACCTCATCAAGCTTGAACGGCTTGATGATCGCCTCGATTTTCTTCATTTCTGCCTCGCGTTGACGCCGGTTAAGGGTTGCACGGTCCGTGCCAATCGGCTGCGCCAAGGATTACAGGGGGTTGAGGGCGTCGGTTGTCAAGCGAACGGGAATGGCTGATTAAATTTCAGGCAGACTGAGCAATAAATAAGCGGCATTTGTTTCTGCCATTTACTGCAGAATTGCCATTTTACGCACTTTATGCCATAAATGTCGGGCACAAGGGCTATTCCATGACAAAAACTTCCCCAGAACCAGGTTTCGCGGAAGATCCGCCAAAGAAGTTCGTCCCCACGGTGCTGCCGCGGCATTGGCGGCTCAGGATTGCGCCCGACGGCCGCTTCGTCATCCCGGCCGCGGCGCGTGCTGAAATGAATATCGGCGAGAACGGCGAGGTCACAGCCTATCTCCAGGACGGCGAACTGCGCATCCTCTCGTATTTCACTGCGGTGAAAAACGCGCAGGCCTTCGTGAAGGCGCATGACACGGGCGGGGGCTCAGTCGTTGATGAACTCATTGCCGAGCGCCGCGCGGCAGCGGAACTTGGTGAATAGCCCATGTCGGCAGCCGTCTTCGACAGTTCGGCTATGTTGGCATTGCTATGGGAAGAAAAGGGTTCTGATGCCGTGCAAGCCTGCGGCGATGACTTTATCATCAGTTCGGTGAACGCCGCCGAGGTTTTCACCAAGCTGTTGGAGAGAGGGCCCGTCGAGGAAGCGAAAGTAAAGATTGCGCAGTTGTCCTTATCGACCAATATCGTTCCGTTTGATGGCGATCAAGCGGTGGACTGCTCACTACTCAGAACGAAAACGCGAAAGCGTGGCCTCTCGCTCGGCGACCGCGCATGCCTGGCCCTCGCGGCGCGGGAGGGAGCGGTGGTGGTGACCGCCGACCGGGCCTGGAACGGGCTTGATCTTGGCGTGGAAATTCGATTGATCCGGTAAGAGGTCCAGCGATGAGAACCGCATCACTTTGCCTGGCTGTCATCGCGCTGGCCGCCACGCCTTCGCTGGCGGAGCAGCTTGCGCCGGGCACTGCGCTGAAACCCGGCGAGCGCGCCTGTTATGGCTGGTCACGACCCGCCACTTCACTGGCGGACGGCGATGCCACGCGCCTCCTGTTCGAACTGCACAAGGAGGCGATGGAGGGACAGGACCCCGTTATCTGGGGCCGGCTTTACGGCGAAGTCGTGGGCTCCCAAAAAGCGGGCTACACCTATGACGGCTGCGGGCCGACGGAGAAACCCGGAGAGTTGCATTGCAGCTATTCCTGCGACGGCGGTTCCTTGACGCTGGCGGCGGCGAATGGCGGACTGATCCTGACGCTTGGCGCCGATGGGGTCAGGGTACGCTCGTGCGGAACCAGCAACGAGGACATGGGCGCCTTCGCCTTCGGGCCGGAGCAGGTGGGCGGCGTCGTGACGCTGGCGTTGATCGAGGCCGCTAGCTGCCGCGCCGCCATGGAGCACTTCGAAAAGCTGTTGGATGAGGAAGAGAAGGGGATCGATTAGCCTGTCCACTTTTCTGGTGGTGGGCCGGTCCATAGCAGACAAGGCGCTCTGGCCTCGCAGCTGCCGGCAATGCGGACTTTGCTGTCATTCTTGTAAAACTGATGGCCAAAGTTGTCGCCGGCGTTCGCTTTCGCTACGTATTTGGCTGCGACCCGAACCGCCCGTGCCTTGAAGCTGAGAGTATCGCCAAGGAGGCCAATGATGCGTGGTCGTTGCTTATGTGGAGCCATCGGATTCGAAATTGATACCCCTGTCCAAACTTGCGTGAACTGCCATTGCGAAAGTTGCCGGCGGCAATGTTCGGCGCCGATGACGACATACATAGGCGTGCTGGACAGCCAATGGAGATGGACTGGAGAAGCACCCAAGATCTACAAATCATCTCCTGGAGTCGAAAGAACATTCTGCGGAAACTGCGGCACGCCTGTGTCGTTTCGGTCGGAGAAAATGTCGGGTGTAATGCATCTTTATGTTGCGGCGCTGGATGAACCGGAAAAATTCCAACCAACGCTTCACGTTGCCTATGAGGAAAAGCTTCCCTGGTTGAAACTCGCGGACGATTTGCCGGCACGTATCGGCCCCGATTACACCAAAGGTTGATAAAAATTCAAACTGACCCATTGCGCAATTTCCGGAAATGTTGACCGCAGACTCTCCGCCGCCTACGGTCAGTTCCCTTGGAGGGTCACCGAAAAAAATGCCCCGTCTTCCATTCGCCTTGTCGATAGCCCTCGCCGCCAGCCTCGCCATCAGCACTCCCGCCGCGGCGACCGGACGAGGAAGCTGGAACCATATTGGCGACGGCGGCGCCGCCGGTCCCGCGTCCCTCAATGCGACCGTCTCCGCGCTCCACCGGGTAGGCACGGTGCTGTATGCCGGTGGCGGCTTCACCAATGCCGGCGGCGACCCGAACGCCGACCGCATCGCCAAGTGGGACGGGGTCGCGTGGAGCGCGCTTGGCACAGCGCCACTGGGCAGCGGGTCTGTATTGGCGATCGCCCATTATGGCGGCAAGATCTATGCCGGCGGCAATTTCCAGGACGCCGGCGGAAACCCGGACGCCGACAACCTCGCCGTATTCGACGGAACAAGCTGGGCGCCGTTCTGCGATTTGCCAGGCCACGGGGGCCCGACCGTCAGCACGCAGGTTTTAGCGCTCCAGGTGATCGGCACGACCCTCTATGTCGGCGGCGGCTTCCAGAATGGCGCCGGACTCCCCAAGGCCGACTACCTGCTGGCCTGTGACCTCGTGACCGGGGCGCCCAGCGCCACGGTCGATACCGACGGC
>JANNSP010000044.1:0-4244 GCA_031402975.1 Hyphomicrobiales bacterium
ATCGCCGCTTTCGACTGCCAGTCGAAACCGAACCACATCACCATGATGGGTGCGACGCCCACGATGGGCAGCGCCGCCACCAGATTGCCGAGCGGCAGCAAACCCCGGCGCAAAAACGGCACGCGGTCGCAGACGATGGCGGTGAGGAAGCCCGAAGCCGAGCCGATCAGCCAGCCGGGAATGACGGCGCGCACGAAGGTCTGCACGAAATCGACCCACAGGATCGGCAGCGACGAAAAGAATTTCGACCCGATGTCGCTCGGCGCCGGCAGCAGCACCTGCGGCACGTTGAAGCCCCGGACGATGAGTTGCCACAGGACAAGCACGCCCACGCCGAACAGCACGGGCGCCACGACATCGCTCATCCGCCTGGCACTCATGGCCGCGATCCCATCGCCTTCGCAGTGACGCGCTCCAGAACGCCGACGCCCCAGACCAGCATCGCGGCGACGAACGAGGCGGTGAAAAGTGCTGCCCAGATCTGCACCGTCTGGCCGTAATAGGATCCGTTGAGCAGGCGCGCGCCGATCCCCGCCTGAGCGCCTGTCGGCAGTTCGCCGACGATGGCGCCGACCAGCGCAATCGCAATCGCCACCTTGAGCGAAGTAAACAGGAACGGCACGGAGGCCGGAAAGCGCAGCTTGCGCAAAACCTGCCGCCGGCCCGCATTGTAGGTCCGCATCAGGTCGAGCTGCATCGGCTCGGGCGAGGTCAGCCCCTTGACCATGCCGATGGTCACCGGGAAGAAGCACAGATACATCGAGATCAGCGATTTCGGCACGAGGCCCGTGAGCCCGACGGAGCCGAGCACGACGATCACCATGGGTGCGATGGCGAGAATCGGAATGGTCTGCGAGGCGATGATCCACGGCATCAGGCTCTTGTCGAGAAGGCGCGAATGGATGATGGCGACGGCGAGCCCAATGCCGAGCAGCGTTCCAAGCACGAAGCCGAGCAGCGCCGAAGACAGCGTCACCCAACTATGCCAGATGAGCGACTTGATCGACCATGGCGGCACCGCGAAAATCGATTTCCACATCTCGATGACGATCTGATGGGGTGCTGGAATCACCGGCCGGTCGAGATTCCACGAAACCGAAAGCACATCGGCAAGGCGTCCGCCCGCCGCGGCGATCTTAGGCTCGGCGACAACGGCATTCATGGGGATGGCCGCGATATACCAGACGGCAAGGATGACGAGGCAGATCACCGCGACGGGAACCGCGTGGCCTTCCTTCGCCGGATTGCTGGCAATTGCTTCAGCCACGGCGAGCCGCTCTTACTTTATCCCTCCCCCTCCGCGGGGAGGGTCCACCGCGCAGCGGTGGGGGCGGGGGAAGTCTTTTAACGCAGACGGCCCCCACCCGGCGCTTCGCGCCACCCTCCCCGCAGAGGGGGAGGGAGGAAGGTGTTTCAATCCTCATAACTTTTCCCCGCTCTCAGCCCCTCGCGCACGCGATGCGCCACTGCGAGGAATTCCGGCGTCTCGCGGATATCCAGCGTGCGCTTCCGGGAAAACTTCGTTTCGATGACATCGATGATGCGGCCGGGCCTTGGCGACATGACGACGATGCGGGTCGACAGGAACACCGCTTCCGGAATGGAATGCGTCACGAACACCACGGTCTTTTTCGTGGCGTCCCACAATTCCAAGAGCTGCTGGTTGAGCTTGTCGCGGACGATCTCGTCGAGCGCGCCGAACGGCTCGTCCATCAACAAAAGTTTTGGATCGAAGGCCAGCGCCCGGGCGATCGACACCCGTTGCTGCATGCCGCCCGATAGCTGCCACGGAAATTTCTTCTCGAAGCCGCCGAGATTGACCATGTCCAGGTTGCGCCTGACCCGCTCGGCCTGGTTGTCGAGCCCCATGATTTCGAGCGGCAGCGCCACATTGCGCTCGACGGTGCGCCATGGATAGAGTGCCGGCGCCTGAAACACATAGCCATAGGCCCGCGCCAGGCGAGCCTGCGCTGGCGTCATGCCATTCACCGTGATTGTGCCGGAACTCGCCTGTTCGAGATCGGCGATCACCCGGAGCAGCGTGGTCTTGCCGCAGCCCGAGGGCCCGATGAGCGACACGAATTCGCCGACCTCGACGCCGAGATCGACCTTCGACAGCGCATAGACAGGGCCGTCCGCGGTCTCGAATGTCAGGCTCAAACCGCGCGCCTCGATGACCGGTGCCATACGTTCCCCCCGATGCGGACTGTTATCCGCTCTTGACCATCCGATCAAGAATTATGAAGGTGCCCGCATGCCAAAGGCCAGTGCGCTCAGGCGCAAGACCCGCATCCAGACGGTCAACGAAAGCCTCATTCTCGACGCGGCACTCGAGGTGTTTTCGGCCCATGGCTACCGGGGTTCGACCGTCGACCAGATCGCGGAGCGCTCAGGGCTGTCGTAACCCAATCTCTTGTATTACTTCCACCGCAAGCACGACATCTATATCGCGGTCCTCGAACGAACCCTCGCCCTTTGGCTGGAGCCCCTGCGGGCGCTCGATCCCAACGGCGATCCGCTGACCGAAATCGCGCGCTATATCGGCGCGAAAATACAAATGTCGCGCGACAGGCCGGAAGCCTCGCGGCTGTTCGCCAACGAGATCCTCCATGGCGCCCCGGCCATCGGCACGTTTCTGGGCGGACCGCTGCGCGCGCTCGTCGACGAAAAAGCCGCCGTCATCCGCGGCTGGATCGCGGAGCGCCGGATCGCGGCCATCGATCCCCATCATCTGATCTTCGCCATCTGGGCGACGACGCAGCACTACGCCGATTTCGACGTACAGGTGAAAGCCGTGCTGGGCGACAGGCCGGGCCACATGGCGGCGGGAGAGAAGACTTTGCTCACGCTGTTCATCAACGGATTGAAACCTCCTTAGCGTCCTCGCACCCGCGAAGCGGGGAGAGAGGACGTTAGGCGCGTGTGCCGAAAATCGCCGAGCCGACCCTGACATGGGTGGCGCCGTGCGCGATGGCTTTCTCGAAGTCGCCGCTCATGCCCATGCTGAGTCCCTTGAGGCCGTTGCGCGCGGCGATCGATTTCAGCAGTTCGAAATGCGGCACGGGATCGACTTCCGCCGGGGGGAGGCACATCAATCCGATGACCGGCAGGGCGGCGCAGGATGCAATGAAGCTGTCGGCCTCGTCCGGATCGATGCCGGCTTTCTGCGGTTCGCGCCCGGTATTGATCTGGATGAAGAGTTTGACGCTGCGCTGCTGACGTTTCATTTCGGCGGCAATCGCTTCGGCGATCTTCGGCCGGTCGATGGAATGGATGCAGTCGAACAGCGCCACCGCCTCCGCCGCCTTGTTGCTCTGCAGCGGTCCCACCAGATGAAGCTCGATGCCGGGCCAACGCGATTTGAGCTCCGGCCATTTGGCTTTCGCTTCCTGCACCCGGTTTTCGCCGAACACAAACTGGCCCGCCTCGATCACCGGCACGATATCGCCGGCCCCAAAAGTTTTGCTCACCGCGACCAGTGTCACATGGGGAGGGATCAAGCGGCGGACGCTGTCGAGACCTGTATGGGACATGGGGCCCGCTTATGGCCGCGCTTGCGGGGGTTTTCAAGGACTGGTAGGTCCATCACTCACGCGAACACGGGGTTTTTCTTGACTGTCGAACGCTACAATCCGCGCGACGCCGAGCCGCGCTGGCAGACATACTGGACGGAGCATCGCAGCTTCGAGGCGCGCGAGGATACGTCGCGGCCGAAATTCTATGTCCTCGAAATGTTTCCCTATCCGTCGGGCCGCATCCATATGGGCCATGTGCGGAATTATGCGATGGGCGACGTGCTGGCGCGGTTCAAGCGCGCCCAGGGGTTCAACGTGTTGCATCCCATGGGCTGGGACGCTTTCGGCATGCCGGCCGAGAATGCGGCGATCGAGCGCGGCGTCCATCCCAAGGCCTGGACCTATGAAAACATCGCCGCGATGCGGAGCCAGCTCCAGTCGATGGGTCTGTCGCTCGACTGGAGCCGCGAGATCGCCACCTGCGATCCGGAGTATTACCGCCACGAACAGGCGATGTTCCTCGATTTCCTCGCAGCCGGGCTGGTCGAGCGCAAGGTCTCGACCGTCAACTGGGATCCGGTCGACAACACGGTTCTGGCCAACGAGCAGGTGATCGACGGCCGCGGCTGGCGCTCGAACGCTTTGGTCGAGAAGCGCGAGCTGGCCCAGTGGTTTCTCAAGATTACCGACTACTCCGAGGAGTTGCTTGAGGCCCTCGACACGCTTGAC
>JANNSP010000045.1:0-3254 GCA_031402975.1 Hyphomicrobiales bacterium
AGCGACGTGTAGCGGTTGCGCCAGGAATCCCCGGCGCGGGCATTCTTCTCGACGATGAGTGTAGGCACGCCGAGCAGTTTCAGACGCGCACCGAGCGCAATACCGCCCTGGCCACCCCCGATGATCACACAATATGGTTGCCGCGTAACGCCGAGTGTCGCTTCCTCTTCGGTTCTTTCCTCGGTCCAGGTTCTGCGGTTCTTGCGGGCACCGTGCTTGATTCCCGTGTCGCGGGCCGGGCCCCTGGGCTCTTCGTGGCCTTTCAACTCGGTCATGGTGGTGAGGATCGTGAAGCCCTTGCCGTCCTTCAATCTCAAGTGGCCCTTGCCTCGCGCCACGGCGGTCTCGAACAGGAACCAGGCCGCGATGCCGCCATTGTCATCCTCGGCCTGACCATCGACTCGAAAACCGTGGGGGACAGCATGCGGAAGCGTTGCCGCCAGCATGGCAGCGATCCCCTCGCGGCCCTCGACGGACTTGATGTTCCAGGTCAGGGCAACGAAGTCGCGCCAATAGCATTCGGGTCCGAACAGAGCCGCCGCCGCGCCCGGGTCGGAGCGGGCGAGCGCCGTTTCCAGTTCCGCCAGCCACGCCCCCACCACTCGCGTCTTTTTGTCAACCGGCACTCTCGTTCCTCAATTGATCGCGAATGGAAGACCAACACATGGTTTAGCTTACGTAGGGGCGCGAAGGCTGACTTTTCGCAAGTCTATTGCGCCGTCAGAAGATTTGTAACATCATTTCATCATTAGACATTTGAGCTTTTTCCGGCAAGATGTTGATTGCTGGGAGCTGGAGACGTGTTGATGGCCGTGAGCGGCGCAAAAGAACATCCGGGCCGCACGCCGCGGCCTGTCAAGATGGCTATCCGGGACGCGACCAAGTTTTATCACACGCGTTCGGGCCCGGTTCATGCGCTCGACAATGTCTCGCTTGATGTCCGCGAAGGTGAATTCCTGTGCATCCTGGGTCCGTCAGGCTGCGGCAAGACCACTCTGCTGTGGTCGATGTGTGGCCTGCATCCGCTGAGCAGCGGCGACATCCGCCTCGGCAATCAGTCGATCACCGGTCCCAATCCCGAGATCGCCATGATCTTTCAGGACGCCAATCTGCTGCCGTGGCGCAATCTTGAGAAAAACATCGAGCTTCCGTTCGAGCTGAAACGCAAGCCGCCGGACAAGGCGCTCATCAAAAAGCTGCTGGATCGGGTTTCGCTCGCGGGATTCGAGAACAAATTCCCGCGCGAGCTGTCGGGCGGCATGCAGCAGCGCGCCTCCATCGTAAGGAGCCTCGCGGTCAATCCCTCGGTTCTGCTGATGGACGAACCATTCGGCGCGCTCGACGCTTTCACGCGCGATGAAATGAACCTGCTCATCCAGGAAATCTGGATGGAAACCGGCAAGACCATCGCCTTCGTCACCCACTCGATCGCGGAAGCAATCTTCCTCGCCGATCGCGTGGCCGTCATGTCGGCCAGGCCAGGGCGCATCGCGGAAATCTACGACATCGATATTCCGCGCCCGCGTCCCATCGAAATACAGACCAAGCCGGATTTCATCGCCCGGGTCCTTCAGATCAAGTCGCGCATCCAGCATGGCGGAGGAGCCGGCGCCGGCCTCGACATCACATGACAAGAGACAACGCATGACCAAAATGCTCGAAAAGATTCCTGAGTTCAACAAGAAGCGGGACGCTCAGGGCGGAATGGGACTGTCGGCCGCGTCGCTCGGACTGGGCGATCATCGCAGCAAGCTGGAAGTCCTGGTCATCATCCTGGTTGCGGTTTTCATTATCGGCGGCGCTGAACTCTGGCTCTACGCGTTCAAAGTTCCGCAATATGTTCTGCCGCGGCCCAGCCTGATCGTCACCGCGCTGTTCACCGAATGGACATTCATCTGGCCGCATCTGCTGATTACCATCTATGAACTGCTCGTCGGCTTTGCCATCGGCGGTTCCATCGGTTTTGTTCTCGCGGCGGTCATCACGCAGTTTCCGTTTGTCGAGAAGATCGTGACGCCTTACATCCTCTTGCTGGTCACCACGCCGATGCTGGCGCTGGTTCCGCTGCTGATCCTGCGCTTCGGCTTCGGCAGCGAGCCGCGCATCATCGCGGTCGCCCTCGCCAGCGGCCCGATGGTGATGATCAATTCCGCCACCGGCTTCCGCCGTGTCGATCTGGCGAAGATCGCGCTGGCGCGCTCGTTCGGCGCCGACACGTTGCAGATTTTCACCAAGATCCGCATTCCCATGGCCATGCCGATGATCATTGTCGGCCTCATGGTCGGTTCGATCTTCGGCCTTCTTACAACCATAGGCGCGGAAATGGTGGGGGGCGCCGAGGGATTGGGCAACCGCCTGACTTACTATTCCGCCCTGATCCGCATGCCGCAGTTCTTCGCGATCATTCTCATCCTCGCGGCGCTCGGCATATCCATCTATATCTTTTTCTTCTGGCTCGGGAAAAGATGGGCCAGTTGGGAAGCCTGAACCAGTATCGAAAAAACTGGACGTGCCTTAATCATAAAACAAGAGAGGAGAACACAGGAATGAACGGCAAGATGATGATCGGACGCCGCCGGCTGCTGACACTCAGCGCGGCGGGCGTGTCTGCTTTGACACTTGGGGGTCTGACAACCGCACAGCGCGCCCGCGCCGCCGAAATGATCCGCTGGGTCAGTCCACGGGGATCGATCGAGGTGCTCGACGACTATCCGTATTGGGTGGCGAAAAAGTTCGGCTATTTCGGCGACATCGAGACGACGCTGGAGCCGGGCCCCTCGGATGCGACAGCGACCGTCAAGCTCGTCGACCAGAACCAGGCCGATGTCGGCTTTCCCTCGCCCGGCGTCTTCTCGCTGGCGCTGGCGCAAGGCATGCCGCTGGTTTCGGCCTTCCACATGGGCGGCACCGACGTGTTCAACTTCGCCTTCCGCAAGGGCGAGAAGCCCGACAGCCTGAAGGCGCTGGAAGGCAAGACCATCGTGCTCGGCAGCGCTGGCTGGCAGTCGATCACCGATCCGATGCTGAAGGCCGCTGGCGTCGACATCACCAAGGTCAAATATGTGGAAGGCGGCTGGCCGGCCTGGGGCACGGTGCTGAAGGAGGGCAAAGGCGACGCGGCGCTGGCCTGGGAAGGCTTGCGCGCCCAGTGGAAAGGCCAGGGCCTCGACTTCGACTACATCCTCGGGCGCGAGTTCTCCAAGTTGCCCGCCAACAGCTTCGTCATCCGCAAGGCGGATTTCGAGGACGCCTCG
>JANNSP010000046.1:0-4550 GCA_031402975.1 Hyphomicrobiales bacterium
TCGAAGGCGCGTCTCATGATGTCAGGGCGATGGTTGCGGATGGCGCCCGAGGACAGTTCGACGCCGTTGCACACGATGTCGTACTGGAAAGCCAGGATATCGAGCGGGTCCTTCGATTCCAGCGCCTCGAGGCCGCCTTGCGGCATGGAGAAGGGATTGTGCGAGAAGTCGATCTTCTTCTCCTCCTCGTTCCATTCATACATGGGGAAATCGACGATCCAGCAGAATTCGAAGCGGTCCTTGGCGATGAGGTTCAGGTCTTCGCCGGCTTTCGTGCGTGCCTCGCCCGCGAATTTGTAAAATTTCTCCGGCCGTCCCGCGACGAAGAAGCAGGCATCGCCCACGCCCAACCCCAACTGCGCGCGGATGGCATCGGTTCGATCAGCGCCAATGTTCTTGGCGATGGGACCGGCGGCACCCTCCTCGCCGTCGCGCCAGAAGACATAGCCCAATCCGGGCTGACCCTGCCCCTGCGCCCAGGAATTCATCCGGTCGCAGAAGGCGCGCGAGCCTCCTTTCGGCGCTGAGATGGCCCAGACCTCGACCTTGGGATCGGCGGCGATCATGCCGGCGAAGACCTTGAAACCACTTCCCGCGAAATGCTCCGTCACCGCCTGCATCTCGATCGGGTTGCGCAGGTCGGGCTTGTCGGTGCCGTATTTGCGGATCGACTCGCGGAAAGCGATCTTCGGAAATTTCTGCGTGACGGCCACGCCATCGCCGAATTCCTCGAAGACGCCGCGCAGCACCGGCTCGACCGCCTCGAACACGTCGTCCTGGGTGACGAAGCTCATCTCGATATCGAGCTGATAGAATTCGCCGGGGCTCCGGTCGGCGCGGGCGTCCTCGTCGCGGAAGCACGGGGCGATCTGGAAATAGCGGTCGAAGCCGGACATCATGATGAGCTGCTTGAACTGCTGCGGCGCCTGCGGCAACGCATAGAACTTGCCCGGATGCACCCGGCTCGGCACCAGATAGTCGCGCGCCCCCTCGGGCGAGGAGGCGGTGAGGATCGGCGTCTGGAATTCGAAGAAGCCGCCCTCCTTCATCCGGCGGCGGAGCGAATCGATGATCGCGCCACGTTTCATGATGTTCTGGTGGATGCGGTCCCGCCTCAAATCGAGGAAGCGGTAGCGGAGCCGCATGTCTTCCGGGTATTCGGTCTCGCCGAACACCGGCAGCGGCAATTCCGCCGCCTGCGAATGAACCGCGATGTCGCCTGCAAAAATCTCGACAAGCCCGGTGGGGAGATCGTGGTTTTCGGTGCCGGCAGGCCTTGCCCTCACCGATCCGTCAACCCGGATCACCCACTCGGCGCGAAGCTTCTCGGCCTGGGCGAAGGCGGGCGATGCCGGATCGACCACCACCTGGGTCAGGCCGTAATGATCGCGAAGGTCGATGAACAGCAGCCCGCCATGGTCGCGCACCCGGTGCACCCAACCCGACAGGCGCACCTCGATTCCCTCATGATCCCTTCGCAACTGGCCACAGGTATGGCTCCGGTAGGCGTGCATGTATCCTCGCAAATTCGATTGGTTCGGGCGGCGGACAAGGCGCATGCGGGTCATCATTTGTCAACCGGAGAAGCGGCGGCCGTTTGTCGCCGACTGTCATCCATGCTACGGATTGAAAGGCGGTAATCTCAAGGGGAGAACTCGAAAATGCCCATTTACGGCGACTTCATGTATTTCGCCAATTACCGCCCCAACTATCTGACCGTCAGAAATCCGGGCAACCTTCCGTCGTTCCCGACGGAATACGAGCCCTGTGGCGCGCAGATGAGCCTGGCCTTCCACCGCTCGGGCGATCCGCTCGACGGTCTGGGCTACCCTTGCCAGGAAACCATGCTGACGGTGCCGCGCTACTTTACCTACGACGGAGTCACCTGCATCGTCTCGGTCCCTGAATTATACTGGTATCTCAAAGGCAGGTATGAGGATCCGGAAAACTACCGCGGCAGCGAATCGGACCTCAGGAGCAAGCTCGCCGGAAGATTTGGAATTGTCGCGTTCGGCTGGCGGCACATCGATATCTGGGCCGACCAGGGCCTCTATGACACGGTCTGCCCCTATGACATTTCCGGGCTCTTCAACGATGTGAGCGTCGCCAAGCGAGGCCTGTTTTTCTGGGAGATCCAGGATTCGACCGCCAGCGATTTCTGAGGCGGCGTTACACTCATCTCCTACAGCAGTCCCCTCCCCGCCAGATTGCGCATCAGGTGGCTGGCGCCGAAGGTCCACGGCTCGGCCTGGTCTGTTGACACCATGCGATTGGCGAGCGTGCCGAGTTCGGGCGACGACACGGTAACGATGTCACCCAACTTGTGGGTGAAGCCGCCGCCTTTCACATCGCGATCCTCGACCGGCGCGAACACGGTGCCGAGAAACAGCACCGCGCCATCGGGGTAGTTGTGATGCCGATTGAGCATCTGCGCCGCGAGGTCGGCTGGGTCGCGACTGATCTTCGCCATGTTGGAGGAGCCGTTCAGCACATAGCCCTCCTCGCCCTCGACCTTGAGCGAGAGCTGCATGCGGCGGACATGATCGAGGCTGAAGCTCTCGTCGAAGAAGCGGATCACGGGACCAAGCGCGCAGCTTGCATTGTTGTCCTTGGCTTTGCCGAGGAGCAGCGCCGAGCGGCCCTCGACATCGCGCAGGTTGACGTCGTTACCCAGCGTGGCGCCCACGATACGGCCCGCTGACGAGACGACGATCACCACTTCGGGTTCGGGATTGTTCCACTTCGATATCGGATTGAGCCCCGCCTCGGCGCCGTGGCCGACCGCCGCCATGGGTTGCGACTTGGTGAAGATTTCGGCGTCGGGGCCGATGCCGACTTCGAGATATTGCGACCACACGCCCTTGGCCATGAGGACCTGCTTGACCTCAATCGCTTCGGGCGAACCGGGCTTGAGGCGCGACAGGTCGTCGCCGATCAGATCGCTGATGCCGGCGCGGATTTCGGCCGCGGCCTCCGGATTTCCACGCGCTCTCTCCTCGATCACGCGCTCCAGCATCGAGGTGGCGAAGGTGACCCCCGCCGCCTTGATCGCCTGCAGGTCGATGGGCGGAAGAAGCCAAGGCCGGCTCGCGTCACGCGTCCCCAATGGCGTATTGCGCAGTATATCGGTCAGCGTGCCGACGGTCTCGCCATCGGCGGATGAAAGGGCGCCAGCCGGGTCGGCCTCCTCGCACAGATCGCGCATGGCCGGAAAGGCGCGGCTGATATCGATGAGCCTGCCTCCTGCGATTTTCACCACCGACGGCCCTTCGGCATCGGGCCGCCAGATGCGCCCGGCGAGCGTTCCCGCTGAAGGAATCGCGGCCGCAGTCATGTAGTCCCGCAGGCTGGCCATGAAATTGTACGCTCCCAGTTTTTCCGGGGCGCAGTCTAGGACGGGCGGAGCGCCGCTGGCTAGACGATATGTTCGCGCAACTGTCCGCGTTCGAGCGGCTTGACGAATTCGATGGCGACGCCGGTGCCGAGATAGCGGATGACGCGGCCGTGCATCTTGCCGAGCAGGACATAGGTGCCGAGACTGGGCATCACATCGACCTTGATGGCAGCGCCCGAGAGCGAGATGTCGATGACCTCGCAAGGGTATTCGCGCCCGTCCGGCATGGTGATCTGCGAGCGCGATTCGCGCGGTTCGTAGCGGGTGTGACGGCGGTCCTCGATCGAGCCGCCGGCCTGTTTCTGGGACAGCCATTTCAGCCGCGTATCGAGCCGGTCGCGGCGGGCCCCGGTCAGGGAAAAGCTTACGACGAAGCCGCCGCCGACAGGCACCCCCGAAGTCGCCTCGATCCGGCCTACTTCTTCGAGATAGGCCACGAGACTTTGTCCGACGGGGGGCACATGGCTGGTCAGAAACACCGCGCCATCGATCGAAATGTCGTTCACCTGGCAGGGATGCTCGCTCATGTCGGGCAGCATGAAGCGGCCAAACAAGGTATGCGGCAGCGTCATCGGCGCGGCAGATGTCGCGGTCTGGGACTGGACGGTTGGGTTCACGGCAAATCGGACCTCGGTGGCAGGCTCCACCCTAGGGCCGGTCGCGTAAACGCTGCGTTAATAAAGGCCGGTCACTCGACCCGGCCGCCGGTCACCACCTGGAATGGCCGGAGCGGCGGGGCGGCGCCGGCGCGCAGCCGCGCCACCAGTTCGTCGCCGGGAAGGTGCTCGGTATGAATGGAGCGGGCGCCCGACAGTTCCACTCCGGTGATCCGCTCATAGGTCAATGTGCTGGTGTCGCGGAATGGAAAAATACTGCCAAAGACATGGATACCGTCGCCGGAACCGGATTGAACGGGAAGTCCCAGCATTTCGACGCCGATCATCTGGCGCTCCGAGGTATTGAGCCGGAAGCGCAATACGCAAGGTTGCAGGTTTTCGACGGCGCCGGCCAGGAACTTGCCGATGGTGGCGCGCTCGAATGTGTCGAGATCGGCGAGGCAGTCGCTGCCGGTCAGGTCGCGGCGGTAGAGTTCGCACAACCTGGTGCCGGCGACCCGCCAGCTATAGATATTGCGGCGGCGCTCGAGCACGAAGAA
>JANNSP010000047.1:0-9405 GCA_031402975.1 Hyphomicrobiales bacterium
AGCGGATCGCGTCGGCCTCCGTGGCCGTGCCGGGAAGTGGGTCCATTAGGACACGCTCGGGCGGGATGTCGCCCAAGCGTCGGAGGAGGGCCGCGACGTTTGCAAATCGGCGGCGGGGAGGAGCGGCGATCGTGGCGGTCATGGCAGGCCTCGTAGGGCTCCTCAATTATCGCACGACAAACAGTCGGCGCGAAGGGCTCTCACTCAAACAGCGCCGCCACATACGCATCCGCATCGAAGGGCTCTAAATCGTCCAGCGTCTCGCCGACGCCGATGAATTTGACCGGCAAACCCAGCTTCTGCTTGATCGCGAAGATCGCCCCGCCCTTGGCGGTGCCGTCGAGTTTGGTCAGCACGATGCCCGTACACTGCACGGCCTTCGAGAACATCTCGGCCTGGGCGATCGCGTTCTGCCCGGTCGTGGCGTCGAGCACCAGGAGCACCGCATGGGGAGCGGCCGCGTCCTGCTTTTTGATGACCCGCACCACCTTGTCGAGTTCGTCCATCAGATAGGCCTTGTTCTGCAGGCGCCCCGCGGTGTCGATGAACAGGATATCGGTGCCGTCCGCCATCGCCTGGGTCATGGCGTCGTAAGCAAGGCCAGAGGCATCGGAGCCGGTGGGCCGCGAAATCGTGGTGGCGCCGATGCGCGAGCCCCACACCGTCAACTGCTCGATCGCCGCCGCGCGGAACGTGTCGCAGGCGGCGAACATCACCTTGTAGCCTTCGGCCGTGGCGATCGAGCCCAGCTTGCCGATGGTCGTGGTCTTGCCGGAGCCGTTGACGCCCACCACCAGGATGACGAAGGGCTTCTCGTCGCCGAACACGAACGGCACTTCGACGGGCTTCAGAACCTTCGCCACTTCGGCGGCGAGAATGCGCCGCACCTCGGCCGGATCGATCTCCTTGTCATAGCGCCCGGCCGATACCGCCTTGACGATGCGCTCGGCCATCGGCAACCCCAGATCGGCCTGGATCAGCACGTCTTCCAACTCGCCAAGTGTCGCGGCATCGAGGCGGCGCTTGGTGAAGATCGCGCTGATCGAGGAGGTAATGTTGCGCGACGACTTGGACAGCCCCTCGCGCAGCTTCCCCAGCCAGCGCTTGCGCTCGGGCGCGGGCGTTTCCGCCTGAACCATCCCCCCACCCCGAATTTTCTACGCAAATTCGGACCACCCCGCCAGAGGGAGGTGTGGATCACTTTCTCCCTCCCCCTTGTGGGGAGGGATCAAGGGTGGGGGTCGCTCCGAACTCTCCACCTCCTCTGTCAGGATGGGGTCGACAGGCTCAGACTCCAGTTCCGGCGCAGCAATTGCATCCGGTTCCGCAGCAGGCGGCGGAGCCTCCTCCTTCTTCCCCGCCACACGGTTGAACAGTTTCTTGAAAAACTCGCTCATGCGGCCGGTCTGGCGTCGAGATGGCTCGGGCCGCGCCCGGTGATGCGGGCGCGCACGATGGCGCCGGGCGACATCGCGGCGGCAAACTTCACAGCAGCGAAGTGTTCGGTTCGCCCGCTTCCCGGCGTTTCCACCAGCACATCCCGCACCGCGCCCACCTCGCCGTCAAGGAACGCATCGAGCCTTCTTTCACCGGCGGCGCGAAGACGCGCGGCACGCTCGCGGATGACGGTCTTCTCAAGCTGCGGCATGCGCGCGGCCGGTGTTTGCGGCCGGGGTGAAAAGGGAAACACATGCAGATAGGTGAGCCCGCACTCCTCGACGATGCGGATCGAATTGTCGAACATCGTCTCCGTCTCGGTCGGAAAGCCTGCGATGATGTCGGCGCCGAACACGATATCGGGGCGGCTCACGCGGAGCCTGGCGCAGAACTCGATCGCATCCTCTCGGGCGTGGCGGCGCTTCATCCGCTTGAGGATCAGATTGTCGCCCGACTGCAGCGACAGATGGACATGCGGCATGAAACGCGGCTCAGCCGTCATCACCGCGACGAGCTCGTCATCGGCTTCAATGGAATCGATCGACGACAGCCGCAGGCGTCTCAGATCTGGCACCGCCGCCAGAAGCTCCGTACACAGACGGCCAAGTTTCGGCATGCCTTCGAGGTCGGCCCCCCACGAGGTGATGTCAACTCCTGTGAGCACGATTTCGGAGTAGCCGTTGGCAACAAGACGGCGCACCTGCTCGATCACCTCGGCACTGGCGAGCGAACGCGAATTGCCGCGCCCGAACGGAATGATGCAGAAGGTGCAGCGATGGTCGCAGCCGGTCTGCACGGCGACGAAGGCGCGGGCCCGGTCGGTGAAACCGTCAATCGAATTTACCGAGGCCTGTCGTATCGGCATGATGTCGCCGACCCGCACGCGTTCAGCCTCGCCACCGTTCCAGCTTTCGGCGCGCAGTTTCTCCTCGTTGCCGAGAACCAGATCGACCTCGGGCATGGCGGCGAACATTTGAGGCTCGGTCTGTGCAGCGCAACCGGTGACGATGATCCGCGCTTTAGGCTGTTCCTTGCGGACCCGCCGGATCGCCTGGCGCGCCTGGCGCGTGGCTTCCGAGGTGACCGCGCAGGTGTTGAACACGACCGCGTCACGCAAACCCCCGCGCAAGGCGTGGCCGCGCATGACTTCCGATTCATAGGTGTTGAGACGGCAACCGAAGGTGACGATCTCCGTCATGCCAAGAGCCCTTCGGGCAGCGTTCCCTCGAATTCATAGGCGACGGGACCGGTCATCAGGATGTGATCGTCGGCCTCGCGCCACTCCATCATGAGGTCGCCGCCGGGCAAGCTGACCCGGCACTTGCGCTCGACGGCCTTGATCCTCACTCCCGCCGCGATCGCGGCACAGGCCGCCGTGCCGCAGGCCCGCGTCAGGCCCGCACCCCGCTCCCACACCTTCATCGTGATGTGATCGCGGGCATCGACTCGGGCGAGAGATATATTCGCGCGTTCCGGAAACAGCGGATGGAATTCCAGCATCGGCCCCACTTTGGCGAGATCGACCACGTCCAGGTCCTTGACCCAGAAGATGCAGTGCGGATTGCCGACATTGACCACCGAGGGCGAATGGATGAGCGGCGCCTCCAGAGGCCCCACCTGCAATTCGATGTGGCGGGTATCATGAAACGCTTCCGACAGCGGAATGTCCTTCCAGCCGAAGCGCGGCACGCCGTTATCGACGGTGACCATGCCGCCGGCAGCCTTGCGCGCGGTGAGAAAACCGCCCTTCGTATCGATCGTCGCCATGTCGCTCCGCTTCTCGGCGAACAGCAGATCGGCGATGCAGCGGGACGCGTTGCCGCAGCTCTCGACCTCGAAGCCCTCGTTGTTCCAGATGCGCATGGTGACGTCGGCCACCTTCGAGGGCTCAATCACGATCACCTGGTCGCAGCCGATGCCGGTATTGCGATCCGCGATGGCGCGGGCCTGGTTTTCGCCGATGGCAAGCGGACGCGCGCGGGCATCAAGCACGACAAAGTCATTGCCGAGCCCGTTCATCTTGCGGAAAGGAATGGCGGAAAGCTCTGCCATGGCCGGGCTTATATGGGAAAAGCGGCAGCGAAAGCTAGTCCGCTTGCCTGACGCTGGTAAATGTGGTGGGAAGCCTGCCATGCCCGCAAGCGCCCGCATCAATCCCTGGATCGTCGTCTGGCTGTGCTTCGCCACGCTCGCCATCGTCATGTCGGCGCGCCAGTCGGTGTCGATCATGACCGCCGAATGGGCGTCGACTCTCGGCTGGTCCAAGACCTTCATCGGCTCGGGCCAGTCGGTGGCGCTGGTGGTCATCGCAATCGTTGCTCCCATCTCGGGCAATATCGTCGACCGCTACGGGCCGCGAACCGTGATGGCGGCGGGACTGCTGCTGATGACGCTGGGCTTCGGGCTGTTTGCGATCTTTCCTACCGCACCGGTCTATCTCATCGCCTATGGCCTCGTCGCAGGGATTGGCTTCGGCTCGTCCAGCTATCACGTGATCGCCGGCACGGTGGCGCGGCTGTTCGACCGAAACCGGGGGTTTGCGCTCGGCACCGCCAATTCCGGCAGCACGGCGGGACAGTTCGTCACCGTGCCGCTGCTGACCATCGGGCTTGGATATTTCTCGTGGCGCTGGAACATGGCCGGGATCGCCGTCACCTGCGCGCTGATGGCGGCGGCGGTCTGGATGATTCTGAAACCGACGGAGCAGGAAACGGCAGAGGCCAAAGTCAAACCGCGCGCGACCGAGCCGCTGCGGGACCGGCTCACGTTTCTACTGACGAGCCCCACTTTCCACATTCTGTACTGGAGCTTCTTCATCTGCGGCGTCACGACCACGGGCGCCATCGAGACGCATTTCCTGCCCTATGCGGCGTTTTGCGGCCTGCCCCCCGTGCCCGCCTCCGGCATCTACGGCCTGATCATGGCGGTCAATTTCGGTGGCATGCTGCTGGCCGGCTGGCTCTCCGACCGGGTCAACCGTCCGCTGCTGCTGGGCTCGATCTACATCATGCGCGCTTTGTCCTTCATCCTGCTGATGTATGTGGGATCGAGCTACGAGATGATGATCCTGTTCGCGGTGATGTTCGGCATCTTCGATTATTCGACCGTGCCGGTGACCGCGAGCCTCGTCGCCTCGCATCTGGGTGTCAGGATCATGGGGCTCGCGATGGGGCTGATCTCCGGCGGCCACGCGCTGGGGGGAGCGTTGGGAGCGTTTCTCGGCGGCTACCTGTTCGATCTCTTCCAGCACTATACCGGATTGTGGTGGTTCGCTTTCGCGACCGCCCTCTTGGCCGGCATCATGGCCTATTCAATCAAGGAGAACCGCATTGCCCGAGGCCTTGTCCCAGCCGCGACCTAAACCCCGGCAAACACTCGCGACCGAGGGGATTGCGCCGATGAAGAGGCCGAGCCGCACCGCGCGGTTTTTCCTGTGGGTCGTGGCCCAGGCCGAAAAGCTCAATCTCGCTTTCGCCCGGCATGGCAACCCCCCGGTCTATGACAACGCGGTCTTTCCCTGGGCGGCGGAGATCGAGAAGTCGTATCCACAAGTTCGCACCGAACTCGAACGCGTCCTGGCGCGCAAGACCGAACTCCCCAATTTCCAGGACATCTCGCCCGACGTGAAAACCATTTCGACCGACGATGGCTGGAAGACCTTCTTCTTCACCGCCTTCGGCCACGAGTCCAAACGCAATACAGCGCTCTGCCCCGAAACCTGGAAGGCGGTGAACAAGATCCCCGGCCTCAAGACGGCGATGTTCTCGATCTTCGAGCCGGGCAAGCATTTGAGCCCCCATCGCGGCCCCTATAACGGCGTGCTCCGCCTGCATCTGGGATTGATCGTGCCGGAAATCTCCGATCGTCTCGCCATCCGCGTTGCCCAAAGCGTCTGCCACTGGCGCGAGGGAGAAGTGCTGATCTTCGACGACGCTGATGAGCACGAGGCCTGGAACCACACGGACAAAACCCGCGTGGTGTTGTTCGTCGTTTTCGTAAAACCGCTGCGCTTCCCGGCCAACGCGGTCAACTGGCTCCTGATGAACCTCGCGGTCTTCACCCCCTTCGTGCAGGAGGGATTCGAGAAGCACCGGGATTGGGAGAAGCGGTTTTACGGCGAGCCGGTTTGACTTTCCCGCCTCCTTCCGCTACATCGCCCCCATCACAAGACGCTTGAACGTCTTTCGGCCACGGCACACATGGGGTTCCATCCCCGGGAGGTGACGCGGCCAGCATCCGGCAGCGAGTTTCGCCCCCGGGTGCCTTTATGTATTGCCCTTCCCCCCTCGCGGGGGAAGGTGGCGCGCAGCGCCGGATGAGGGGGCGGTGCAGCGAGTCGTCTCGCGCAGTACCCATACTGCACCGCCCCCTCATCCGTCTCGCGCTGGCGCGCGATCCACCTTCTCCCACGAGGGGAGAAGGGGAAGTTAAAGAGGAACCGATGTTCGAGACGTTACAAGAGCGACTTGGCGGGATTTTCGACAAGCTCACCGGGCGTGGCGCGCTGTCGGAGGCCGATGTCGACGCGGCGATGCGCGAGGTGCGGCGCGCACTTCTCGAAGCCGACGTGGCGCTCGACGTGGTGCGTGGCTTCATCGACCGGGTGAAGGCCAAGGCCGTCGGCGCCGAGATCGTCAAGTCGATCCGGCCTGGCCAGATGGTGGTCAAGATCGTCCATGACGCGCTGGTCGAGATGCTGGGCTCGGACGGCTCGGCGCTCAATCTTCGTGCGAGTCCGCCGGTCGCCATCCTGATGGTGGGGCTGCAGGGCTCGGGCAAGACCACGACCACCGCCAAGATCGCCAAGCGCCTGACCGAGCGCGACAAGCGCCGCGTGCTGATGGCCTCGCTCGATACGCGCCGTCCGGCTGCCCAGGAACAGCTTGCGATCCTCGGCACCCAAGTGAAAGTCGACACGCTCGCCATCGTCAAGGGCGAGACCCCGCCGCAGATCGCCAGGCGCGCCATGTCGGAAGCCCGCAAGGGCGGCTATGACGTGGTGATGCTCGACACCGCCGGGCGGCTGCATATCGACGAGGAACTCCTCGCCGAAGCCGCCGCCGTCCGTGACATCGTCAAGCCCAACGAGACCCTGCTGGTTGCCGACGCGCTGACCGGCCAGGACGCGGTCAATCTCGCCCGCGCCTTCGACGAGAAGATCGGCATCAGCGGCATTGTGCTGACCAGGATCGACGGCGACGGCCGCGGCGGTGCCGCACTTTCCATGCGCGCCGTCACCGGCAAGCCGATCAAGTTGATGGGCACCGGCGAAAAGCTCGACGGGCTCGAGGATTTCCATCCCGAGCGCATCGCCGGGCGCATTCTCGGCATGGGCGACGTGGTGAGCCTGGTCGAGAGGGCGTCCCTCGAAATCGATCACGTCAAGGCCCAGAAGATCGCCGAGCGCATGAAGAAGGGCGCCTTCGATCTCGACGATCTCGCCGACCAGTTGAAGCAGTTGCAAAAGATGGGCGGCATGGGCGGGATGATGAATCTGCTGCCCGGCATGGGCAAGATCAAGAAGCAGCTCGACGGCGCCGACATCGACAACAAGGTATTGAAGCGCCAGATGGCGATCATCGGCTCGATGACGCCTTACGAGAAACGCAACCCCAAAACCATGAATGCGTCCCGCAAGAAACGCGTGGCGGCGGGTTCCGGAACCAAGGTCGAGGAGATCAACCGCCTGCTCAAGATGCATCTGCAGATGGCGGCGATGATGAAGCAGATGGGCCAGGGCAAGGGCCTGTTCGGCAAGATGTTCGGCAAGGCGGCGCCCGATGCGGCGGAGCTTGAAAAGATGCAGGCCGAGCTGGCCCGGATGAACCCCGATGCGCTGCCCGATGAAGTCAAAGACATGATGAAAAGCGTGACCCCGCCACCGGCTCTGCCGGGACTGGGTGGAAGACTTCCCGGAATCGGCGGCTTGCCGGGGCTGGGCGGCGCGCCGTTTCGAGGAAACCCCGGATTTCCGGGAAAAAAGAGATGATCTCTAACCAGGAGTAGATGAGACATGGCCGTCAAGATCAGGCTCGCGCGCGCGGGCACCAAGAAGCGTCCCTATTACCATATCGTGGTCGCCGATGCGGGTTCGCCCCGCGACGGCAAGTTCATCGATGTCGTCGGCGCCTTCAACCCGATGCTGCCGAAGGATGACGCGAACCGCGTGAAGCTCGACGGCGCCAAGGCGGCCGAATGGCTGAAGAAGGGCGCGCAGGCGACCGACCGCGTGCTGCGCTTCCTCGATAAGGCCGGCGTCGTCAAGCGCGAGCCGCGCAACAACCCGGTGAAGGCGCTGCCCGGCAAGAAGCGCGTCGAGCGCGAAAAGGCCCAGGCCGATCTCGCAGCGAAGGCAGCAGCCGCCGCCGAAGCGGCGCCGCAGGGCTAGGACGGTTCGCGCCATGCGGCGCGATCTGGTCTCCGTCGGCGTCATCACCGGCGCGCATGGCATCCGGGGCGAGGTGAAGCTCACAAGTTTCACCGCGCAGCCGGAGACAATTGCCGCCTATGGTCCATTGCAAACCCAGACCGGTGGCAAGATCGAGATCGTGAAGCTCCGTCCACGGACGGATGGCTTCATCGCGACGCTGAAAGGTGTCGCGGATCGCGATCGGGCCGAAGCGCTGAAGGGCACGGAACTGTTCGTCGCGCGCGAACTCTTGCCGGAGCTATCGGGCGATGAAGTCTATCTCGGCGACCTGATCGGACTTGGCGTCTGGCTGAAGGACGGCCGCCACCTGGGCGAAGTCGTAAATGTCGCGGACTATGGCGCGGGCCCATTGCTGGATATAAAACTGTTGGATCGCAACGAGACAGTGCTCATCCCGTTTGCCAAGAGCTTCATCACCGAGACCGATCTGGCAAAGGAAAAGATCGTTGCCGACCTGCCAGACGGCTATCTCGACAATGAAGACCGCTAAAAACAACTGTCATCCCCGGACTTGTTCCGGGGACCCATCGATCAGCGTACGGAACGATGGGTTGCCGGGATGAACCCGGCAATGACAGTGAAGGGAGGATCGGTTATCGCATGACCTTCAAAGCAACCATCCTCACGCTGTTCCCCGAAATGTTCCCGGGACCCCTGGCGCATTCGCTGGCGGGGAAGGCGCTGGAACGTGGACTTTGGTCGCTTGAGGCGCGCGACATCAGGGCGTCCGCCACCGATAAACACCGCACCGTCGACGATCATCCGGCGGGCGGTGGTCCCGGCATGGTGATGAAGCCCGACGTGCTGGCGGCGGCGATCGATGCGGCGGACCATGCCGGTCCACGTCTCTTGCTTAGCCCGCGTGGAGAACCGCTGACCCAGGCGCTGGTGCGCGAACTGGCGACGGGTCCTGGCCTCCTTCTGGTGTGCGGGCGGTTCGAGGGCGTGGACGAGCGGGTGATTGAAAAGCGCGGGCTTCGCGAAATCTCGCTCGGCGATTTCGTGCTGTCGGGCGGCGAACCGGCGGCCCTGGCCCTGCTCGACGCGGTGGTGCGGCTCTTGCCCGGAGTCATGGGCAGGCAAGCCAGCGGGACGGAGGAAAGCTTCGAGGACGGACTGCTGGAGCATCCCCACTATACCAAGCCCAACATCTGGGAAGGTCTTGAAATCCCGGAGATTCTGCTCTCCGGCGACCACCGCGCCATCGCCCTTTGGAAGAAGGACCGGAGGGACCACCTGACCATGACCCGCCGCCCCGATCTGTGGCGGCGCCACCTCTCTGGAAAGATTTGATTTTCAACCCACCACGCGCTATAGGCCCCCCAACCCAAAAGGATAAAGACCCATGGATATCATTCAGCAGCTTGAAGCCGAGCAGGTGGCCATCGTTGTGGCGAAACGCACCGTGCCCGATTTCTCCCCCGGCGACACCGTCATCGTCAATGTCAAGGTGAAGGAAGGCGAGCGCAGCCGCATCCAGGCCTATGAGGGCGTGGTGATCGCGCGCTCGGGCGGCGGCATCAACGAGAATTTCACCG
>JANNSP010000048.1:0-3358 GCA_031402975.1 Hyphomicrobiales bacterium
TCATCACATCGCGCGAGGTGACGGTGAGGATATCGCCGAACAGCAGGTCCATGTGGTCACCCGCAGCACCCGTCACCAGGCTGACGGTGATGAGGCCAAGCGCCAGGGACGAATGCGACAAGATGCCCAGCAGCGTGTCGGTGGCAAGCTGGCGCTGCCGCTTCAGCACCAGCAGCAGCAGCGCGACAGCGACCGCAGCGGTGGCCGCTCCGAGTGTCAGGCTTGCGCCAAGCATGAGGCCAAGCCCCACGCCCAATAGCCCCGAATGGGCCAGCGTCTCGCCGAAATAGGCCATGCGCCGCCAGACGATGAAGCAGCCGAGGGGGCCTGCCACGATAGCGATGGCAAGGCCTGCCAGCAGCGCGCGCTGGAAGAACGATTCGGAGAGAATGTCCAGCATCACTCAGTGGCGGTGGTCATTGTGGCTTTCGTGGTCGTGATCGTGGTGATGGCTGTAGGCCGCGATCATCCTTGCGGCGGACGGGCCGAACAATCTGGCGAATTCGGGGTCGAGCTGGACTTTTTCGGGGCCGCCCTCGCAGCAAACATGGCCATTGAGGCAGATGACGTGATCGCTTTCGGCCATCACCATATGGAGATCGTGGCTCACCATCAGGATGCCGCAGCCATGCCGGGAGCGAATGCCAGCGATCAATTCGTAGAGCTTCGCCTCGCCGATGAAATCGACGGCCTGGACCGGTTCGTCGAGCACCAGAAGCTCGGGCTTGCGCAACAGCGCGCGGGCAAGAAGAGCGCGCTGCAGTTCCCCACCGGACAGCGACACGACACTGGCGCGCTTCAGGTGCGCGATGCCGGTTTCCGCCAGAGCCGCCTCGATTTCATTTTCCGCCGGCTTCAGAGTCAACGACAGCAGCCGGCTGACGTCGAGCGGAACATTGGGCGTCAGTGGAAATCGTTGCGGCACATAGCCGACAGTCAGTCCTTTCTTGCGCTCGATCCGGCCGGAGGTCAGCGGCTGAAGGCCCAGCATGGCTTTCACCAGCGTCGATTTGCCAGCTCCGTTGGGGCCGATCACGGTCACAATTTCTCCGGCGCGCACGTCGACATTGACGCGATCGAGGATGGTGCGCCCGCCGATGGTCAGCGTCGCATCCCGGGCGCTGAGAAGTGCTCCGGAAGCTTTCAGCATGGCGCACAGGCGGAACAGCGGCCGGTCATTTCAATCATCGCGCGGCTGGAACGAAAGCCTTGCGTCAAGGCCGCTTTTTCCAATTCCGCGCACGCCGCCCCGGCATCGAGTTCGGCCACCGTGCCGCAGGTTTCGCAGACCAGGAGCGCGGCAGGCTGTCCCTCATGAGAGCGCGTGCAGGCGACGAAGGCGTTACGGCTTTCGATCTTGTGGACCAGACCGTGGCTCGCGAGAAAATCGAGAGCCCGGTAAACGGTGATGGGCGCCGGTCGCGGCCCCTGCTCGGCCATGCGCTCTATGATGTCGTAAGCGCCCGCCGCCGCATGGTTTTTCGCCACGCAGTTGAGGACATCCCGGCGCTGGCCGGTGAGCCTCGCACCACGCCGTCCGCAGATAAGCTCGGCGCGGGCGAGAAGCTCTGCCGTGCATTCGGTATGATCGTGGCCAGGATCGAGGAAGGTCATGGCGTTATAATATAACATATCAACCAGGACTTCCACCACGATGTGGCGCTGGCATGGTTGCCCGTCCCGTAATATGGAGTGGAGGCCCACGCTCAGGAGAAGTGCCGCCCATGCCGAAAATGTCCGCGTCCGAAGCTTTCGTCGAAACCCTCGTGGCCTATGGCGTGACCGATGTGTTCGGCATCGTCGGCTCCGCCTATATGGACGCGCTCGACCTGTTCCCGGCGGCGGGCATCCGGTTTATCCCGACGGTCCATGAACAAGGCGCCGGCCACATGGCCGACGGCTATTCGCGGGTGTCGGGCCGGCATGGCGTGTGCATCGCCCAGAACGGTCCGGGCATCACCAATTTCGTCACCTCGACGGCGGCCGCCTACTGGGCCCATTCGCCGGTCGTGGTAGTGACGCCGGAAACCGGAACGGGCACCATGGGGCTCGGAGGCTTCCAGGAAACCGAGCAGCTGCCGATCTTTTCCAAGATTACCAAATACCAGGCCCATGTCTCGAAACACCCGCGCATGGCGGAACTGACGGCGCGCTGTTTCGACATGGCGATGAGCGAACGGGGGCCGGCGCAGCTCAATATCCCGCGCGACAATTTTTACGGCGAGGCGGATTACGAGATCGCGAAACCGCGCAAGATCGGGCGTGGTCCCGGCGCGGATGAAAGCCTTGACGAAGCGGCAGAGCTTTTGTCGAAAGCGAAATTCCCGGTGATCGTGGCGGGGGGCGGCGTGCTGTTTTCCGGCGGCACGAAAGAGGCGATCGCTTTGGCCGAGCAACTCAACGCGCCGGTGGTGAATTCCTATCTCCACAACGACTCGTTTCCCTCCGATCATCCGCTGTGGTGCGGCCCTCTCGGCTATCAGGGTTCCAAGGCGGCAATGAAACTGATCAGGGACGCCGACGTGGTGTTGGCTCTTGGCACGCGCCTCGGTCCGTTCGGCACGCTGCCGCAGCACGGCCTCGACTACTGGCCCAAGAACGCCAAGATCATCCAGATCGATACCGACCATAAAATGCTGGGACTGGTGAAGCAGATTTCCGTCGGCATCGTGGGGGACGCCAAGGAGGCGACGAAGGCGCTGTCCTACCGGCTCGCCAATCGCAAACTTGCCTGCTCGGAGAATTCAGATGAGCGGCGCAAGCGCATCCGGGCGGAGAAGGATGCATGGGAGAAAGAGCTCAACGCGTGGACGCATGAGAAGGACGCCTGGTCGCTGGAGATCGCCAAGGGATCGCCCCACATGCATCCCCGCCAGATGTTGCGCGAGCTCGAGAAAGCGATGCCGAAGAACGCCATGGTGACGACCGACATCGGCAATATCTGCTCGGTGTCGAATTCCTATCTGCGTTTCAACCAGCCCAATTCGATGTTCGCGGCGATGAGCTTCGGCAATTGCGGTTATGCGCTGCCGACGATCATCGGCGCCAAGGTGGCGGAACCATCGCGGCCGGCGGTTGCCTATGTGGGAGACGGCGCCTGGGGCATGAGCTTTGGCGAAGTCTTGACCTCGGTCCGCGAAAACATTCCGGTGACGGCGGTCGTCTTCCATAACAAACAGTGGGGAGCGGAGAAAAAGAACCAGGTTGATTTCTATGACACGCGATTCCTCGGCGTCAATCTCACCAATCCAAGCTGGGTCGAAGTGGCGCGTTCACTCGGCGCCGAGGGTGTCACCGTCGATCGTCTGGATGATGTGGGCGAGGCCCTCGACAAGGCTTGCGACGCGCAGAACCGGGG
>JANNSP010000049.1:0-20860 GCA_031402975.1 Hyphomicrobiales bacterium
CCGCCTTGGACGCCAGACCGTAGATCGAGGCGGTGTTGTTGGCATAGCCGCCGCGCTTTTCGTGCAGCACCGAGGTGATGCCCTTGGCCTGCCAGTCGGAGAACAGGCCTTCCATGTATTTCTGCGAATCCGCAGCCCCCTCGACGAAGGTCGACTCGTAACCGATGTCCTTCTGCTGGGCGTAGATCGAGCCCACCTGTTCGCGCATCACTTCGGGGCTGATCTGCATATAGCCCACCGGGTGATAGGAATAGGCCTTGGCGTCGCTCTCCCACACCGATACCGAATGCGCCATCAATTCGCGCATCGCCGGCTGATAGTAATTGTTACGCACCACGCCGCAGGCGATGCCGGACGCGCCCGCCGCGATCGCCGTCTTGTCGACGACGAGAATATCCTTGCCCGAGCCTTTGCCGGTTTCCTTGAGCTTCAAGGCCAGATGATAGGCGGTCGAAAGACCGTGTATGCCAGCGCCGATGATGGCGTATTTGACACCGGATGGAACGGCCATGGTGCTGTGATCCCCGTAGTGGTGAGGCGCTTGACGCGGTTGCCGCCTATGATCCACAATTTCGGACCGATTGCAAACCAATTCTATCCAATTCCAACCAATTCGTGTACCACAACCTGTCATGATGGACGCCAATGCCGATCCGGACGACCTGATCGCCTCGCCGGGGCGGGCCGCCAATGTGGTGATGGCGAGGCTCCGCCGGGCGATCGAATCGGGCGTCTATGCCGATGGCGACCAGCTTCCGGCCGAGCGCCAGCTCGCCCTCGCCTTCGGCACGGCGCGCTCGACCATCCGCAAGGTTTTGGACCAGCTCGAGCAGAAGAACCTGGTGCTGCGCCGCGTCGGCAGCGGAACTTTCGTCAATTACGCGGGTCCGGTGCACCAGCGCATGGACGACATCGCCGATCTGGTCAGCCCGCTGCAGTTGATCGAAACGCGCTTCGCCATCGAGCCCTACATGACGCGGTTGGCCACCCTCCATGCGACGCGGTCCGATCTCGACACGATCGAGGCGGTGCTGGCCAGACTTGAAAACTCCGACGGCGACCAGAACCTGTTCACCCAGCTCGATTCCGAATTCCATCTGGAACTGGCGCGCTGCTCGCGCAATCCGCTGATCGTGCGCATGTATCAGCAGGTCAACATGGTGAAGCTCCATGCCCAGTGGGACCGCATGAAGACGCTCATTCTCTCGGCCGAAAAGATCGCCTCCTACAACCGCCAGCACCGGTCCATCACCGAGGCGCTGCGCCAGCGCGACGTCGCCGCCGCCGTCGATCACATCACCCGTCATCTCGAACAGGCGCGTCTCGACCTCATCGGCGCGGATACGATGTGATGCCAAGGATCGAACTCAGCCCCGCCGGCATCGAATCCTATGACCGGGACGGCTTCGTCATAATCCACGATGTTCTGTCGGCGGATGAAATCGAGTGGGCGCGATCACGCTTCGAGCCGCTGTTCTCCGGCAAGTTCGAGACCGGCATCATGCCCGACGAATGGAACTGGCGCATGGGCCGCGACCGGCCGGACCTGACGCGGCAGATCTGCAACGCGTGGAAATCCGATCCCGTCATTGCCGCCATCGTGCTGCACGCCGATATCGGCCGCGCCTGCGCCACGTTGCGCCGCTGGCCGGGTGCCCGCATCGGCCAGGACAATGTCATCTGGAAACCGCCCGGAACCAAGCCCTTGGGTTTCCACCAGGACGATTCCTACAATGACTGGATCGTTCCGGGCGAAATGAACACCTGCTGGATGACGCTCGACGATACCAGCGCTGATGGCGGCACCATCGAATATGTGAAGGGCTCGCATCGCTGGCCGGTGGCTCCGCCGATCCGGCAGTTCCACGCGCCCGACGACCCCCTGCACGATCTTCGCCCGGCGGCCGCAGCGGCCCAGGTCAGCGACTATGAAATTGTCCCGATTGAAGTTCCAGCGGGTTCCTGCGTCATCCATCACGGCCGCACCTGGCACGGCTCGCGCGACAACAGAGGCGACAGGCCCCGCCGCTCGGTCGTGGCGCATTGCATTTCCTCGGCGGCGCAATTCCATCCCGAAAAGAAAAGTCCCATCTACTCGCGCTACAAGAAGAACGGCTCGGCCGAGATGGACGAGAGCTTCTTCCCCGTCCTGTGGCGCGACGACGGCCATCGCACCGGCTGGTTGCCATGACCGCCGGTATAAGCCGCCGATGGCACCGGCGTTCCGGGTTCCGCCGAAAGTTTAGATTTTCTTCGCCGCCCGCGCCGCGTTGTGCGCCAGGAGCGAGGCCTCGACGCGATTCCTCACCTGCAGCTTCTGCAGGATGTTGGTCATGTAGTGCTTCACCGTCTTCTCGGTGAGCTTGAGTGCCAACGCCACTTCCTTGTTGCTTTCGCCCAGCGCCACATGTTCGAGAATTTCCCGTTCGCGGCGCGTCAGATCGGACAGCGGATCGGCCACTGCGGTGGTCTGCCGGAGGTCGCCCAAGAGGCCCACCGCCAGGCTCGGCGTGACATAGGGTTCGCCCGCCAGAACCGATCGCACGATGCGGATCAGCTCGGGCCCGCTGACGCCCTTCAATACATAGGCGCGCGCTCCCGCCTTGAACGCCGCCAGCACATCCTCTTCCTCTTCCGACACCGTGAGCATGATGAGCTTGACCACCGGACACGTCGTGCTGATCGTGGCGGCGGCCTTGACCCCGTTACCGCGCATGCTGATGTCGAGCAGCATCACGTCGGGCATGAGCTCATGCGCCAGCCGGCGCGCATCGTCCGCCGTCTCGCCCTGGCCCACGATCTCGAAATCGCGCTCCGACCGCAAGGTGCCGGCAACCCCCTCGCGCAGCATCGGGTGATCGTCGACGAGCGCGATGCGAACGATCTCAGACATTCGCGCTCTCTTTGGTTTCGACCGGAAAGCGGCCGGAGACGCGCGTTCCGTCGTCGCGCTGGCTCTCGATGACGAACGTCCCGCCGAAGGACTCGACCCGTCTCCGCATGCCGGGAATGCCGAGATGATCGCCGCTCGTTTCGTCCGCCGTGCCGTCGAACCCCGCGCCGTCGTCGCTCACCTCGACGTCGATCGCCGATCCCCGGAGCGCCACCTGGACCTTCTGCCCCTTGCCCCCGCCATGGCGGTAGGCATTGTTCAGCGCCTCCTGGATGAACCGGTAGATCGCGATCTTGAGCGATGGTTCGACCCGATCCGGCAGCTTGCCAAAACTTACCGCGACATGGGTTTCCGATCTCCTCTCATGCGCCCGGATCACACGTCTCACCGCTTGTTCGAGCGACAGGTTGTCCAGTTCCGGCAAGGCCATCCCGCTGCACAGATGGCGGATTTCCTGGAGCGAATCGCGGAGCGACCCGCGGATGCGGTCGAGATCGGGCGCGCCCGCCGGATCGCTTCCGAGGTTTCCCGCGACCTGCTCTTTCAGCGCATCGAGCCTGAGCAGCGCGAAACCGATCCCCTGCGCCGGTCCGTCATGCAGTTCAGCGCTCACTCTACGCAGCAGCTTCTCATGCAGTTCCGCCGCCCGGTTGGACGCTTTCTGGATGCGCCGGTGCAGATCGTCGTTGCGGGCGAGCAGGTCGGACAGGTCGCGCACCCGGGCCTCAAGCTCGGCCTGCTGGCCGGCGATGGTCCGGCTGCCCCTGCGCACGATGCCGAACAGCAGCACGAACACCGCCGAGGTGATCGCGATGATGAACAGCCAGCCATTCAGCCTCGCCCGTGAAATCTGGCGTTCGAGATCGCTGGCCAGTTCGTAGAATTCGGCGACCGCGATGACCTGCGGGCCACCCTTCTCGAAGACTGGAGTGTATATTTCGAGTAGCGGCTGGCCGATCTTGCTCTCGGCCACATCCTCCTCATCGCTGAGGTTCGACAGATGCGAGGATATTGCGCCACCCCACGCGGCCTTGAGTTCGTCGGTTACCGGAAAGGTCTTGCCGATGATCGAAGGTTGATTGGAATAGACCACCCGTCCGCCCGGCCCCCAGATCTTGATCGAGACGATCCGCTCGCCCAAGGGAGTCTCGCCGAGGAGATGCTGCAACACGCCGACGCTTTTCTCCGACAGCTCTCCCTGGCGCGCCAGTTCCTGCACCTCGGGAGCGACGAAACTGCGGACATAGAGAGCGGTCGTCGCTCCCGAAATCTGCATGACACCGCCTTCGATCTCGCGGCCGATCCACCATCCCGCCACCAGCATGTTGGCGAGCAGCACGATGAGGCTGGCGATGGCGAATTGCTGCGCCAGGCTCAGGCTCCGCCAGAACCGCCGCAAACCCATGCGCCAGGAAATTATCATCGCTGCGTTATGACAGGTAACCCGGCGTCGCGTAAGGCGGCAGAGGTCGGGCCGGGGCACCCGACTTTAGTCGGGTCGAATAGAGTCCCTAGGTCCATGGCGGCAAACCGGCCGCCACCATAGAAACCAGCCCATGGACGGAACGACACGTCCCCTTGGCGACCGATCAACAGGAGAACGACATGACGAAATTTTCAGCGATGGCCCTGGCGGCGACGATGATGGCGGGATCGGCCTTCCTGCAGACAACCGCATCCCATGCGGCGACCCCGATCAGCCTTCTATGCAGTGTCGATGGCTCGGGCGAAATTTCGATGCGCGCCCGCTTCGACCGCCGCGTCTCCGGCCGCCGGAAGTTCAACACCGAATTTGAAGCAGCACCCGGCGGCCTCTACCGGGCCGGACAGGTGATGTCGGTCTACGTGTCCGATTTCAAGGCCGGGTCAGTGCGGTTGGTGAAGGTCGCCGGCGGCGATGTGACGGGTGAACTGCAACTCGACGACGCCGCCGATCGCGTCGGTGAAAAGCCTTTCCCCGTGGGCTTCCCGAACGTGCTGCGCAACACCCGCGTCCAGGTCAAGATCGGCGCCAACACCGTTCTCGGCTGCCGTCTGCAGTAGATTCAACAATATAAAACCGGGAGTCGGCGTCACACCTGGCAGGTGACGCCGGTTCCGCCCAGGCCGCAATAGCCTTGCGGATTCTTGGCCAGATACTGCTGGTGATAGTCCTCGGCGAAATAGAAGGATCCGGCCTCGGCGATCTCGGTTGTCACCGGGCCGTAGCCTTTCGCCGCCAGAGCCTTCTCATAGTCCTTCTTCGAGGCCAACGCCGCGTCGCGCTGGGCCGGCGTCGTCCAGTAGATGCCTGAGCGATACTGGGAGCCGACGTCGTTGCCCTGGCGCATCCCCTGCGTCGGGTCATGCGCTTCCCAGAAGGTTTTCAGCAGCGTCTCGTAAGCGGCCTTCGAGGGCTCGTAGACCACCAGCACCGACTCGGCATGGCCGGTCATCCCGCCGCACACTTCCTCATAAGTCGGATTGGGCGTGTAACCGCCGGCATTGCCCACCGCCGTCACCCACACGCCGGGAATCAACCAGAATTTTCGCTCCGCCCCCCAATAGCATCCAAAAGCAAAAATCGCCGTCTCGGCGCCCTCGGGATAAGGTCCTTTCAGTGGGCGGCCATTGACAAAATGGGTGTGCGCCGTGGCGATCGGTTGGACGCGGCCGGGCAGGGCCTGGGCGGCGTCCGTCACTTGGGCTTTCTTGCGGGCGAACAGCATGGTTTCCGGTGTCCTTCGTTTGCCGGTCTCATATAGGAGCGGCCCGCCCTCGCCGCCAGTCAACAGTGCTTGAACGCCGGAGCTTGATCGCTATAGTGCGCGCCACTTCGAAGGAAGGGTGGCCGAGTGGTTTAAGGCACACGCCTGGAACGCGTGCATACGTGAAAGCGTATCGAGGGTTCGAATCCCTCCTCTTCCGCCACCTAATTAATTGATATTGCTTTATAAACACTGTTTCCGTCACTGCTTTGGCGGTGCCGGGGAGAAGGGATGCATCCTGCCGGGCGGCCCGATCACAGGGGATATCGACCTTGAATTTCACAGCACTTGCCATGACCGCCGGACAGATCGTCATATGGGTTCGCGATCGCCTACCCGTGGTTGCCGCTTGAAAGCCGACGGCTGACCATGGACCCGCTCCTCGCACGCCTTGGGCTCGCGCTGGCCATCGGCCTTCTCGTCGGACTGGAGCGTGGCTGGCGCGAACGGGACGCTCCCGACCGCAGCCGGACGGCCGGCATCCGCACCTTTGGCCTCTCCGGACTTCTCGGCGGGATCGTGGCCGCGCTGGCCGATGCTGCCGATGCGGCCTCCGTGCTCGCAGGCGGTCTCGTCGTGTTCGCGGCGATCTTCGCCTGGTTCAAGATGCACGAGGCCGTTCACGATAACGACTTCAGCGTCACCGGCGTGGTTGCCGGGATCGGCGTGTTTGCGCTCGGAGCATTGGCCGTCGCCGGTGATTACCTGGCAGCGGCCGCCGGCGGAGCGGCACTCGCGGCGGTCCTCGCAAGCCGCGAGGCCCTGCACGGTCTCTTGCGCAAATTGACCTGGATCGAGCTTCGCTCGGCGCTGATCCTGGCGGTGATGACCGCCATCGTCTTGCCGCTGCTGCCCAACCGGACGGTCGATCCGTGGAATGGTTTCAATCCCTGGGAAGTTTGGCTTTTCACGGTTCTGACCGCCTCGATCTCCTTCCTGGGCTATATCGCCGTGCGCATTCTCGGCGAAGCGCGGGGCTTGCTGGTCAGTTCGGCCGCCGGTGCGATCGTCTCTTCCACCGCCGTGACCGTGGCGCTGGCTCGCAACGCCAGGTCCGGCGACGCCCCGCTATTGCTCGCTGGCGCGGCTTCGGTCGCGGCAATGGTATCGGTATTCCGCGTTTGCGCGATCGTGCTGATCGTCGAGCCGCGGGTGTTCGCTGCGATGGGACTGGCGGCGCTGGCGGCCGCCGCCGGTTTCGCGGCCGCGGGAGCGCTGCTGGTGTTTCGCGGCGGCGGCCATGGCGGCGAGGGGGCGGTGGCGCGCAATCCGTTCGAACTGGGCCCGCTGCTGCTGTTCGCGCTGCTGTTCGCGATCGTTGCAACCGCCAGCGCCGCGCTGGCGGCGCGTTTCGGTGGCAGCGGCCTTTTGGGAAGCACCATCCTGTCGGCCGGTCTCGATGTCGATGTGGCGGTGCTCAGCGCCTTGCGCCTGGCCGGACAGCCGGTTCCCGTGGAGGCGGTGGGCCAGGCCGTTCTGGCGGCCTTGGCGGCAAACGCCATCGGCAGGTTTTCGCTGGCGATATTTGCCGGCCCGCCGCGCTTCTGGCTGCCGCTGGCTTGCGCCAATCTGCTAGCCGTGACAGCCGGTCTTGGCGCCTGGGCGCTGCTGCCGCGTTTCTGACGTCTGGTTTCGAGCCGTCTTGGCGGCGGTTGCCCGGCGTCAGCGCGCCCGCGCCCAGTCCGGCAACCAGGCGCCATGCGCCGCCAGAAGGTCATCGACCAGGTTCCAGATCTGTTCGAGATCGAGTTCGGCCGCCGTATGCGGATCGAGCATCGCGGCGTGATAGATGTGGTCCCGGTTGCCGGTGATGAGCGCCGCCACCGTCAACTCCTGCACATTGATATTGGTGCGCATGAGGCCCACAAGCTGCGGCGGCAGGGCGCCGACATGAGTTGGCTGGATGCCGCCGCCATCGACCAGGCAGGGAACCTCGACGGCGCAGTCGGCGGGCAGCGACGTGATGCAGCCGTTGTTGCGCAGATTGCCGTAGATCGCCGACGGCTCGCCCGACCAGACCGAATTGATGATCGTGGAGGCATATTCGTGCGACGCCTTCACCTCGATTGGGCCGGCCGCGCGGAAGGCCTCGGCGGCGGCCTTCCAGTTGGCCACCTGCTCGATGCAGCGTTTCGGATATTCATCCAGCGGAATGCCGAACTTATCGATCAGGTCGTCGCGGCCCTCCTTGATGAAATAGGGAGTGTATTCGGCGAAATGCTCCGAGCTCTCGGTGACGAAGTAGCCGAGCCGCGCCATCATTTCATAGCGCACCTTGTTGGGGCAGCGGGGATTGTCGATGGGTGGCTTGGGCAGCAGCCCACTTCGATAGCCCGACTTCAGGCGGGGATAGAGATCGGCATGACTGCCGTCCTTCTGGCGCTGCTCGAATTCCAGAAAGAACGACATGTGATTGATGCCGGCGGCGCGATAGCGGATTTCGTCGAGCGGAATATCGAGATCGTGGGCGAGTTCGGCCGCCGTACCCTGCACCGAATGGCACAGGCCGACTTGCCGGATGGCCGGATATTTCGCACTGATCGCCCATGTGTTGATGGCCATCGGGTTGACATATTGCAAGAGGATCGCATGGGGGCAAACTTCCAGCATGTCCTCGCAGATCTTCCACAGATGCGGAACCGTGCGAAGGCCGCGCATGATGCCGCCAACTCCCAGAGTGTCGCCGATCGTCTGGCGCAGCCGGTATTTCTTGGGCACTTCGAAGTCGGTGACCGTGCAGGGCTCGTAGCCGCCGATCTGAAAGGCGACGACGACGAAGTCCGCCCGCTCGAGGGCCCGGCGCTGCTCCTGGTGCGTCTCAATGCGCGCCGTGACGCCCAGCGTCTCGATCAGTTTGGCGGCCACGATAGCGGACTCCTCAAGCCGCCGCGGATCGATATCCATGAGAGCGATCGTCGCGCCGGAGAGCGCTGGACGCTGGAGGATGTCGCCGGCAATGTTTTTCATGAACACGGTCGAGCCCGCGCCGATGAAGGCAATGCGTGGATAGGCGGTCATGGTTGCACGTCCGTTTGCTCCGAGATCCGGATCGAGGGTGTTTCGGCTGTCCGGGACCATTCAACAACAGGAAACTCGGGCAAATATTTCCGGAATCCTAAGCTCCGCGGCCGGCGGCGCTTCGGCTCTTGTCGGCGAAAGTCCGGCGAAAGGCCGCGGGGCTGGCCCGGAAGCGGTGCTCGAAACTCGCATAAAAACTCGACAGCGAACCGAATCCGCAGTCAAAGGCGATCGTCGCCACCGTCAGGTCGGTGGCGATCAGCATCGATTGCGCCGTATCGAGCCGGTGGCGCGTGATCGATTGCTTGATGGTCATGCCCACTGCCCGCTTGAACAATGTCATGGCATAGTTGGGATGCAGGTTCGCGGCGCGCGCCACATCCGCGGCGGCGATGTCCTCGAGAGCGCATTCGCCGATGAAGCGCGCCATCCGTTCGACCTTGACGACGCGGTCGTGGTCGTGATTGCGCGCTATCGCGGCGAACTCGAAAGGCGCCACATTGCGCAAGTCGTGCCATCCCTCGCGGTCGAGCCTGCGCACCCGCGCCGTCAATTCGTCGCGGACGATCTGCTCCAGCTGGTCGTCCCCCGAAAGCAGGTCCTCGCGCCAGCGCTGGAACATGTCGGCGTCGTAGGATTTGATGTCGAGCGCCTCGACCACCGCGCCGCGGAATATGGCTTCGCGCAGGCGGCTCAAGGCCGGCAGCTCGAGGAACACCGCCATCGGCACATAGAGCACGATGAATCGCGTGTGTTGGGCGCAGGTCACGACCTGATGTGGAATCATGCCCCAGAACAGCGCCAGCCGTCCCTCCGACAAGGTGAGCTCGCGGCCGTCGAACCAATAGGTCATGGCGCCTTCGAGGACGAAATTGAGCTCGACCTGGCTGTGCATATGCGGGCCCGGCATACGTTGCACGAACATCGACTTGCCGGCGCAAAACCTGTGGTCTCCGAAGACCACGACCGGATAGCCGCGATTGGCATGGGGATGCGCGGGCACGCTCTCATCGACATAGGCGGCAGGAGCGCTGTGGTGATTGGCCATAACCTGTCTTAGGATTCAGGAAGTTTATGCGCCGAACGCGGTAGATACTTGCCGATTTTCGTTCCATCGTCAAGCCAGTCACATGAGCCAACAACAATAACAGGACATGTGTTTTTCCGCCGCCGCCATTGTGGCCGCGGCCCGAGGGAGGACTGTCATGAGATATCCGAAAGCCCTGACCGGCTTGGCGTTGTCGTTTGCGCTGTGTGCTTCGACGGCGCTGGCCGGCGAAATCGTGTTGAATTCCGATCAGACCGATCCGGCTCCGAAAAAGGCCATGGAGGAGCTGATCGCGGATTTCCAGAAGGACAATCCCGGCATCACGGTCAAGTGGAACAATTTCGACCACGAAGGCTACAAGTCCGCCATCCGCAACTTCCTGACCGCCGACGCGCCGGACATTGCCGCCTGGTACGCGGGCAACCGCATGGCGCCCTACGTCAAGGCCGGCCTGTTCGAGGACGTGACGGACATGTGGGAAAAGAACGGCTTCAACGACACGTTGAAGTCGGCGGCGGCCTCGATGACCATTGACGGCAAGAAGTGGGGAGTGCCCTACACCTACTATCAATGGGGCATCTACTATAACAAGGATGCCTACAAGAAGGCGGGAGCCGCCGAACCGAAAAACTGGGCCGAGTTCGTCGCCAACTGCGAAAAATTCAAGGCCGCCGGCATCGACTGCCTGACCACCGGAACCAAGGCCCTGTGGCCCGGCGCCGGCATTTTCGACTACATCAACTTGCGCACCAACGGCTATGAATTCCACATGGATCTCACCGCCGGCAAAGTGATGTGGACGGATCCGAAAGTGAAGGCGGCGTTCGCCGAATGGGCCAAGGTCGTGCCGTATATGTCGGCGAACGCCGCGGCCATCGACTGGCAGGATGCCGCCGCTCTGCTCTCGCAGGGCAAGGCCGCCAACTATGTCATGGGCAATTTCGCCGTGGCGACGTTCAAGGACGGCGGCATGACGAACGACACTCTCGGCTTCATGGTATTCCCGGAAATCACGCCCGGGATACCGCGCGCCGAAGAAGCGCCGATGGATACCTTCCACATTCCATCGGGCGCCAAGAACAAGGAAGATGCCCGGACGTTCCTCGCCTATGTCGCCTCGCCCGCCGTGCAGACCAAGATGAACGCCACGCTTGGCCAGTTGCCGGTGAACAACCTGGCGACTGTCGGCGACGATCCGTTCATCAAGGCCGGTTTCGAAGCGCTGTCCAGCGCCTATGCGCTGGCCCAGTTCTTCGATCGCGATGCGCCGGCCGACATGGCCAAGGCGGGCATGGAAGGCTTCCAGGAGTTCATGGCAAAGCCCGATCAAATCGACGCGATCCTGGAGCGCCTGCAAAAAGTCGCCAACAAAGTCTATAAATAGGTCCTCCCGGAGCCGGGTCCGGCGACGGAGACCCGGCTCCACCCTCTCTTTCTGTCTTCGTCGAAGCAATTGGGGACTGGGGCCATGACGGCTTACCGCAAGCGGCGCTGGACACAGCGGGACTACGCGCCTTGGCTGTTCTTGGCCCCGGGCATCCTGATCTTCCTGATCTATGTCATCTTCCCCATATTCCAGTCGATTTGGATCAGCTTCTATGAGTGGGATGGCCTCGGTCCGAAGACCTGGGTTGGCCTCGGCAACTATGTCGATCTTCTCGATGACGATTCGTTCTACACCTCGCTGAAGAACAATCTCATCTGGCTGGCGCTCTATCTGCTGGCAATTCCGGCGGGCCTTGCCGTGGCGCTGTTTCTCAACCAGAGCGTTGCCGGCATCCGGCTGTACAAGTCGCTGTTCTTTTTCCCGTTCGTCATCAGCCAGGTCGTGGTCGGCCTGATTTTCAGCTGGTTCTATGCGCCGGATTTCGGCCTTCTCCCCAAAGTCCTGGAATTCTTCACCGGAACCCAGGTGGCCGTCCTCGCCGACGAACGCTTCGCCACCTACGGCATCATTGCCGCCGGACTCTGGCCGCAGATCGCCTATTGCATGATCCTCTATCTCACCGGCCTCAACAACATCAATCCGGAACAGGTCGAAGCCGCCCGCATGGACCATGCCAAGGGCTGGTCGATGCTGTGGAACATCATCATTCCGCAACTGCGCCCGGCCACCTTCATCGCCCTGGTGGTGACGGTCATCGGCGCTTTGCGGTCCTTCGATCTGGTTTCCATCATGACCGTCGGTGGGCCCTACGGATCGAGCCGGGTGCTGTCCTACTTCATGTACGAGCAGGCCCTGTCGGAATATGGCGCCGCCATGGGCTACGGCGCGGCGATCGCCGTCGTGCTCTTCGCCATCATGCTGGTCTTCATCTCGCTGTTCATCGTCCGCATGCTGTCGCAAGAGAGGAACGCCTGATGTTCCCGACCCCGATCGCCAAGACCCGCCCATGGGTGCGGCGCGCCTACAAGTGGCTGCTGCCCGTGGCGCTGATCGTCTGGCTGCTCCCGCTCATCGGCATCGCCGTCACCTCGATTCGCCCGTCGTCCGATCTGGCGGCGGGAAACTATTTCGGCATGCCGTCGGGATTTGCCGGCATCGAGAACTACAGCGCCGTCTTTCAGAACAGCAATATCGGCTACTACATCCTCAACTCCTTCAAGGTCACGATTCCGACGGTCTTCGGCGCGGTGGCCCTGTCCTGCCTCACCGGATATGCCCTCGCGGTCTACAAATTCCGCGGCAATCTGCTGGTCTTTTTCATGTTCATCGCGGGCAACTTCGTTCCGTTCCAGATTCTCGCCATTCCGGTGCGCGATCTGACCCTCAAGCTCGGCATGTACAACACCACCATGGGATTGATCATGTTCCACGTGGCCTTCCAGACGGGGTTCTGCACGCTGTTCATGCGGAATTTCATCAAGGGCCTGCCCTTCGCCCTGATCGAATCGGCGCGCGTCGAAGGCGTCAACGAATGGCGCATCTTCTGGCACATCGTGATGCCGCTGATGCGCCCGGCGATCGCGGCACTTGCCGTTCTCATCTTCACCTTCATCTGGAACGACTACTTCTGGGCGACCATCATGGCGCAGTCGGCCGATGTCCGGCCGGTGACGGCGGGAATGAACGAGTTGAAGGGCCAGTGGAAAGTCGCGTGGGAACTGATCGCGGCCGCCTCGATCGTCGCCGCACTTCCGCCCGTCGCCATGTTCTTCCTGATGCAGAAGCACTTCATCGCGGGCCTCACTCTCGGGGCGACCAAGGGGTAAGCCATGGCAACGGTCACGCTCAACAACGCCACGAAATCGTTTGGCGACGTCCAGATCATCAAGGGCGTGAACCTCGACATCGCGGACGGGGAATTCACCGTGTTTGTCGGGCCCTCGGGCTGTGGCAAGTCCACGCTGCTGCGCATGATCGCGGGGCTCGAGGACATCACCTCCGGCTCGCTGCAGATCGGCGGCCGCGAAATGGCCGATGTCGAGCCGGCCGGCCGGGGCGTCGCCATGGTGTTCCAGTCCTATGCGCTCTATCCGCATATGACGGTGCGCGACAACATCAGTTTCGGCCTGCGCATGACCGGCCACGACAAGGCCGACATCGAGAAGCGCGTCAGTCACGCGGCGAAGTTGCTGCAACTCGGCCCCCTCATGGACCGCAAGCCGTCGCAACTGTCGGGCGGCCAGCGCCAGCGCGTCGCCATCGGCCGCGCCATCGTGCGCGAGCCCGGCGTGTTCCTGTTCGATGAGCCACTGTCCAATCTCGATGCCTCGCTCCGCGTGCAGATGCGCATTGAAATCGGAAAGCTGCACGACGATCTGAAAAGCACCATGATCTACGTGACCCACGATCAGGTCGAAGCCATGACCATGGCCGACAAAATCGTCGTTCTTCACGGCGGGATCGTCGAGCAGGTTGGCTCGCCGCTTGAACTCTATCACCGGCCGCGCAACCTTTTCGTGGCGGGCTTCATCGGATCGCCAAGGATGAATTTCATCAAGGCAACCGCGTCTCCAGGCGAGGCCGGCAGGATCGAGGTTGCGTTGCCCGGCGGCGCCAGGATTTCGCTCGATGGCCATGGCGCCAGGGTTCAAACCGGTCAGGCCGTGACCCTTGGCATCCGGCCGGAACATCTGCTGGCCGGCGGCAAGGGCGATGCGCAGGTGGCATCGATCCTGCGGCATGCGGAATACCTTGGATCCGAAACCATGTTCTATGCCAGCCTTCCCGATGGCGGCGACATCTCGGTCAAGGCCGATGGCCTGGCCAAGGCCAAATCCGGTTCGGCCCTCTCGATCGGCATTCCCGCCGCCGCGTGCCATCTGTTCGACGACAACGGCTTGGCTATCCTCAACGGCGACCTGACCCGCTGATGCTTGGCGTTTGTTACTACCCCGAGCATTGGCCGGAATCCTGGTGGGCCAGGGATGCCCGCCGCATGCGCGAGTTGGGGATCGTCTTCGTGCGCATCGGCGAGTTCGCCTGGTCGCGCATCGAGCCAAGGCGCGGGCAATTCGATTGGGGCTGGCTCGACCGCGCCATCGAGGTTCTGGCCGATGCCGGGCTGCGGATCGTCTTGGGAACGCCGACCGCGACCCCGCCCAAATGGCTGATCGACGAATGTCCCGAGATTGTCCCCGTCGATATCCACGGCCACCCCCGCGGTCACGGCTCGCGGCGGCACTACACGTTTTCCTCCGCCGCCTGGTGGCGGGAGAGTCGCCGCATCGTTGAAATCCTGGCCCGCCGCTATGGCGGGCATCCGGGCCTCGCCGGGTGGCAGACCGACAACGAGTATGGCTGTCACGACACGGTGCTCTCGTGGGGGCCGGAGGATCTCAAGGCCTTCCGGCTCTGGCTCAGGCACAACTATCAGACCACGGATCAATTGAACGAGGCCTGGGGCAATGCCTTCTGGTCGATGGACGTCAGCGAGTTCGGCGAGATTTCCCTGCCCAATCTCACCGTCACCGAGGCCAATCCGGCGGCGCGCCTCGACTTCTGGCGCTTTCAGTCGTCGCAGGTCGCGGCCTATGACCGCATGCAGTGCGAGATCATCCGGGCGCATTCGCCCGGGCGCTGGATCACTCACAACTTCATGGGATTCTTCAACGAGTTCGACCACTGGCCGATGGGCGAGCATCTCGATATCGCGTCATGGGATAGCTACCCCACGGGTTTTGTCGAGAGGTTTCCGTTCACCGAGGCCGAGCGAAACCTCTGGGCCGAGACCTCGCATCCCGACATCGCGCCCTTTCACCACGATCTCTATCGCGGTGTCGGCCGCGGCCGCTTCTGGGTGATGGAGCAGCAGCCGGGGCCGGTGAACTGGGCGCCATGGAACCCGGTGCCGAAACCCGGCATGGTGCGCCTTTGGACCTGGGAAGCCCTGGCGCATGGCGCCGAAGTCGTCAGTTATTTCCGCTGGCGCCAGGCGGTGTCGGCGCAGGAGCAGATGCATGCCGGCCTCAATCTTCCCGGCCTCGATGAATTGTCCGTGGGCGGACGAGAGGCGGCGGCGGTTGGCGCCGAGCTGGAAAAGCTTGGGCGCCTGCCGGAGAGCAGGCCCGCGCCGGTGGCGCTCGTCTATGATTACGAGGCGTCATGGATCACCCGCATCCAGCCGCAAGGCGCCGACTTCCACTATCACGAACTGGCCTTCCGCTGGTATGAGGCGCTGCGCCGGCTTGGTCTCGATGTGGATTTCGTGGCGCCCGGCGCCGCGCTCGCCGGTTACCAACTGGTTGTGGTACCGAGCCTGCCCTATGTCTCGGAGGCTGCATCGAGGTCTTTCGAGGCCGCCGGCGGGCTTCTGCTCTATGGACCGCGAAGCGGTTCCAAGACCCGGAATTTCGGCATCCCCCGGGAACTTCCGCCGGGCCCGCTTCAGCGTCTCATCGGCGCGCGGGTGACCCAGGTCTCGTCACTGCGGCCTGGACTTGCCGAAACCGTCAAGGGCCAGGTTGCCGGCAAGGCCATCCGCTGGCGCGAACATGTCGACGGCGATGCCAACGCGCTGGCAAGGTTTGACGATGGCCGTCCGGCGGTCACGCAGAAAGCCAACCATCATTATATGGCCTGCTGGCCGGATCAGCGCCTGCTTCATGCGATGATGGCGAAACTGTGCAGGCAGGCCCGGTTGACGGTCACCAAACTGCCCGCTCACATCAGGCTGCGCCGCAGGGGCAATCTGGTGTTCGTCACCAACTACGGAACGAGGCCGTGGAAATCTCCGTCGTTCGGCAAGATCGTTCAAGGGGCCAACCCGGTTCCTCCCCAGGATGTCGCGATCTGGCTGGCGCCCGATCGCTGAGTGGCGAAACGACTCTACTCTAGGCCAGTGGACCAGCTCCCCGATGGATGATACGCTGCTTGGGTGGCGCTGTCCGTTTGACGCTTGTCGATCACCTGGATTGCCCGCCTATCCATCAAAAATGATGGAAGCAGCAGGGAGGAAACGCATGAAACTTTACACCGATGGTGGCTACCGCAAGGTGGCCTCGTGGTCCGCCGCCATAGTCTCGGCGGCGGCTTTACTCATTTCGGTCTCGGCGGGCGCCTTGGCCGAAGTCAAGACAATCGAGCCGGGCAAGCTGACGATCGGCATGAATGGCGACATGCCGATGACGCAGCTGAAGGACGGACAACTCGGCGGCACCGACGGCGAACTCATGGTCTTTGTCGCCAAGCAGGCGGGACTCGATCCGAACGTCGTGCAGATGGACTGGGCGGCGCTGATCGAGGCCACCAAGCAGGGCAAAATCGACGTCATGCACGGCGCCATGGGCTGGCTCGAGGCGCGCACCAAGATCATGATCCTCAGCGAGCCGGTCTATTATTTCGGCACGCTGCTCGCGCAGAAGGAAGAAAACAACTTCACCACATTCGCCGACATGAAGGGCCGCAAGGTTGGCACCGTCACCGGCTTCACGCTGGTGCCCGAACTGAAATCGGTCGACGGCATCGGTGAAGTCAAGCTCTACGATACCTCCGACGGCGTCATGCAGGATCTGCTGGCGGGCCGCATCGACATGGCGATCCTCGATCCGCCGCTCGTTCAGTATGCGATCTTCCAGCATCCCGAATGGAAACTGAAGCAACTGGCGCTGACGCCCGAGGCCAAGTATCCGGTGATGTCGACCAAGTACAACGTGATTTTCGGCATCAACAAGGATGAGCCCGAGCTCGCGGAGGCGATCAATAGCGGCATCAAGCAGGCCTGGGCCGATTGCCTCAATGTCAAGGCCATGGCCAAATACGGCTTGAGCGACAAATCCTGGTTCATTCCGCCGGAGAAAAATCCCCGCATCGGCGTCGACCGCGAGGAAGGCTATCAGGCCCCCAACGCCGATCACTGCTTCTGATCTTCGGCCTACAAGCACCGCGGCGGATCAGGACGCATTCTGCCGCCGCGGTTCCTTTCATTGAAATCAAAATCCGGGCTGCGATAGCGGCCTGCTGTTATTTGTGACCGGGGTCGGGCATGGGGCGGGGCACAGGCGGAACGGCGGACGGCGACGCTCTCCTGCGCATCGTGGACCTGCGCAAGAGTTTCGGCGAGTTCGAAGTCCTGTCCGGCATCACCCTCGATGTGCGCCGGGGCGAGAAGGTGTCCATCATCGGTCCGAGCGGCTCGGGCAAGACCACGCTGCTGCGCTGTATCAACTATCTGGAGAAACCCAGTTCCGGTCACATCTATATCGACGGAATGCTGATCGGCGAAAAGCAGACCAACGGCGGCTATGTGCATCTGAGCGACCGCGAACTGGCGAAAGAACGCCAGGAAATCGGCTTCGTGTTCCAGCGCTTCAACCTGTTTCCGCATCTGACGGCACTCGGCAATGTCACGATAGCGCCGCAGAAAGTCCTGGGCCTCACGCGCGAAGAAGCCGAACGGCGAGGGCGGGACATGCTGGAAAAAGTCGGCCTCGGCCACAAGATTTCTGAATATCCCGAGCGCCTTTCGGGCGGTCAGCAGCAACGCGTGGCGATCGCCCGGGTGCTGGCGATGCAGCCCAAGCTCATGCTGTTCGACGAGGCGACCTCAGCACTCGATCCCGAACTCATCGGCGAAGTGCTCCGCGTCATGCGGCAACTGGCGGAGGAGGGCAGCACCATGGTGATCGTCACGCATGAAATCCAGTTTGCCGGCGAAGTCTCCGACCGGGTCATCTTCATGGACCAGGGCCAGATCGTCGAACAGGGGCCGCCACAAGACGTGCTGTTCAATCCGAGCCTGCCGCGCACCCGCGAATTTCTCAAGCACATACAACAGCGCTGACGGAAAAATGGGGTTCTGGCAAATACTCGAAGTACGCGGCTGGTACTTTCTGACCACGCTTCTCGGCGGCTTGCCGGCAACCGTCCTCGTAGCACTCGGCGCCATCGCCTTCGCGCTCGTGTTCGGCCTGGTCATAGCGCTCCTGCGCATGTCATCCTGGCGCCTCGTCAGGGTCCTGGCCATCGTCTATGTGGAATTTTTTCGCGGCACGCCCGCTCTGGTGCAACTCTTCGTCATCTATTTCGGCTTCCCCGATGTCGGATTCCAGCCGTCGCCGTTTCAGGCCGCGATCATCGGCTTGGGACTCAACGGCTCCGCCTATCTCTCGGAAATCTACCGCGCCGGCATCGAATCGATCCATCGCGGGCAGATGGAAGCGGCACTCTCGCTTGGCATGACGCCGCTCCGGGCCATGCGTTACATCGTGCTGCCACAGGCCATCCGCACCATGCTGCCGCCGATCACCAATCTTTCCATCATCCTTCTCAAGGACACGGCGATCGTGTTTGCCGTGGGCGTCGTCGAGGTGATGGCGCTGGCCCGCAACCTGGTGACCGAAACGCTGCAGAGCGCTGCGATCTATTTGATCGCGGGCGTGATCTATCTGTGCATCACCATTCCCATGTCGCGCCTGGCCGCAAGGCTCGAGCGCCAGCGCCAGGCCTGGCAGTAGAGGGGCCATGCTGGAGCTTCCCGCGATCTACGCCGAGAACATCCATCGCTGGCTGCCGGAACTGCTCTACTATTCCATCACCACGCTGAAGATCGCGGCGGTGTCCTTCCTCCTGTCGGTGGCGATCGGGATGGTGTTCGCCCTGCTGCGAATTTCGAAGGTCCGGTTGCTGCGGGCTTTCGCCGTGGGCTATATCGAAGTGGCTCGCGGCTTGCCGATCGTGGTTCTCCTTTACATCGTCTATTTCGTGCCGCCGCAGCTGTTTCCCGAATTGGACTGGCGATGGTTCGACGATTTCACCGGAGCTGTCGTGGGCCTCGGCCTGCATGGTGGTGCTATCCTGGCCGAAGTGTTCCGCTCCGGCATCGAGGCGCTGCACAAGGGCCAGCGCGAAGCGGCGGTGTCGCTCGGCATGACGCCGGCTCAGTCCATGGCTTACATCCTCATGCCGCAGGCGGCGCGCATCGTGCTGCCGCCGGCCGGCAACTATGCCATCGGCTTGCTCAAGGATACGTCGCTCTGTTCGCTGATCGGCGTCAACGAACTGATGAACGACGCCAAGTCAATCGCCTTCGCCGACTATCAGCCGATGGCGGTGTTCGTGCTCGTCGCCGCCATTTATTTCGCCATGAGCTACCCGCTGTCGCTCGCCGTCCGCTACATGGAAGGCCGTCTCAATGTCTCACGCTGAAGCAGGAATAAGTCCATGAAGGTCGTCAAGCTCGAAGCCATCACGGTGCGCGTCCCCCTACAAGCGGATCGAGTCGAGTTCGTTGATAAATCGCGGCGGCATCACCGATGTCATCGTCAAGCTTACCGCCGACAACGGCCTGGTGGGCTGGGGCGAATGCACCCGCGCCGCCGATACCGCCGGGATCGAGAGCGCCGTCAACGCCATGGCGGCGCTGGTCGTGGGCCGCGATCCTTGGGACAAGGAAGCCATCCACCGCGATCTCGCCATCTATGCCGTCTGGGCGTTTCAGCCGATGACCGGCAACTTCGCCTTCGCCGGGATTGATTCCGCCCTGTGGGATCTGTGCGGCAAGGAATGCGGCCAGCCGCTCTACCGGATGCTCGGCGGCGCGATGCGCGACACCGTCGACTATTATTACTACATGGACTGGGGCACCCCCGAGGACATCGCCGCGCAAGGCGCGGACGGCGTCAAGCGCGGCTACCGCGCCTATTACATCAAGGCGGGAGTGGACGAACGCCGCGAGGAAGGGATGCTGGAGGCGCTCCGCCACTCGATCGGGCCCTCGGGCAAGATCCGCATCGACGTCAACCAGGCCTGGTCGATGCCGCAGGCAGTTCGCCTGCTGACCCGCTGGCACGAGCGCTTCGATCTCGATTTCGCCGAGGCCCCGGTCAGGATCGATCCGGTCGAGACCATGCTGGAGCTGCGGAAACGCGTGCCCGTGCCCCTCTGCGTCAACGAAGGCCTGTGGCGCGAAGCCGATGCCTACCGCCTGATCAAGAGCCGCTGCGGCGACTATCTGTGTTTCAGCCAGTATTGGGTGGGCTCGCTCACCCGCTGGCACATGCTCAACCAGGTCGGCCACATGGAAGGCTGGCAGGTGTGCAAGCACACCCATGGCGAACTCGGCCTGACGGCCGCCGCCGGCCATCATGTGATGCTGGCCTCGCCCAATGCGGCACTCGGCAGCCAGCAGACGGCGCAGATGATGGCCGACGACATCCTGACCGAACGCATCCCCATTGCCGATGGACCGTCATGGGGCCGCCTCGACCGGCCGGGCCTCGGCGTCGACATCGACGAGGACAAGCTCATGCGGTTCAACGAGGACTACAGGAAACACGGCGAATTTCCGACCTATTCCGGCAAAGTCGCGGCGAATTGAGAGGACTGACATGAAGATCAAGGCAATCAGGCTCACCCCCCTCCACTGCGCCTTCAAGCAGCCCTATCACTGGGCGCAAGGGGTGAATTACGGCGCACCCGTCATCCTGATCGAGATCGAGACCGACGAAGGCGTCACCGGAATTGCGGAATCGGTTGCAAGCCCGGTCATCGCACCGGTGCTCGACATCCTCAACGATGCCGTCCCGCATTTCATCGGCCAGTCGGTCTATGACGGCAACCGCATCATCTGGAACTACTACCAGTACGGCTTCAATTCGAAAGGCACGGGCAGTGCTCCGCGCTATTTCTCGCAATGCCTGGCGGGCATCGAACTCGCTTTGTGGGATGCGATCGGCAAGGTCCTGGTGGGGAACGATCCGCTTTGCCGGGGA
>JANNSP010000050.1:0-3007 GCA_031402975.1 Hyphomicrobiales bacterium
CTCGACTTCGCCGTAGCGGAATTTCTGCACGCCCAGATACTGGTTGACGACGTCCGGCGTCACCTTCACCTTCTTCTTCTTCGACATTCACATTCACCCCGAAGCGCGCATAGGGCTTCATCGCCAAGGCCACGGCTTGCAGGATGGCGAACCATCTGGGCTCGCCCATCTGCTTCGACAAAGCCTCGACACCGTCGCGCATGTGGCGCGCGCGCGGATCCTCGGCGCGATAGACGCGGTGGCCGAAACCGGTCACCGCGTCGCCGGCGGCTCTGCGTGCTTTCACATAATCCGCGGCATTGGCCGGATCGCCGATCTCCTTAGCCATGCGCATCACATCTTCCGCGGCGCCGCCATGGGCCGCGCCCGAAAGTGCCGCGATCGCCGCCGTCATTGCGGCATGAAAGCTGGCCTCGGTGCCGATCACCACGCGCGCCGCGAACGAAGACGCGTTGCTGCCGTGTTCGGCATGGAGGATGAGATCGCGGTCGAGCATCAGCGCCGCCTGTTGCGAGGGGCGGTGGCCGGTGAGCATCCACAGGATGTTGGCCGCGTGCGAAAGTTCAGTGTCGGGCATGGGCAACGCGGCACCTTTGCGCAATGCCGTGTGGGCCGCCACGATCATCGGCACTTGCGCGGTGAGGCGGATGCCCTTGCGCCGCGCCGCATCGGCCGAATGATCGCCAGCTTCGGGATCGAACGCGCCGAGCGCCGAGACGGCGGTGCGCAGCACGTCCATGGGATGCGCCGCCTTCACCATCGCGATGAGCGCGGTAATCTCCTCCGGCAGTTTCCGCGCCTCTTTCAATTCGCGCTCGAAGGCCGCAAGTTCCGCCGCCTTGGGCAATTCGCCATGAAGCAGCAGATACGCCGTTTCCTCAAAGGTCGAGTGTTCGGCCAGGTCGTGGATGGAATAGCCGCGATAGCGCAGGTCCCCCGCCTTGCCGTCGATGAAGGTGGTCTGCGAGCGCTCGAAATAGATATCCCTCAGTCCACGGTGGATTTCGATCTTCTGATCTGCTGACATGGCCCCGTTCCAGAATGACTGCGCGATGACCGTGATTGACGAAGCCCGGGCCAAAATCAAGGGCCGAAAGCTGAAGATCGTCCTGCCCGAAGGCGGCGACGGCCGCATCAGCGCGGCGGCGCAACTGTTGAGGGAGCACGATCTCGCCCACCCCATCCTGTTCGGAGCGGCTGTTCCGGAGCCCGGCCCCGCCGATATCGCGCGGCTGATGTCGAGGCGGGGCCGGATGACCGAGGCGATGGCGCGGCGGTTGCTGGCAAAACCCCTTTACCGGGCAGGAGCCATGGTTGCCAGCGGCGAGGCGCACGCGATGCTGGCCGGCGCGGCAAACCCGACGGCCCGCGTCATCGAGGCGGCGCTGATGACCATCGGCATGGGCGACGCAATCGGCACGCCGTCGAGTTTCTTTCTGATGCTATGGCCCAGGACGCGCCTCATATTCGCCGACTGCGCCGTCAATGTGCAGCCGTCACCGGCGCAGCTTGCGGACATTGCCATCGCCTCCGCCGCCAGTGCGGCTGCCATCCTGGCTGAGGAACCGCGCGTGGCGCTCCTCTCATTCTCGACCAAAGGCAGCGGCCAGCATGCCGATGCCGAAAAGGTTGTGGCAGCGCTCGAAATCGTCCGCGCCCGCGCGCCCCACCTCATGATCGACGGCGAATTGCAGGGCGACACCGCCCTTTCGGCTGTCATTGCCGAACGCAAGATGAAGGAGCCGGGCTCGGTCGCGGGCCGCGCCAATGTGCTGGTCTTCCCCGATCTCGACGCGGGCAACATCGCCTACAAATTGCTCCAGCAATTGTCTGGCGCGCGGGCCATCGGCCCCATCCTGCAAGGCTTCGCCAAACCCGTCTCGGACTTGTCGCGCGGCGCCACGATCGACGACATCGTCGCAACCGCGATCCTCCTGCTCGCGATGGCCCGCTGATAGCTCAGTCCTCGCCGCAGGGCCAGTGCGTCGGCGCGACGAGCCCCGCCGGCAGCTTCGTGACGCTGTCGCCGCACACGGTATCGAGCTGCGCCTGGGTCAGGTCCTTGACGGCGCTCAGATCGGTGCCCTCGAATCGGCTGCGGTAGAGGATCGCGCCACTGAACGACGCGCCCGCCAGGTCGGCCTCGTGGAACACCGAGCGCGGCACGATGGCGCCCGTCAGATTGGCGCCCGCCAGCTTGGCCTTGACGAAACTGTTGCGGTGGAAATCGCCGTCCGTCATGTCGGCGCCGGTCATGTCGGCGCCGTCAAAACTGACGCGCTGGAACTCCGCCTTGATCAGCCGCGCGTTGAACAGTTTGGCGCCGTTGAAGTTGGTCCGGCTGGACAGCGCCTTTTCAAAATTGGCGCCCGTCAAGTCGGCATTCTCGAACGACGCGCGCAACAATTCGCTCCGGTGGAAATTGGCCCCCGCCAGCCTGGCCGACTGAAACCCGGTGCCCGACAGCAGCGCGCCGTCGAAAACCGCTCCCGCCAGATCGCTGCCCTCGAGCATCAGGCGTTCCTTCGGGCAGCCGCTCCAGTCGACTCCCGCCGCCGGATCGTCATCGCAGCCCGCATGCGCCGCCGGACCGGCGGCCATCAGGCCGAGCGCCACGACAGCCAAAGCACCAAGGTTCCATCCGCCCATCATGTCAATCGTCCTCGTCAGTTCAGCCTACGAAGCTATTCCCCGCAAAGCAGCCTGTAAATCGGAAACGCCCGCTCAACGGAAATCGTCCTTGTCCCCGGCCTTCGGATCGGTGAAACATGCCTTCCATGGACGGCGAGGGAAGGTGATTGTGCGGTTGAGCATTCGTGGCGTGTTCGCGGCGGCGGCGACGCCGCTGACACAGGATGGCGAGCCGGACCTTGCCCGCTACGCCACCCATGTAAAGCAGTTGATCGTCGATGGCTGCGATGGCATCGCCGTGCTCGGCACCACGGGGGAAGCGAATTCCTTTTCGGTGGACGAACGCCGGAGCATCCTTGAGGCGGCGGTCGCGGCG
>JANNSP010000051.1:0-14175 GCA_031402975.1 Hyphomicrobiales bacterium
AGGTTGGCTATTCGCGGCTGATGGGGGCGGACGAGGCAGGCACGCTGGCGGCCTTGAAACAGCGGCGGACGGTGATCCTGGAGCCCACGGTAAAGACTCTTGGCGGGCGGATCGTCAAGTTCATGGGCGACGGCGTGCTGATCGAATTCGCCAGCGCGGTCAATGCGGTGAAGGCGGCGGTTGAAATTCAGGGCAAGTTCGCCGAGGCCAATCGGGACTTGGCCCAAGAGCGCCGCATCGTGCTGCGCATCGGTATCAACCTGGGCGACGTCATCGGCGAAGGCTCCGACATCTATGGCGACGGCGTCAATATCGCGGCCAGGCTGGAGGCGATTGCCGAGCCCGGCGGCATCGCCGTGTCCGGCACCGTCAACGACCATGTCGCGGGCAAGGTGGAGCTTTCCTTCGACGAACTCGGCGAGCGGATGCTCAAGAACATCCAGAAGCCGGTGCGGGTGTTTCGCGTGATCCCGCCAGTCAAGCGGGCTGCCGATCAAGGCCCCGGCATGCCGCCGGGGCGGGCATCCATCGCCGTCCTCCCCTTCACCAATATGAGCAGCGACCCGGAACAGGAATTCTTCGCCGACGGCCTGTCGGAGGATCTGATTACCGATCTTTCCAAGGTCAACGGCCTGTTCGTCATCGCGCGCCATTCGACTTTCGCCTACAAGGGCAAGGCCTTCGACATCCGCCAGGCGGCGCGCGAGCTTGGCGTCAATTATGTCGTCGAGGGCAGTGTCCGCCGCGCCGCGTCACGGGTGCGGATCACGGTGCAGCTCATCGACGCGAGCGACGGCAGCCATGTGTGGGCCGACCGGTTCGACCGCAATCTCGAGGATATCTTCGCGCTTCAGGACGAGGTGGTGCGAACGATTGTGGGGGCGCTCGCCGAAGCGCTGCCCGGGGCCCACGCGCCGCCCAAGCGCCGGGCGCCCAACCTCGAAGCCTATGACCTGTTCGTGCGTGGCCGGATACTCAGCATGCAAACGCCCGAGCGCAACCTCGCGGCGCGCCCTCTATTGGAACGGGCTTGCGAACTCGATCCGGATTTCGCCGATGCCCATGCCTGGCTGGCGATGAACCTGCTGTTCGGATGGATGTACTGCTACCAGGATGATACCAGCGAGCAGGTTCTGGCGCTGGCCAGGCGAGCGGTGGCGCTCGATGCCGGCAACGCCGACGCCCATGTCATTCTGGGCTATGTCCTGATCTTCAATGGGGCTGGCGATCTGGATGGCGGGCGCGAGCAGTTCGGGATTGCCCTCAAGCTCAATCCCAACCATGCCGACGCGTGGATTTTTCTGGCCGATCTCGAAGTGCTGGAGGGCCATCCCGACGAGGCGGTGCGGGCCGGAAAGCGGGCGTTTCAACTCAACCCCCATCCGCCGCCCTACTACCACTGGCTGTTCAGCTATGTTCTCTATGCGGCGCGGCGCTATGACGACGCCGTCGAGATGTTCCACGACGGCGAAGCCCAGGTGATCGGTTCGCAGCGCATCCTGGCGGCGGCGCTGGCACAGCTTGGACGGATCGAGGAAGCGCGCGAGGTGGCGGGCAGGTTGATGCGCGCCCTGCCGCAGTTCACGGTCAGCAGCTGGTCCAGGACCGTCCCGTTCCGCGATCGGCGCGATCTGCTGCATTTCGTTGAAGGCTATAGGAAAGCTGGATTGCCGGAGTGAGGCGAAGGCTTGCCTTCACCTTCCCCTCCCGCTATGCGGAAAAGAGGTGAACTTGAGCACCACGGAGGCCTGGTGCACGCCGAGCGCTGATGTCGGCTCGTCGAGGATCGGACCTTGGCGCCGATGATCGCCTCGAATTCCTTGAGATTACCAGCGCGCGACCCGGCCGGCGCAGGCGGCTCCAAGCATGGCAAGCCCGGCAATCGCGATCGTGTACCATGTGGCGACGAAAAGCGGGGAGTCGTCGGTGCAGTGGGCAGCATAAAAGGTGGCGGCGATGCCACCGGCGAGAAGACCCGCGACGGCGCCCGCAAGGCCAGGACTTGTGGGAGCGCCATGTTTTAGGGCTCGCAGGAAGATGACAAGCGGGCCGATGCCGAGCAGGGTAATATAGGTCAGGCAGACCGCGCTGTTCCGGCCGACCAAATTGTCCGACCAGGTGTCCGATGGCAGGAGAAAGAGTTCGGCGATGACCGCTATCGCGAGCAACGCGGGCGCGGGTGCGAGATAGGGGACGGCCTTGCGCCAGTTCTCGCCCGGCCGCGACAGCGCGCGAGCGCAGCCGAAGGCGCTCGCGGCAAGCGTGATCGTGACCAGGAACTTGAACAGAAAGCGGGGCGTTCCAGCAGCGGCCGCGATATCGTACCGCAGACCGAGCATTGCAAAGAAGGCAACGGCGGCAAGGGAGATCGCGATACCGGCCGCCGCCCACCATACCGACGAAATCGGCGCCGCGGGCGGCCGCGTGTCCGCCGCCAACACGCTGATCAGTTCATTCGTATCCATTTCAACTCCGACCAATCCGCCTAGCGATCGCCGCCAGCCCGCGATGGAGTGCGACCCGCACCGCCGTCTCGCTCATGCCGAGATTTTTGGCCGTTTCCCTGATCGAGCGTCCGTCGACGGAAACCGCCGCCACGACGGAGCGCTGCCCGGGCGCGAGCGTCCCGAGCGCGCGTCCGATCTCCTGGTCGCTGACGGTCTCGGCTTCCGGCACGGAGAGAGTTTCGGACATCTCGTCGATATCGATCTCCATCCGGCGGCCACGGCGGCGAAAGGCGTCAATGAGCTTGTATTTCGCAATCGCATGGATCCACGGCGAGACAGGCGCATCCTGGCGCCAGGTGTGCCGCTTCAGGTGAATCGCAAGCAGTGTTTCCTGCACGATATCCTCCGGGTCGAGTCCGCCCTGTACGATCCTTCGGCGGGCGAAACCACGGACGAGGCAAGCCGCCAGTTGGAGGAAATCGCCATAGGCTTTTTCATCACCCCCGAGCGCGGCTCGCATCAGCCGGGCAAGTTCCGCCTCGTCTACACCGTCCAAGCCTTTCTTCCTCCTTAGTTACGATTGCACACGGCCTTTTGTTACGTGGCTTGCCAAATTTAGTTCAAGCCCCGCAGCCTTCCGATCACGAGATCGTGTCGCCCCAAACACGTAACATAAGACCCTTATGGACCGAACTGTCCTTTGCGCGCTCAAGGAGCGGGCGCTGCGCAAACCCAAACAGGAGATGCAAAATATGTCTACAAGATCAACAATCAGCACGGCGATGTTGGCCGGCGCCGTCGCCACCGCCCTCGGTTCGATTGCAATGGCGGGAGGACTGACAAAAGCTGAAGGCGAAGCAGCAATGGCCGCGGGCAAAGTCAAGTGCTACGGCATTGCGCTCAAGGGCCAGAACGACTGCGCGGCCGGTCCCGGCACCACCTGCCAGGGTTCCTCGACCGTCGACTTCCAAGGCAATTCCTGGAAATTCGCGCAGGGAGACAAATGCACGACGATGGAGCTGCCCGGTGGCCTCAAAGGCTCCCTCAAGCCGCTGACGCGCGACGTCCCGGCATAAGGCCCACGGAAACCAGCCGGAAAGCGGAGAACACGATGAACGAACTGTCTTTTCATCTTGCCGCGCGGACATCGGCGGCCTCGCGCTTTCCGGCACATCCCATTGCCGGATTGACTGGCACCAGCCTGAAGCATGAACACCTGCAGTCGATCCTGGCCGACGGCATCCATGGCGGATTCTTCGAGGTCCATGCGGAAAACTACATGGGCGCTGGCGGCCCGCCCCATGATGCGCTGGCCCGGATTCGCCGCGATTACGCGGTGTCGCTGCATGGCGTGTGCATGTCGATCGGCGGCCCGCAGCCTCTCGACAAGATCCATCTCGCCCGTTTCAGGGCGCTGGTCGAGCGCTACGAGCCGGCGCTCGTTTCCGAACATCTCGCCTGGTCGACCCACGGCAAAACCTACTACAATGATTTGCTGCCCCTGCCCTACACGCCGGCAACGCTCGCCCGCGTCGCTGAACACATTGACCAGGTACAGGAGGCGATCGGCCGCAAGCTCCTGCTTGAAAACCCTTCGACCTATGTCGTTTTCCCGGAATCAACATTGAGCGAGACTGGATTCCTGCGGGACCTGGTCCGGCGCACCGGTTGCGGGCTGCTTCTTGATGTCAGCAATGTCTTCGTTTCGGCGACCAACCACGGCTATTCCGCGCTCGACTATATCGCGGATTTCCCGCTGGCGCAGGTTGGCGAGATACATCTTGCCGGGCATGCCGAGCAGACGGATGATGAAGGCGACCCGTTGATTATCGACAGCCATGACGGTCCGGTCGCCGATGCGGTTTGGAAGCTCTTTGACCTGGTGATCGGCAGATGCGGACCCATTCCGACGCTGGTCGAATGGGACAGCAAAATTCCCGACTGGTCCATTCTCAAGGCGGAGGCCGCCGCCGCTCAAGCCATCCTCGATCGTCATGCGCACGGTTTCACGCTCGGCAAAGCCCATGCAGCGCGGTGATCGCCGAATGGACCGGCTCGGCTATGCGGCCGGTTTCGCCCCCGCACTGCTCGATCCGGAGCGCCCGCCGCCGGCTTCCATCTCTGGACCGAACGGCAAGACCGCGCGGAAACGCTACAACGTCTATCGCAACAACGTCACGGTCAGCCTCATCAATGCGCTGGCGGCGGCGTTTCCGGCGACAATGCGTATTACTGGGGTGGAATTCTTTCGCGCCATGGCAAGATTTCATGTGCGCGCCACGCCCCCCTCGTCACCGCTTCTATTCGAATACGGCCGCGACTTTCCCGACTTCATCGAGCGCTACGACTACGCCCGGTCGACGCCCTGGCTTCCCGATGTGGCGCGGATCGAGCGCGCCTGGCTCGATGCCTATCACGCCGCCGACGAGGAACCGCTGACTCCTCAGGCGCTGGCTTCGATCCCGGCGGAGCGGCTGGCGCAAACTGTCCTGATGCCTCACGCCGCGACACGGATCGTGCGTTCACTCCATCCGGCGGTCAGCATTTTCGTGGCGAACAGGAGCAACGGCACTGCCGGAAGTTTCGAAGACAGGGGGCCGGAAGACGCATTGATCACCAGGCCCGGCCTCGAAGTCACCGTCCGGCACCTACCGCCAGGCGGCGCGGTGTTCCTGTCAAGCCTCATCGCGGGCGAGAGATTGAGCGCGGCGGCCGAAGCGGCATTCGCCGATTTCCCGCAATTCGATCTTTCCACCAACATTGCCGGAATGATCGAGGCGGGCGCCTTCACTACAGCGAATCATGGAGAATGATCGTGATGACCGTTGAGCAACATCGTGGGGACAACGAAAGACAGCGCGGCATCGGCGGGCTTGTCGAGCGCGTGAACTCGATGGTGCGCTTGATTGCCCAACCGTCTCTCACACAGCTCGCCCTGCGCTTCGGACTGGCGGTTCCGTTCTGGCGGTCCGGCGTCAACAAGTGGGACGGCTTCCTGCAGCTGAACGATGTCGCCATCCTGCTTTTCAGTTCGGAATTCAAGCTGCATCTGCCTGGTGGTCCTTATCCGTTCCCCGCGCCGGCGGTCTTCGCCTTTGCCGCGGGTTCAGCGGAAATCCTGCTGCCCATTCTCCTAGTTCTCGGCCTGGCGACACGCCTGGCAGCATTTGGATTGCTGGTGATGACGCTCGTCGTGCAGCTCACCGTGCCCGATGGCTGGCCCATTCATTTGACCTGGGCTGCCATGGCGCTCGCTCTCATCGCGTGGGGGCCAGGGCGAATATCGTTCGATCACGTCATCGCAGGCCGCAAAGGATAGACCGCGGCAGGCAATCATGATGCCGTTGTGGCCAGTCTGGATATTTCGTGTTCGAGGTCGATGAGTTCTTTTCCCCCCGCCATGAGGTTCAGCAACTGGTCGCGGGTGATCTGGTTTTTCGCGTAGGTGCCGGTGTTGCGGCCGCGCTTCAAGATGGTGAAGCGGTCGCCGACGACGTAAGCGTGGTGCACATTGTGCGAGATGAAAATGACGCCGATGCCGCGGGCCTTGGACTGCACGATGAGCTTAAGCACGACGGAGGCCTGGTGGACGCCGAGCGCCGAAGTGGGTTCGTCGAGGATCAGCACCTTGGCGCCGAAATGGATGGCGCGGGCGATGGCGAGGCATTGGCGCTCGCCGCCCGACAGCGTGCCGACCGGCTGTTCGGGATCGCGGAGCTCGATGCCCATGGCCGCCATTTCGCGATGCGCGGTGCGGTTGGCGTAAGCGATATCGAACTGGCGGAAGGGGCCGGCGCGCTTCATGGGTTCGCGGCCGAGGAAAAAGTTTCGCGCAACACTCATCAGCGGAACAAGGGCGAGGTCCTGGTAGACGGTGGCAATGCCCTTGTCGAGCGTCTCCGTCGGAGAGGCGAAGGTGACGGGCTGGCCGCCGACGAGGATTTCGCCTTCGTCGGGACGGTACACGCCGGACAACACCTTGATCAGCGTCGACTTGCCAGCGCCATTGTCGCCGAGGAGACAGTGGACCTCGCCCGCTGCCACGTCGAAGGACACATCCTTCAGTGCGATGACCGAGCCGAAATATTTGCTGACCGACTTGAGCGCCAGCATCAGCGGCTCCGCATGGCGCGGTTGCGCACATAGCTGTTGAACAGGACGGCCAGCACCATCATGGCGCCCATGAACAGCTTGAACCAGTCGGTGTCGATGCCGGTATAGAAGATGCCCATCTGCACGACGCCGAAAATGAGCGCGCCGAACATGGCGCCGATGGCCGAGCCGTAGCCGCCGGTCAGCAGCGTGCCGCCGATGACGACGGCGATGATGGCTTCGAATTCCTTGAGGTTGCCGCGAAGCGTATCGGCGGAGCCGGTGACCAGCACCTGGATGGTGGCGAACAGACAGGCGGCGGCGGCGGTAGCCATGAACAGCAGGATTTTGGTGCGGGCCACGGGAACGCCCATGTTGCGCGCCGCGTTGGGCTCACCGCCCGCGGCAAAGATCCAGTTGCCGAAGCGGGTGCGGGTCAGGATCCAGGTGCAGACGATGGTGAGGCCAATCCACCACAGGATCGAGACGGGAATGCCGGTGATAAGTGGCAGTCCGTCAGCCCTCTTGCCGATCATGCCCCAGTCGGCGAGCCAGCGGAGCGGCGTCTTGAACACCTGGCCGGCGAACAGCGGCGTCAGCCAGTCGCCGTCGGAATATTCCTTGAGCCCTGAGGTTTGCGTCCGCCCGGTGATGCCGCGCGTCACGCCGAGTGTCAGGCCCCTGAGCATGAACAGGCTGCCCAGCGTCACGATGAAGGAGGGCAGCCCGGTGTGGACCACGATCAGGCCGTTGAGATAGCCCACGAAAATGCAGGCGGCGAAGGCGAGCATGACCGAGGCCCAGACCGGCCAGCCATACATGATGGGCGGAATGGCGATGAGGATGCCGGCGAAACCGATCATCGAGCCGACCGAGAGGTCGAACTCGCCGCCGATCATCAACAGCGACACGGCGGCGGCGAGGATGCCGAGCTGGGCCGAGACTTCGAGGAAATTGACGATGCCCTTGGCGCTGAACAATCCGCTTGAGCCGGCGGTCACGGCGAAGAATAAGAAGATGAGTACCGTGCCGGCGATAGCGCCGAGCTCGGGCCGGCTGAGGAGGCGCGACAGCAGCGGCACGGCGCGGACGCGTTCGTCGGGGGGAAGTGTCATGATCGATGCGCTCGCTTAAATCCTTCTCCACGGCATCGCCGTGGGGAAGGTGGCACCCCCGGACTTGATCCGGGGGTGACGGATGGGGCCTTTCGCCATGCAGGAGAGAAGGCCCCATCCGTCACGCGCAGAAGGCTGCGCGCGACACCTTCCCCGGCCTCGAAGGCGAGGCCGGAGAAGGATAAGATCAGCGCTTGCCCTGCTTGGCGAGATCGATGACCGAGGCCGCGGTTTCCCTGGTGACGAAACCGGGGCCTGTCGGGTAGTCGGCGATGGGGGCGATCTTGTATTTCTTCCACAGGTCGAACATCACGACCGGGATATAGCCCATGGCGTATTGTTGGGCATCAATCCCCCATTCCATCTTGCCGTCGGCGGTGGCCTGCAAAATGGTGGGCGACAGATCGAAGGTGCCGATCTTCACTTTTCCGGTCAAACCCATTTCCTCGAGCGCGACCAAGCCCGGTTCGGCGCCGCCGATGCCGACGGTGAGCAGGAACTCGGTATCGGGATTGGTGGTGAGATGGGCGATGATGCGGTTCTTCATTTCGGTCGGGTCCATCACGCCATTGACCACCGGCACATCTACGCCGAGGCCCTTGGCGAAACCGGCGCAACGGTCGTCGAGGCTGGAATTGCCGACTTCGTGATTGGCGCAGACGGCTTTCTTGACGCCGAGCTTGGCGACGCGCTCGCCGGCCATCACGCCCGCTTCGTATTCCGACTGGCCGAGATAGAGGAGACCACCCAATTCCTTGGTCAGCTTGGCGCCGCCCGAATCGATGACGATAACCGGAATGCCGGCAGCGACGGCGTTCTTCACCGGTTCGCCAAGTGCGGACGCATCGGCGATCGACACGACGAGGCCGTCGGGCTTGGAGGCCGCGGCGGCGTCGATCATCTGCGCCATCTTGGCCATGTCGAAGGTTTCGGGAGCGAGATATTCGGCCTTGACGCCCAAAGCCTTGGCGGCGTCGTCCATGCCGTTTTTCACCACCGACCAGTAGGGATCGCCCGACTGTCCGTGGGTGACGAAGACCACGCGGGTTTCCTGTGCTACGGCGAGCGCCGACATGAATGTCAGACCGGCGGCAAGGCCGAGCAGCGGTTTCAGCAGTTTCGTGAGCATGTTTCCTCCTGTTGCTTTTTTTCTATGCAGTGTCGACGGTGAAGCCTGCCTCCGTGGCCAGGCGGGAGAGGTTTTCGTAGCCCATTTTGGCATAGGTGAGCGGGTGGGCCTTCTTCGGGTCCTGCTCGGCTTCGACCACCAGCCAGCCGGAATAGTCTTGCTCGGCGAGAGTGCGGAGAATGGGGCGATAGTCGATCGAGCCGTCGCCGGGGACGGTGAAGATGCCTTCCATCACGGCGCCCATGAAGCTCATGTCGTGGCGACGGGCGCGTTCGAGCACATCTTTCCGCGCGTCCTTGCAATGGACATGCACGACACGCGCGGCGTGGGCTTTGATCAGGCTCAACGGGTCGCCTCCGGAGAAGATCGAGTGGCCGGTATCATAGAGAAGTCCGACGGCTTGGCCAGTGTGTTTCATCAGGAGGCCGACTTCGGCGTCACTCTCGACAATGGTTCCCATGTGATGATGAAACGCCATGCCGACACCGAAGTCAGTCATGCGCTCGGCCAGTTGGGTGAGCTTCCTGCCATAGGCGGGCCACTCGTCCGCCCTGAGCGAAGGGCGCTTCGAGATCGGGTCCCAGATCGCGCCGTGGCGGCCGAGCGAGGTGTCGGCATAGACGGCGAGCTTCGCGCCCATGTCTTTCAAGAGCTGGAGATGCGGCGTGATGGCGGTCATTTCGGCCTCGACCTCGCGCTCGGCGCAGCGGCCGTCATACCAGCCGGAGACGATCTCCAGGCCGTGGCGGGCCATGATCGGTTTCAGTTCGGCCGAGTCGCGGGGGAATTTGCCGCCGAGCTCGATCCCGGCGAAGCCCGCGAGTTTTGCTTCGGCGAGGCAGGTTTCGAGCGGCGTGTCGCCACCGAGCTCAGGCACGTCATCATTGCTCCAGGTGATCGGGTTGATGCCGATTTTGACTTTCACGGGCGGGCTCCATGGTTTTTGCGAGTCATAGCGCGGCCTGGCGAAAAAACGGAAATGTTTTCGCCGCTTGCCCGGCGCCACGGATCATTGCAGTCTGGTTCAGGGGGACAAACACATGGCGCATAATTTTCTGAGCAAGCTCACCGGCTCCTTCGCCATGCCGGCGGCGGAGAATCCGACGGTCGCCATGGTCGAGGCGGCGTACCGCCATCATGGCCTCGATTTCCGCTACATCAATTGCGAGGTGCCGCCGGAAAAGCTCGGCGACGCGGTGAAGGGGGCGCGCGCCATGGGCTGGGTGGGGTTCAACTGCTCGATCCCACACAAAGTGGCGGTGATCCAGCATCTGGACGGGCTGGGACCGTCGGCCGAAGTGATGGGAGCGGTCAACTGCGCGGTGTTGCGCGACGGCAAGTTCATCGGGGAGAATACCGATGGCAAGGGCTTCCTGCAATCGCTCGGCGAGGTGGTCGATCCTGCGGGCAAGACGGTCGTGATGTTCGGCGCGGGAGGTGCCGCGCGCGCCATCGGGGTCGAGCTGGCCTTTGCCGGGGCAAAACGCATCATCGTGGTCAACCGCGACGAGGCCCGCGGCCGGACGCTGGTCGATCTGCTGAACGGCAAGACGAAGATCAAGGCGGAGCTGGTGGTGTGGCGCGGACCCTATAAAATTCCGGCCGAGGCCGGGATCGTGGTCAATGCCACCTCGATCGGGCTTTATCCCGATGTGGACGCAAGGCTGGAGCTTGACGTTGAAACATTGCGGCCGGGGCTGGTGGTGGCGGATGTCATTCCCAATCCGCCGCGAACCAGGCTGGTGCGCGATGCCGAGCAGCGCGGCTGCAAGGTGCTGGACGGGCTCGGCATGATCGTCAACCAGGGGGTGATCGGCATCAAGTACTGGACGGGCGTCGATGTCGAGCCGAAGGTGATGCGGGCGAAGCTCGAGGAGCTGTTCGGGGGCGCCAAGTAATGTCGACCGTCAGGCGGGGGGAAGCGGGATGAATTCCTTTTCGTCTCCCGGCACGATGGCGAAGCGGGATTGTTTCCAGTCGTTCTTGGCGGCTTCGATCTTGTCCTTGGACGAGGAGACGAAGTTCCACCAGATGTGGCGGGGACCGTCCATCGGTTCCCCGCCGAGCAGCATGAGGCGGGCGGGGGTGAGCGCCTTGATGGTGATCCTGTCGCCGGGGCGGAAGACGAGAAGGCGGTTTGGCTCGAACTGTTGTCCGGCGATTTCGATCGTACCTTCGGCGATGTAGAGGCCGCGTTCCTCGTGACTGGCTTCGAGCGGCAGGCGGGCGCCCCGCTCGAGCCGCGCCTCGGCGTAGAACAGCTCGCTGTGGGTTTTGACCGGCGAGGTTGCGCCATAGAGCGAGCCCGCCACCACCTGGACCTTGATGCCGTGATCGATGATCCAGGGAAGGGACGCGGCTGCTACATGCTCGAAGCCGGGGGCTGTTTCCTCATGCGCCTTTGGCAGCGCCACCCAGCTCTGGATGCCGAAGACGTTGCGGTCGCGCATGAGATCGGCCGATGGCGTGCGCTCGGAATGGACGATCCCCCTCCCCGCCGTCATCCAGTTGAGTTCGCCCGGAGCTATGGCCTGGGCTGTCCCTAAACTGTCGCGGTGGAGCATCGAGCCGTCGAACAGCCAGGTGACGGTAGAGAGGCCGATATGGGGGTGGGGGCGGACGTTGATCGGCTGGCCGGCTTTCAGCACCACCGGGCCGAACTGGTCGAAGAAGATGAAGGGGCCGACCATCTGGCGCTCGGCAGCGGGCAGCGCGCGGCGGACCTCGAAGCCGCCCAGATCGCGGGCGCGCGGAATGATGACGGTCTCGATCGCGTCGGCGGCGGCGGCGTCGCCGGGCATGGGATCGGGGATATGGGGAAGGCTCATGACAGTTCCTTTCTGACGAGAGGCGCCACTTTCGTTCCGAGTAGCTCGATGGCGGTCAGCACGGCTTTGTGCGGCATGGCGCCGATCGCCATCTGGATGAGAATGCGGGTGTTGGCGAAGACCTGGTGCAGGCCGACGATCTTTTCCGCGACCTGTTCGGGATTGCCGATGAGGAGATGGCCCGAGGGGCCGCAGGACGCTTCGAACTGGGCGCGGGTCGTTGGCGGCCAGCCGCGCTCGCGGCCGATGCGGGTCATCACTTCGGCATGGGGCGGGAAGAAGGTGTCCTTGGCTTCCTGCATCGTGGTGGCCACGAAGCCATGCATGTTGAGTCCGGTGGCGAGCGTTGCGGGATCGCGCCCTGTGCGCCGGGCGGTTTCGCGGTAGAGCTGGAAGAAGGGCCCGAAGCGCTGCGGTTCGCCGCCGATGATGGCGAGCGCCAAGGGCAGGCCGAGGGTCGCGGCGCGCACCACCGATTGCGGCGTGCCGCCGACCGCGAGCCAGACGGGGAGCGGATTTTGGATCGGGTGCGGATAAACTGCGCCGGGGTTGTCGCGGATTTTCAGCAGGCGGTCGAGTTTCTCGGCGAACAGCCGGTCGTAGTCGGCGAGATCGTAGCCGAAGAGCGGGAAGGATTCGATGAAGGAGCCCCGCCCCGCCATGATCTCGGCCCGGCCGTTCGACAGGAGGTCGAGGGTTGCGAACTGCTGGAACACGCGGATCGGATCGTCGGAGCTCAGCACGGTGACGGCGGAGGTGAGGCGGATGTTCTTGGTGCGGGTCGCGGCGGCGGCCAGCACCACGGCGGGGGCGGAGACGGAATAATCGGGCCGGTGATGCTCTCCCACGCCGAACACATCGAGCCCCACCTGGTCGGCGAGTTCGATCTCGTCCACGAGGTTGCGGAGGCGCTGGCCGGCGGGTGCGCCGGGAGCGATATCGGCGAAGGTGTAGAGTCCGATGTCCATGAGAGCCTATCCCGGCGCGGCGGGCAAGAGACAGGGGGTGGACGCGCCACCCCCCGCCATAAGCGATATGAACGTCACTTGGTGCGGAAGATCCACAAGCCGCTGTCGAGATCGCTGGCGAGAATGTATTTCTTGCCGGTGGCCGGATGGGTCCACATCTCGACGCCCCAGAAGTCGTTGCCCTTGGGATCGAGATAGCCGCCGGTTTCGGTGATGCCGGTGGGGCCGAACTTGATCGCCCGGAAGCCGCCCGAATAATACGACAGATAGGCGGTGTTGCTCGAGGGATCGGTCGCCACCTCATGCACCGACAGCGCGCCGAAACCCGAGGCCTTCGATTTGTCGAAGGCTTCCGGTATCGCATAGCGGCCGATTTCCTGAAGCGTCGAGGCGTTCAGCAGCCGCACATAGCCCCAGCCATCGAAGGTGGTGGTGAAGGCCACGCGCGCTCCGATCGAACCGATCGCCGGTTCGCTGCCGGGCGAGGGATAGGGCACGGTGTAATCCGGCACCGTGTTGAACAGCAGATGATGGGAGCGATGGCCGATACACACTGCCATGATGGTGTTGACGCCGCCGCTGCCGCAGAAGGCCGCGTCGGGATCGACGCCGGCATTGGAGCCGACATGATGGTTGGCGATGATCACGGCGTCGTAGCCCGCCAGGCCGGCGTTTTGGATCTTGTCGTCGAAGGTGCAGGCCTCGTAATTGTATCCGGGATCCTGGACCGGGCCGCGTGACAGTACCAGAATCTTTTCTTCGCCCGCCGAAACGGTGGGGGGAGCCGGTATATCGGCCACGTCGTCGTTGCAGCCATAGCCGCCGAAAATGGTCGGGCCGTTCAGTTGGCCATCGGGCAGCGTAAACGCGATCTGCTTGGTGAAGCCGAACTCACCCGCCGTGTACTCGCCGATATTGGGTCCGCTGGTGATCGCGAACTTGGCGCGGAAGGGCGAGAAGTCCTCGTCGGTGCCGAGGATGTACTGGTTGTTGAAGCTCCATTCAGCCTGATGGCCGTTGCCTTCGGCGCTGAGATTAAGTCCGAGATATTTTTCGATCAGCGCGTCGGGGAATGGATAGTCCGAATCGCCGATGTAGATCGGCGCCGCCGGGTTGGTCACGTCGAGGACCAGCCAGCCCGCGTCCCAATAGGACAGCAGCATGAAGAACTTCGACCCCATCTGCTTGACCACCATGTCATGCAGGAAGACTTCCGCACCATTGGCGCGGTCGGCGGAGAGAGGAAAGTCCTCGACGGCGTTCAGTTCGCGCACCAGCACCGGCTTTTTCGGATCGGTGATATCGAGAATGTCGATATCCTTGGCCTCGTCGTCGTCGACGATCACCGCATAGGCCTTGTCGCCGGCGTCCCAGGCGAAGACGCTGTGGATCTGGTTGGCGTCATGCGGGCGGTTGGGGCTGTCGCTCGTCGTGAAGTCGCCGATATTCTCCGACAGCTTCACCGGCTTCAGCGGATTGTCGATGTTCCAGATGGAGAGGCCGGCCTTGTAGTTCTTGCCGCAGCCCTCGTTGTTGAGGACCAGGATGTCGCCGGTATATTTCGATGTGGAGATGCGGAGCGCCTGAACCCCTTCG
>JANNSP010000052.1:0-5954 GCA_031402975.1 Hyphomicrobiales bacterium
TAGTCGATCCACTGGTCCTCGACCTTTTGCACGGAGCCCACGAAGGGGACGGGGAGGGGCATCGCGTTTTCCTCTGTCTGTGCTAGTTTCCGCCGATGACTATACCTTTCCGCAAGAACAGCACAACGCAGGCGGTGGCCGAAATCCGCGCCTTTCTCGGCGACCGGTTGTCGGAAGCAACGCCCGTGCGCGAGGCGCATGGCAAGGACCAGACGTGGAATCCGGGGGCGCCGCCCGACGCGGTGGCCTTCGTGCGCGATACGCCGGAGGTGCAGAGGATCGTGCAAATCTGCGGCAAATATGGAACGCCGGTCATTCCCTACGGTACCGGCACCTCGCTCGAAGGGCATTTCTCCGCGCCCTTCGGCGGCATCTCGATCGATCTGTCGCAAATGGATCGCATCCTCGAAGTGAACGCCGCCGATCTCGATGCCCGCGTCGAAGCCGGGGTCACGCGCAAGACGCTCAACACGCATCTCCGCGATCAGGGCCTGTTCTTTCCGGTCGATCCCGGCGCCGACGCGAGCCTCGGCGGCATGACGGCGACCAGGGCTTCCGGCACCAATGCGGTGCGCTATGGCACGATGCGCGAGAATGTCCTCAACGTCACCGCGGTGATAGCCAATGGCGAGATCATCCGCACCGGATCCAGGGCCAAGAAATCCTCGGCCGGCTATGACCTGACGCGGCTGATGGTGGGGTCCGAGGGAACGCTCGGCGTCATCACCGAAGTGGGCCTCAGGTTGTATGGCATTCCCGAATCGATCGTGGCCGGGGTGTGTCCTTTTCCGAGCGTGGAAGCGTGCTGCAATGCCACCATCCGGGCGATCCAGATGGGATTGCCGGTGGCGCGCATCGAACTGGTCGATGCCGAGCATGTCAAGGCGTTCAATGCCTATTCCAAGATCGATCTCAAGGTGGCGCCGACTTTGTTCATGGAATTCCACGGCAGCACGGCGTCGGCCAAAGAGCAGGCCGAGACTTTCGCGGCGATCGCCGAGGAGCTGGGCGGCGGTCCCTTCGTCTCGGCCACCAAGGAAGAGGACCGGTTGAAACTGTGGCAGGCGCGGCACGATGCCTTCTGGGCCACGCGGTCGCTGATGCCGGGAAAAGAATCGTTCTCGACCGATGTGTGCGTGCCGATCTCCCGGCTGGCGGAGTGTGTCACCGAAACCCAGGCCGATCTCGAAGCCAACAATCTCTATGGTCCGATCGTCGGCCATGTCGGCGACGGCAATTTCCACGTCGTGCTGTATTGCGACCGGAGCGACGCCGATGAAGTGGTGCGCGTCAAGGCGGTGTATGGGCGGCTCATCGACCGGGCCATCGCCATGGACGGAACCTCGACCGGCGAACACGGCATCGGCGCCGGCAAGATCGACTATCTGGAGAAGGAACACGGCCCCGCGTTGTCATTCATGCGTGACATCAAGCGGGCGCTGGATCCCCGTAACATCATGAACCCGGGCAAGAACGCCGCCATTTGATTGACGCAATGGCCTGCTTTTAGAATCGGCCTCGATGAAAGTCTGGAAATCTCCGATCTTCTATTTCGGCCTGCTGCTGCTCATCGCGGTGACGGGAGCGATGGCGGCGCCGTTCGTCATCGACTGGAACGCCTATCGCGCCAATCTGGAAAATTACGGCCGGAAGCTCACCGGGCGGACAGTGAACATCGACGGGGCGATTTCCGTCCGGCTGTTTCCGTGGCCGAGGCTCACCGCCGACAATGTGCGCCTGGCCGGCCCACCGGGACGCGAGCCCGCCGATTTCGCCAGCGCCCAGCGCATCACCGTGCGCGTGACGCTTGCCGGGCTGTTCAACGGCCAGCTACATGTCGAAAGCGTCGATATCGAGGAGCCCTCGATCACCATCGAGCGGCAGGAGACGGGCGAGGGCAACTGGACCTTCACGCCGGCCGCCGACCTGGCCAAGAGCGAGTTGCTGGCCCAGGTCAAGCTCGACCGTGTCAACCTGCGCAATGGCAGGCTCAAGCTGATCGACCACCGGCGGGGCGGCGAACACCAGATCGAAAAGTTCAACGCGGCGCTGTCGGCGCCGGGCATCACCGGTCCCTGGCGGATGCGGGCCAGCGCCTCCTATCGCGACCGGCCGCTCGACATCAGCGTGAACACCGGCGCGTGGCAGACGGATGCGCCGTTCCGCTTCGGCTTGCGCGTTTCACCCCGTGACGGATCGGGTCTGGTCTATGGCTTCGATGGCGCCAATGAGGGGAACAAGCTGAAAGGCGTATTGCGGATCGAGCCCGCGGCGGCCCTCAACGACAAGGCCGACTCGGAGGGAAAGGTCCGGCCGCTGGTTTTCAAGTCGGCGATCACGGCGGATTTCGATACGGTCGCCCTCGACAAGATCGAGGTGGCGCCGCGCGACCCCAAGGACGGCGGCGTGATGATGACCGGCAGCGCGCGGCTGATGCTGGGCGTCGCCGTCACCGCCTCGGCGGAGCTTACGGCGTCGCGGGTCGATCTCGATGAACTGGGCGGTGCTGCGGCGCGGAAGCTGCTGCGCGAGGGCGGCGGACTGGCGCTGGTCGACGGGCTGCTGGCGGGATTGCCGGAACGGATCGACCTCAACGCCGCTCTCAAGGTGACCTCGCTCAAGGCTGGAGGCCAACTCCTTGAGAATGTTTTGCTCAGGATCGGCGCCGACAGCAATGCCATCCGGGTGCGCGAACTGTCGGCCTCGCTGCCGGGCCGTTCACGCGCATTGTTCAAAGGGGTTTTCTTCCCCGGCAAGGAAGGGGCCGAACTGGCGGGCAACCTGGCGCTTGAATCGGGCGATCTCCGGCAACTGGCGCTGTGGGCCTGGCCCGAAGGTGCCGGCGGCATCGCCGCCATGTGGACCGGCAGCCGAGGGCACCTCAAACTGCAGACCGATGTGAGCCTCAGCGACACCAGCCTCCATTTCAACAAGAGCGAATATGAGATCGACGGCGCCCGGGGCTCGGGGGAACTCACAGTGACACGGGGCGGCCGCGAGGCCATCGACCTCAGGCTCGATGCGCGCGGCATCGATCTCGATACTTTCATGCCGCAAGGGATCGCCGCGGTATCATCGGGCGGCAAGACGGGCATCGCGGGGCTGCTGGCGTTTCTGGCGCCGCGCGCCGGTTCGGGCGACCTGCGCTTCACCTTGCAGGCGGGAACCCTGCGGCTCAACGGGGTCGAGGCCGAGGATGTCGCCATCGACCTGGTGTCAGGCGCCAAGGGCCTCGATCTCCGCATGCTGGAGATCGGCGCGGTGGGCGGCGCCAAGCTGCAGGCGAGCGGCCTGATCCTCGACGCGGGCGAGGGGCCGGATGGCTCCATTTCGGTCGAGGCCGAAGCACAGGATGCGCGCGGCCTGCTGCGACTCCTGGGTCTCTTGCCGGCGAACGGCGATCCCGCCTGGGCCTCGGCGCTTGGGCCCGCCAGTATCAACGGATCGCTGGCGCTCAAACCCGGGGCGCTCGGACCTCTGACGTCGTTCGAGCTGGAGGGAAAGGCCGGAGCCCTTGAACTCTCGGCATCCGGATCGGTGACGGTGAGCGACAAGATGGATCTGCGCGGCGTCGCCGATATCAGGAGCACAAGCAGCGCCGGCCTCGTCCGGCTCGCCGGATTGGAACCCACTGGTGGAGATGCGCTCCCCGGCCGGCTGACCGTCACCGCGGCGGGAAGCCTCCGCGACGGCTTCACCGCCGACATTCAGGCGCAGGCTTACGGAGCGCGCGCCGACTACAACGGCCGGATCGATTTCGGCGAAGGCGGCTTGAACGTGAGCGGCGAGGCTGGCGCCCGCGCCACCGACACTGGCCCGCTGTTTGCCGCGTTGGGCCTGCCCGCGACCGTATCGCCGGGCGGGGTTCTGCTGGCGGACGCCAAAATCGCCAGCGAGAAGGGCGTCATCCGCATCGATCCGATCGACGGGCGTCTGGGAGATGCGAAGATCGCGGGCGATCTCCGGCTCGAAGGACGCAATCTCACCGGCAATATCGAGATGGGCGAAACCAGTCTGACCGATGTGCTGGCGGCGACGTTCCTGTCTTGGTCGGGTGGTGCGCCCAGGCTAGATCGGGCCTTTGCCGAAGGCCTGCCATTCGGCCTCACCGGCGAGGTGTGGATCAAGCCATCGATGTTGCAGGTGCACCGGAACTTCGCCGTGTCGGACGTGCAGATCGGCATCACGGCCAGCGCCGATGAAATCCGTTTGGCGGTGTTCGGCAAGGCCCGCGACGGCCGTGACGCGAAGATCGAAATCGGCTCGCGCCGCAACGGCGACAGCCGCGGCATCGACGCCAAGGTGACGCTTCCGGTCGATCTGGAAAAACAGTTGCTGCTGGCGGGCGGTGAAGCCGTGGCCTCGGGCGAGGGCCGCATCGACCTCCGCTTCACGGGCGAGGGGCGGAGCGCGGGTGGCGTGCTGGCGGCGATGAGCGGCAGCGGGAGTTTTTCCTTCCAGGACGTTCGGTTGCGCAATATCTCTCCCGCCGCCTTCACGCGGAAGCTTGCGGAGGCCACCGACAAATCCGGGCTCGACGCGGCCCTGGCCGGTCTGCTCGGCGGCGAGGGGCTGGCGGCCGGCGACATTTCCGGCTCGATCGAGATTGCCAATGGCGTGGCCCAGTTCCAGCCCTTCGACATCAAGACGCCCGATGCCGATGCGACGGTCAAAACCGTGGCCGAGATCGGCCAGGGACTGATCGATACGGCGGTGACGCTTCGTCTGAAAGCCCGCCCGAACCTGCCGCCGGTTGAAATTTCCTATGCGGGCGAGCCCGACGCGCTCACGCGGAACGAAAGCAGCTCCGAGCTTGCGGCCCAGCTTGGCCTCACCTTGATGGAGCAGGGCGTCAAGGAACTGGAGCGGCTGCAGAAGGAACAGCAGCGCCTGGCGCTCGAGGAGGAGCGCATGCGCCAGGAGGACGAGGCGAAGCTTGAGGCGTATTACGCCCAGCGCGACGAAATTCGCCTGCGCCAGCGCGAGATCAAGATCCACGCCGAGATGCGCGTGGTGGCGGCCGAGAAACTGAAGGTCGAGACGGAAAGGCTGCGCCTCGCCAATATCGAGATCAACAAGCGGGAAATGAGTCTCCGCGCCCGCGAGCTGCGAGTTCACCGGCGCATGGCGAAGCTGGAGCAGCCTCCGGCGCCGCCGGCCAGGGTGAGGCCGCCGCCGAAGCGTCAGCGGGCTACGGTGATAAGGCCACCTTCGCAGTAGCGAGCAGCCAGACGCGGACGGCGCTCGACAGGTTGCGGGTTCCCCGGTCGCGGTCGATCTCGGCGACAAGCGCCGCCAACGATGTATCCCGGCGTTCCGCCTCCCGCCGCAGGGCCTCCCAGAATTCCGGTTCGAGCGACAAGGAGGTGCGATGGCCGGCAAGGGTGAAGGAGCGTTTCATTTTCTTTCCTCTCCCCGTGGGAGAAGGGATCAGCGTTTGTGGCCTTCGAGTTGTTTGCTGGCACGATCACGCTCAACCTTCGATTGTTGTTTCACCGGTTTGCTTTCACCGAACCTGGCGCGGTTTTCGGCCGATTGCATTTCCTTCTCGGCGCGGGCTTTGTGCTTGCGGACGCGTTTGAGATTGACGACCGTCATTTGGGGCCGAGCATGTCTTCGGGACGCACGATCGCGTCGAAATCGTCCGCCGCGATGCCATCGGCAACAGCTTCCTCGCGGAGCGTGGTGCCGTGCTTGTGCGCCGACTTGGCGATTTTCGCGGCGCGGTCGTAGCCGTATTTGGGAGCGAGCGCCGTCACCAGCATCAGCGAGCGGGCAAGCGAGGCCGCGATATTGTCCTCGCGGGCTTCGATCCCGACCACACAGTGATCGGTGAAACTCACCGCCGCGTCCGCCATGAGCCTGACCGATTGCAGGAAATTATATGCCATCACCGGATTGAAGGTGTTGAGTTCGAAATGGCCCTGGCTGCCGGCGAAAGTGAGCGAGGCGTG
>JANNSP010000053.1:0-7133 GCA_031402975.1 Hyphomicrobiales bacterium
CTGTTGTAGTCACGCCCGAGGAAACGCTGCGCCGCGCCATCGACGAACCAGGCATCCGCGCCTTCCTCAGTAAAAGCCTCCTCAATCCGCTGGTTCACCTTGATATCGTTGAGAATTTCTCCCGTCTCCCGGTGCACGAAAACACAGATCGGCACGCCCCAGGCGCGCTGCCGCGAGATCACCCAGTCAGGCCGGTCGGCAATCATGGCGCGCAGGCGATTCTGCCCGGCTGAAGGAAAGAATTTCGTCTCGTCGATGGCCTTCAACGCACGATGCCTAAGCGTGTCAGTCTTCTCGTTCCGGTGACCATCGCCCAACCTTACTTCTCCGGGAAAGAGAAGATCAATTCCGTCTGACGTGATTCGATGGTCCATCGAAATGAACCACTGTGGCGTGTTGCGAAAGATGATCGGCTTCTTCGAACGCCAGGAATGGGGATATTGGTGTTTGAGACGTCCGCGGGCCACTAGCATCCCAGCGTCCTTCAGCGCACTGATGACCGCCTCGTTGGCATCGCCCTTCTCGCCCTTGTCGGTGATGACGCGCCTGCCCTCGAAGCCCGGCGCATCCTTGGTAAAGAAACCATCTGCATCGACAGTGAAGGGGATAGCGGTGGAAATGTCCATCTCCCTCAACTCTGATTCATTTGCAGTCCATATTTTGTAGTCATCCGCGCCATGGCCCGGCGCGGTGTGGACGAAGCCGGTTCCGGCGTCATCGGTGACGTGATCGCCTTCAAGAAGTGGAACGAAAAAGTCATAACCTCTGTTGTGTAACGGATGCTGCAACAACATCGAGTTTGCATTGGACATATCCACGTCAAACCTACGACTCATCGTTTCAATTCGTGCAACTTGTGCAAATGAGTCGGCGAGGTTGTCAGCGATGACAAAAAGGTCGCCTGGTCTTGCCCAATTCTCGGGCGCCGATGAGGTAACTTCGTAAAGACCATAGTCTATCTTGGATGAGAAACTAACCGCGCGATTTCCTGGGATCGTCCACGGTGTAGTAGTCCAGATCAGAATTGACGCCCTTAACAATGCGCCAAAATATTCATCCGACGCCGGCTTCTTTCCACATTCTGGAGGCGACATCTTTCCCGCAAATTTCACCGGAAACTTCACGTAAATCGTATCGCTCGTATAATCCTGATACTCGATCTCAGCTTCCGCCAGCGCCGTCTTCTCGACCACCGACCACATCACCGGCTTGGAGCCGCGATAGAGCTGTCCACTCGCAGCGAATTTCAGCAGTTCCTTGGCGATGAGCGCTTCGGCTTTGTAGTCCATGGTGAGATAGGGATTGTCCCAGTCGCCCACGACGCCGAGGCGTTTGAAGTCCTCGCGCTGCACGCCGATCCAGTGCTCGGCGAAGGCGCGGCATTCCTTGCGAAATTCGTTGATCGGCACGGCGTCCTTGTTCTTGCCCTTGGCGCGATACTCCTCCTCGATCTTCCATTCGATGGGGAGGCCGTGGCAATCCCAGCCGGGCACGTAATTCGAATCGAAGCCCGCCATCTGGCGCGAGCGCGTGACGATGTCTTTCAAAATCTTGTTGAGCGCATGGCCGATATGGAGATGGCCGTTGGCGTAAGGGGGCCCATCGTGGAGCACATATTTCGGCCGCCCTTTGCTCTCTTCGCGCAGGCGCTGGTACAGCCCCATGGCGTCCCAACGCCTGAGCATTTCGGGTTCCCTTTGCGGCAGGCCCGCCTTCATGCCGAATTGGGTTTTCGGCAGAAACACGGTGTCGCGGTAACGGTCGGTCTTGGGCAGCTTGTCGTTCATGGCGGGGCTTCTAGCAGCGGGCGCGCGCCCTCGCAATCAACTCCGCCTTCTCAGAACATGCCGTTGCCGTGGGGCATTTCGGCCGGCACGGTCTGCAGCACGTCCCAGTGTTCGACGATTCGGCCGTTGTCATCGAAACGGAAAATGTCGATCCCGGCGTAATCCGGCAGGCCCGGCCAGATCTGGTGGCAATGCAGAACCACAAAATTTCTCTCCGCAATGGCGCGTTTGAACTCGACCCGCTTGCCGGGATACTCGGCCGCCATTTTCTCGAAGTAGTCGATAAAGGCCTGCTTGCCGTCGGCCACTTCGCCGTTGTGCTGGATATAGACATCGCCAACATATGTCGCGATCGCCTCGGCTGGTTTGCACTGGTTAAACATCAGATCATAGAACGCCATGGCGTTCTGCTTGTTGGTCTCGAGGTTGGCGGTCACCGAGGGGGGATCCATTTATCGCGCAGCGTCACCAGTTCCTCGGAAGCCGTCGGATGCACCGCCATGGTCGCGTCGAAATCGGACTTTTTTGCGCCCATGCGTACCGCGATGCCGAGGAGTTGCGCCATTTCGCCGGCGTCCGGCCCGCAGATGTGACAACCGAGGACGCGGTCGGTTTCGCCGTCGACCACCAGCTTCATCAGGGTTCGTTCGTCGCGCCCCGACAGCGTGTGCTTCATCGGCCTAAAGGTCGACATGTAGATATCGATCGAGGCGAATTCCTTGCGCGCCGCCGCTTCGGTCCATCCGACCGTGCCGATTTCCGGCTGCGAGAACACAGCGGTCGGGATCATGGCGTGATCGACCTTGATCGCCTTGCCGCCGAACACGGTGTCGGCGTAGGCCTGGCCCTCGCGGATTGCCACGGGCGTGAGATTGACCCGGTTGGTGACATCGCCAATGGCGTAGATGCTCTCGATTGTGCTGCGCGAATAATCATCGACCTTGACGGCATAGTGCGGCGTCAGTTCGACCCCGGCATTTTCGAGACCGAGATTGACGACGTTGGGCAGCCGCCCCGTGGCGAACATGACGTGGCCCGCGCCGAACACCCTCTCGTCGTTCAGCGTGACGCGAACGCCCGAGCCCGAACGTTCGATCAGCGCCACGTCGGATTGCAAGCGTATCTCGATCCCCTTGCGCTTCATCTGTTCGGCGAGATGGTCGCGGAGATCGTCGTCGAAGCCCCGCAGGATCTGCTCGCCGCGATGGATCAGAATCGTCTCGACGCCCAAGCCCGAGAAGATGCCGGCAAACTCGACCGCGATATAGCCGCCGCCGACAATCACGATGCGTGACGGTAGTTTCTCAAGCTGGAACGCCTCGTTCGACGATATGGCGAGCTCATGGCCCGGCAGGTGGCGCGGAATGAAGGGAGCCGCCCCCGTGGCGATCAGGATGTAGCGGGCGGTTACATTCCGGCCCGAGGCAAATTGCACCGTATGCGGATCAATGACGGTGGCGCGTTCGAGGATGAGTTCGGCGCCGGCCGCTTCGAGATTGCGGACATAGGCCCGGCTGAGGCGCTCGATCTCGATATCCTTGTTGGCGATCAGCGTGGTCCAGTCGAAGGAGATTTTTTCGGCGGTCCAGCCGAAGCCCACCGCATCCTCGAATTCCTCGGCGAATTTCGAGGCATAGACCAGCAGCTTCTTCGGCACGCAGCCCCTGATCACGCAGGTGCCGCCGGCGCGGTGCTCTTCGGCCACGGCGACACGCGCGCCATGCTTGGCGGCGATACGCCCTGCCCTGACGCCACCGGAGCCCGCTCCGATCACCAACAGGTCGTAGTCGTAGGACGTCATCGGGTGAAAACTTTCACACCCTCGGGCGTGCCGCAGATCGCCAGCGACGCGATGCCGATGAACAGCCCGTGCTCGACGACGCCGGGAATGCCCGACAGCATGGCGGCGAGCCGTGGCGCGTCCGGAATTTTTTCGAGCGCGCAGTCGATGATGAGATGGCCATTGTCGGTGACGAAGGGCCGGGTGTCGCGGACGCGCAGTGTCATCGATGCGTCCAGCCCCAGATGGGCAAAAGCGCGCTCGATCTTCCAGGCCGTCGCCTTCACGCCGAAGCCCACGACCTCGACGGGCAAGGGAAACGCGCCCAGTGTTTCAACTTTCTTCGAAATGTCGGCGATCACGATCATCTGCCTCGACGAGGTCGCGACGATCTTCTCGCGCAACAGCGCGCCGCCGCCGCCCTTCAGCAGATTGAGATCCGGATCGATTTCATCGGCGCCGTCGAAGGTAAGATCGAGCTGCGGATTGTCTTCGAGGGTGGTGAGGGGAATGGCGCGGCGCTCGGCATGGGCGCGCGTCGCCTCGGAGGTCGGAACGCACAGGATATCGAACTCGGCCTCCACCATATCGCCGATCAAGTCGATGAAGGGGGAGCAGGTCGAGCCGGTGCCGAGCCCGATCTTCATGCCGGGCTTCACATAATGAAGAGCCGCCCTGGCAGCGGCCCGCTTCTGCTCGTCGACGGTCACTGGCCGAGGCCGCCCATCAGCAGGTATTTGATTTCGAGATATTCCTCCATGCCATGCCTGGACCCTTCGCGGCCGATGCCGGATTGCTTGATGCCGCCGAAGGGCGCTTCGGCCGCCGAGATGATGCCTTCATTGATGCCGACCATGCCGTATTCGAGCGCTTCACCGACGCGCCAGGCGCGGCCAATATCGCGGGTGTAGAAATAGCAGGCAAGCCCGAACTCGGTGTTGTTGGCCATATGGATCGCGTCGGCCTCGGTCTTGAAGCGGAACAGCGGCGCCACCGGCCCGAAGGTCTCCTCCCTCGCCACCGCCATCTCCGTCGTCACGTCGCGGATGAGCGTCGGTTCGAAAAAGTTGCCGCCCAGCGCCTTGCCGCCGGTGACGATACTGGCGCCCCGCCCCACGGCATCCCCGATATGCTCGAGCACCTTGGCGATTGCCGCCTTGTTAATGAGCGGACCCGTGGTGATGCCGGCATCGGCGCCGTTGCCGACCTTCAATTTGCCGATCGCCTGCGCAAGCTTTTCGGCGAAGCGGTCGTAGATACCCTCCTGCACCAGCAGGCGGTTGGCCGAGACGCAGGTCTGGCCGGCGTTGCGGTATTTGGACGCCATCGCTCCCTGAACCGCAGCGTCCACATCGGCATCGTCGAAGACGATGAAGGGCGCGTTGCCGCCGAGTTCCAGGCCGATCTTCTTGATGGTCGGCGCGCATTGCGCCATGAGCTGGCGGCCGATCTCGGTCGAGCCGGTAAAGGTCAGCGCACGGACGATCGGGTTCGACGTCATCTCGGCGCCGATGTCACGGGCCTTGCCGGTGATCACATTGAACACGCCGGGAGGAATGCCGGCGCGCTCCGCCAGTTCGGCCAATGCCAGCGCCGAGAGCGGTGTTTCACTGGCCGGCTTGCACACGAAGGCACAACCGGCGGCGAGCGCCGGTCCCGCCTTTCGCGTAATCATCGCGTTGGGGAAATTCCACGGCGTGATCGCGGCGACGACGCCCACCGGCTGCTTGATCACCACCATGCGGCCGTTGGGAAAGGGCGACGGGATGGTTTCGCCGTAGATGCGTTTCGCTTCCTCGGCGAAGAATTCGATGAACGAGGCGCCATAGGCGATTTCACCCCGCGATTCGAGCAAGGGCTTCCCCTGCTCGGCGGTCATGATCTGCGCCAGGTCCTCCTGGTTCTCCATCATCAAGTTGAACCATTTGCGCAACACGCCTGCGCGTTCGCGCGCCGTCCGGCGGGCCCAGTCCTTCTGCGCCCGTTCGGCCGCTTCGATGGCGGCGCGCGTTTCGGTGGCGCCGAGGCTCGGGACCGAGGCAATGACCCGGTCATCGACCGGGTTGGTCACGTCGATCGAGGTCTTGCCGCCCACCCATTCGCCGTCGATGTAACATTTGTCCTTGAGCAGCGACCGGTCCTTGAGTATGCCGCTCAACGCCTCGCTCTTGCGGATATCCATATGGGTTCTCCTTTTGATTTGGCGGGCCTCTTAGCACAGGGCCAGCGAGTGAACAAACATGGCGCGGGGGAGCAATGGGCAACTTACAACGGGCGGTGATTTTCGATCTTGACGGCACGCTGGTCGATACCGCGCCCGACCTGATGCGGGCGACCAATCATGTGCTGGCCTCGCTCGGGCGATTGCCGGTGACGGCCGATCAGGTGCGGCATTTCGTCGGCCATGGAGCCCGCGCGCTGATCACCCGCGGCATGGCGGCAACCGGAGGACTGCCAGCGGATTTCGACATCGAGACGCACCACCAGAATTTCATCGGCCACTATGCGGAGAATATCGCGGATGGCAGCCTGCCCTTTCCCGGCGTGGTCGATCTGCTGGAGCGGCTGCGGGCGGAGGGAGTGGGGCTCGGCGTGTGCACCAACAAGCTTGAAAGCCTGTCGCTCAAGCTGCTGGAAGCGCTCGACCTCATCAAATATTTCGGCTCCGTCGTCGGCCCCGACACGATCGGCATCGCCAAGCCCGATCCCCGGCCCTTTCACGAAGCGGTGGCGAGGCTTGGCCTCGAAGCCCCGCGCGCGGTGATGGTGGGCGACAGCGAGACCGATGTTCTGACGGCGCGGGCGGCGGGCGTTCCCATGATCGCGGTGCCGTTCGGCTATACGCCAACGCCGGTCAGCGATTTCGGCCCGGATTTCCTGGTGCCGCATTTCAGCGAGATGCACGAAGTCCTGATGCGGGCCTTCGAGCTACCGGTTGTTGACTTTGGACAGCGTCCATCGCTATAGGGCTCAACCCTTCGGACAAAGGGCGATTAGCTCAGTTGGTAGAGCACTGTGTTCACATCGCAGGGGTCACTGGTTCGAGTCCAGTATCGCCCACCACCCAGTCCAGCCCCTGACAGCCCGCTCATAAAGCTCTTGGGCTGGTCGCGAGCATTGATCGATGCAGACTGCTGTTGTGGACGTTCGAGACAGAAACCGCGATGGGGCGCGCGGACTACTGCAGCCTGATGCTTCGGTTTACGGGACGCAGGAGGCTTCCGCGTTGTTGCCGTAGGCGCCGAGCTCGCTGCGGTTGCCGGCGCAGGCTGGATCCAGGTTCGACACGCCGGCAGGATCCGCCTTGGCGAGCAACCGACTCGACACCGCGTCGATGACCAGGCCCGTTGGAGTATAGTGGCCGCTCTTCGATTTCAGGTGAAAGTTGCCGGTGGCCGGGGCCACGAAGAGCGGATTTATCGGCGCCACGATCCCGGCTCCGAAGGTGATCGTCAGGTCGCCGTTGTTGACGTATTTCTTCTGCACCATCGAATACGTGACGGTGACCCGGGCGCTCGCGCATCCCCGTTCGCACGAGACGGAGAAATCTGAGCCTGCCGCGTTGC
>JANNSP010000054.1:0-3971 GCA_031402975.1 Hyphomicrobiales bacterium
ATCGGCCAGCGTCCTGTCACCCTTGATGGCGGCCAAAGCCATCCTCGGATCAAGTCCGAGGACAGGCTCTTCGCCTTGAATCCCGGTGTGTGGTTCCGGCGCGTGCGTTTCGTCATCGTCTCTCCTGATATGCGGCAACACTGGCCGCTGTCAGGCAGAAAATCCACTTATCGATCTGTCCAGATTTGCCGGGCCAGCTCTGCCGCCCCCGACTAGACTCGTTACGCTCGACATGTTCTGTGCGTCCACCGTATGGGAATTGATGAGGACTGGTGGATTGTCCAAGGGGATGCCGGTTGCACTGAAACGCCGACCGTAGATGCCATCCGAGGAGCCGTCTTGCCCGAACGAAGTCCATGTCACGACAAAACCGCCATTGGAAAGACTTGCAACGCTTGGCCTGGTCTGTGCCTCCGCCGTATGTGTGTTGACAGGGAACTCGATCCCTACTGAAGACCCCGTCGCGCTGTAGCGTTGTCCGTAGATACCATATGAAGAACCGTCTTGGCCATCGGAAACCCAAATTACAACAAAACCCCCAGCGGAAAGATTTGCCACACTGGGCGCAAACTGGGCGCCAGTTGCATATGAGTTGACTTGGAACTCTAGCCCAAGCCGCGCTGCCAAACTCTCCCGGCTCGCTGCAAAAAGGATGAGAATGACTATGAGCGCCCTGACGAATTGAACCAGCATATTGCCTCCGGTCGAGCGTTATCTTTCCTCTGTTTACCTTACTCCGCCGGAACCGCTTTGAATCTCGGCCGTTTCTGGTCGCTGGCGCGCAGGCGTTCCTCGGCTTCGGCCATGTAGGTCCGCGTGATCGGCAGCGCGTGCTGGTTCTTGCAGAACTGGATCTGGAAATTGTTCATGCCGCCGAAGCGCAAGGCGGCTTCCGAGGCGGCGAGGTAGAATTCCCACATGCGGCAGAAGCGCTCGTCGTAAATCTCTTTTGCCCGCTCGCGATGCGCGCTGAAGCGGTTCGACCATTCGCGAATGGTGCGGGCGTAATGCAGCCTCAAGATCTCGATATCGGTGACATAGAGCCCGGCGCGCTCGATCCGCGGCAGCACTTCGGAGAGTGCGGGCACATAGCCGCCGGGGAAGATATACTTCTTGATCCAGGCGCTCGTCGCGCCCGGCCCGTCGGAGCGGTTGATCGAATGCAGCACCGCCACGCCGTCATCTTTCAAAAGCGCTGAGCACTGGCCGAAGAACTCTTTGTAGTGGACAACGCCCACATGCTCGAACATGCCGACCGACACGATGCGGTCGAACTTCTCGTTGAGCTCACGATAGTCGAGCAGGCGGAAGCGCGCGCGCTCGCCCATGCCGCGCTGCTGGGCGCGATCATTGGAAAGCTTGTGCTGCTCCTCCGACAACGTGACGCCGGTGACGTCCGCTCCGCACACTTCGGCGAGATAGAGGCCTAGCCCGCCCCAGCCCGACCCAATGTCGAGCACCTTCATGCCGGGCTCGATCTTGAGTTTCGCCGCGATATGGCGCTTCTTGGCGCGCTGGGCGTCTTCGAGGGATTGCTCGTCGCTCTCGAAATAGGCGCAAGAGTATTGCCGGTCGCGGTCGAGGAACAGATCGTAGATGGCCCCCGACAGGTCATAGTGGTGCGCGATATTGGCCTTCGACTTGCCCACCGGATTATACTGGTCGAAGCGTTTCTTCAGCATACGGAGGATATAGAGAAAGCGCGTGGCGCGGAGCGGCGGATTGGACTCGGCGTTCGACATCAGCAGCGCCACGATGTCGTAAACGCTGCCCTGTTCGATGACGAGGCCGCCGTCCATATAGGTTTCGCCGAGATTGAGATCGGGGTCGAGGGCGATGCGCCGCGCCGCCGCGTCGTTGGTGATCCTGAACCCTACGGGAATGCCGATGCCGTCGCCATAGACATGCGGCAGGCCCAGGGGGTCGGTCACATGGAGAGTACCCGTCCGGACGACAAACCTGAGCGCACGGTCAAGCAACGCATACATCCGACCACTCCCCGTCTTGGTAAACGAAAGCTTAATACCGGGAAAGTGTTGAGGGCAAGGCCCCTGGCCCATCGACGGTTAACAGGAACATGGCCCCCGCTCCCCATGGAGAAATCGAAAAAAATAGCCTTGACATCAACGATTGCAATGCCTAAATAGCAATGATGGCTAGCATCACCATTCGTAATCTTGACGAAGACATCAAGCGCCGCCTGCGCATGCGGGCGGCGGGCAACAACCGGTCCATGGAGGAAGAAGTGCGCAAGATCTTGGAGGCCAACCTTCGCGGCGAACGCCATATTCCCGGTTTTGCCGAATTCTCCGCTCCATCCCCGGTGGACCGGCTCGTGTCCCGTTTCGCGGAAGTGGGTGGCGTTGAGCTGGAATTGCCCTCGCGCGGTCCCAGCCGTCCGGCGCCGGACTTCAGCGGGCCGGAATTCGGCGAGTGATCATTCTCGACACCAACGTCATATCCGAACTCATGCGTCCGCGGCCAGAACCTCGCGTGGTGAACTGGCTGCGGCAGCAAAGCTGGCAGGACGTGTTCACCACCGTCGTCACCGAGGCCGAATTGTGGTTCGGAGTTGAACTGCTGCCCGCGGGCAGGCGGCGGCAGGACGTCTCCGGCCGGGTGCGCACAACCCTCACCGAAGATTTTGCCGGGCGAATTCTGGAATTTGACCGTTCGGCCGCTGGCGAGTTCGGGCGACTTCACGCGGCTCACAAGCGGTCCGGCGGTCAGTCCAGCTTTGCCGATTCGGTGATCGCCGCCATTGCCACCGCCAAACGATTCGCCGTGGTGACAAGGAATACCGGCGATTTCACCCATACGGGCCTGCCGCTCATCAATCCGTGGACGGACTGAGTTTCGCCTTTTCCATCGCGTCCACAAAGCGCTTGAACAGATAACGGCTGTCCTGCGGCCCGGGCGAGGCTTCCGGGTGGTATTGCACCGAGAACACCGGACACCCATCGAGGCTGAGCCCCGCGTTCGAACCGTCGAACAGCGACACATGGGTTTCGGTGACACCTTCCGGCAGGCTCGCGCGGTCGACGGCGAAACCGTGATTCATCGAGGTGATCTCGACCTTGGACGTGGTGAAATCCATGACCGGATGATTGGCGCCGTGATGGCCCTGATGCATCTTGTGGGTTGTAGCCCCCAGCGCCAGCGCCAGCATCTGGTGGCCGAGGCAGATGCCGAACACCGGTTTGCCGCTATCGACCAGAGCGCGGATTTCCGGCACCGCGTATTCGCCCGTCGCCGCGGGATCCCCCGGCCCGTTGGACAGGAACACGCCGTCGGGCGCCATCGCCAGGATGTCGGCGGCGCTGGCGGCCGCCGGCACCACGGTCACGTCGCAGCCGGCACTCGTCAGTGAACGGAGGATATTGCGCTTCATGCCGTAGTCGATGGCGACCACCCGGAACCTTCCGCCGTCCGCCTTGCCGTAGCCCGTCTCCCAGTCCCACAGCGTCTCGTCCCAGTCCATGCGCTGGGTGTGCGACACGTCCTTGGCCAGATCCATCCCCACGAGTCCCGGCCATTCCGCCGCCATTTTCCGGAGCCGCGGCAGATCGAACTTGCCCCGCGCATGATGCGCGATGACGCCGTTCGGCATGCCCTTCTCGCGGATCGTCGCGGTCAAGGCGCGGGTATCGATGCCCGAAAGTCCGACGATGCCGCGCGCCTTCAGCCACTTGTCGAAAGGCCGGTTCGAGCGGTAATTGGCGGGCTCGGTCACTGGAGCCTTGACCACGCAACCCACGGCGCCCGCGCCCGCCAGGTTCAGCGTTTCTATGTCTTCGTCATTGGTGCCGACATTGCCGATATGAGGGAAAGTGAAGGTGACGATCTGCCCGGCATAGGAGGGGTCGGTCAGAACCTCCTGATAACCGGTCATGGCGGTATTGAAACACACCTCGTATACAGAGTTCGCGCACCGCGCTGGCAGAGGCCGCTAACCCCATCCGCTCCGCCGC
>JANNSP010000055.1:0-5128 GCA_031402975.1 Hyphomicrobiales bacterium
GTGCTTGACGGCCAGATCGAAGTTCCGCTGATGGAGATGACTTAGGCCCAGCACCATATGGCACCAGGCTTCCTCTTCGTCGATCAGGAGGGCCTGGGCAGCGATGTCTGCGGCGCGGCGTAGGGCAGAACCCGAGTCATCCCAGAAAAACTCGTACAGCCAAGTATAGGCCAACTGAGCCTGCGCCATCGCATAGTTGCCATCGAGCCGGATCGCCTCCTCGAACAACTGCCGGGCCTTGGGCTGGTCTTCCCGCCTGAGATTGTGCATGAGCGCCCTGCCGCGGAGGACAAGTTCATAGGCAGCAAGACTGTCCGTGGGTTTGCGCCGGGCCTGTCGCAGCATCTCGTCCTCCAGCCGACCCACGATCGAGGCTACGATGGTGCTGGACAATTCGTCGATCACGCCGAAGATGTTATCGGCCGGCCTATCATATCTCTCGACCCACAAAACGGCTTCGCTCTCGGCTTCCACCAGTTCCGCCGTCACTCTGAGCCGATCGCCCGCCCGTCTTACGCTGCCGTGGAGCAGAAACAGCACTCCGAGTATCTGTCCGATTTCCCTGGCACTGCCGGATTTGCCACGGAACGCAAAAGATGACGCACGAGCAATCACAAACAGACGGCGGAAGCGTGACAAGTTGGCGATCAATTCCTCGGATATGCCATCCGAGAAGAATGTCTGATCGGGACTGGAACTGGCGTTGTCGAAAGGCAGGACAGCGATCGAGGGCCGGTCCGGGAGTTGAAGGTTGGCTGTAGGATGGCGCGGGCGCTCGGTTCCGCTGCCAAGGAGGGGTTTTACCCCGCCCTGCGCAATCTCGCGGCGGAGATTCTGGGTTTCAAGCGCCGGTTCGGCTTGCATGTCATCACGCAACAGGACCCGGAAGATATCATATTGCTTCAACGCCAAGCCGATATCGCCATTTTCCGCGTGGTCCCGCATCAGCCTTCGATGCGACGACTCGCGTAACGGATCCAGTTGCAGCAACTGCCGCGTGGCGGCGATTCGCAATGGTCCGGTTTCGAGGTCCGACAGGCGGTCGAGCAGATGAATCGCCGCTTCCTTCAAACGGGCTCTTTCGGACCTCATCCAGTCCTCGAATGGTTCATCATGAATGGATAGATCGGCCAGGAGTTCGCCCTGGCAATACAAGGCTACACGGCGCAGGCGATCGAGGTCGTTGCAGTTGGCACAGCCCAGGAGTTCGAGCGCATCCACAACGACCCCTGACTGCAGCACGAGAAACTCGTCGCGGGTTTGAACCAGCCGGCTGTCTGCCGGCAGGTCCTTCCTCAGCATCGCCAGTGACTGGCGCAGGCTGCTGCGTGCCCGGTCCTCGCCATGATTGCCCCACAGCAAGTCGGCAACCCGCTCCCGTGTAGCCATTTGATGGGGAGAGAGAGCGAGAACTGACAGGAGTGCCCTGTTCTTCCTGGACCGGATGACGATGTTGCCGCCCGAGGCGCCGCGCAGGGAGAATGAACCCAGGACCGTAAGCCACGCGGTCTGCGATGTTTCATCAGTCATCGCGCTGTCCGTCATTTTTTTGGCTTCACCTATCATTGTTATAGGACTTTTACGCCGATTTTATACTCGGCTCCCGGCAAAATTGCATCCGGCGGATAGGGTCACATCCGAGCTTGATCAAAGGACCCTCGCCATGAACCAATTTGTCGCACTTGGATTCGATTTTCAGTCAACCGCGCCCGTTTGTTCCCCCGTCCAGATATTGCGCCACATGGGCTGGCTGCGCGACTTTCTGGCATTATGCTCGGAGGTAAGGACCAGAAGAATCCTTTCGACTCTCGATCGGGCAACGCTTGAGGACATTGGCGTCCCGCATCACGATACGTCTCCCCGTGCCGGTGCTCTGGAGCGCTATCCTCGGGTGATAACCATCAGGAAGCGGAGCTGCTGAATCCCCGAATGAGGATATTGTGCTATGGAGCCAGTATTCGCAGCGCTTGGACAATCTCGAATCCAGAGCCCGACGGGAGGACGTCTTGACCGCGACCACCGCCCCATTAGCCAGACCCGGGCTTTCCGATGATCTGATGTTTTTTCCGATCGACAGGACCGGAATCCTCAAGGCCTACCGGATCATGCGAACCATCCGGGAGTTCGAGGAGCGGATTCACCAGGAAATGCCGACGGGCGAGATCGCGGGCTTCGTCCATCTCTATGCGGGCGAGGAAGCCTCCGGCACGGGGGTCATCATGCATCTCGATGACAAGGACGTCATTTCGTCCACGCATCGGGGACATGGTCACTGCATTGCCAAGGGGCTGGATGCGGCGGCGATGATGGCGGAAATCTATGGAAAAGACACAGGGTCCTGCCGGGGCAAGGGCGGCTCCATGCACATTGCCGACTTCTCCAAGGGCATGATCGGGGCGAATGGCATCAACGGTGCCGGCGCGCCCCTGATATGCGGTGCAGCACTTGCTGCAAAAATGCGTGACAAGGGCGCAGTCGCGGTTTGCTTCGTGGGCGATGGCGCCTCGAACCAAGGAGCCTTTCTTGAAAGCCTCAACCTCGCGGCAATATGGAACCTGCCGGCGATCTTTGTGGTCGAGAACAATGGCTATGCGGAATCGACATCGCGCGACTACGCCGTCGCCGTCGACTCCTATGTTGACCGCGCAGCCGGTTTCGGAATGCCGGGCGTGACCGTCGATGGCCACGATTTCTTCGCGGTTTACGAAGCGGCAGGCGAAATCATCGATGCGGCGCGGACCGGCGGCGGGCCTGCCCTTCTTGAATGCCAGGTCAGCCGCATGTTCGGACACTTTGAAGGCGACCAGCAGGCCTATCGCGGCAAAGGCGAAGTAGACGATATCCGCGCCAATCGGGACTGCCTCAAGATTTTCACCAGCCGCGTGATCGAGGCCAACGCGGCGAGCGCCGCCGATCTTGCGGCCATCGACCGCGATGTCACCGGCCAAATCGAGCAGGCAGTCGCGCAGGCGAGGGCCGCCCCCATGCCGGCCGCGGCCAACCTCACGACCGATGTCTATTCCACCTATTGAACAAGCTGCTTGATCGGGGGGTGGACGAAGGGCGGATGAGGGTCTTTCTACTTTACAAACAGCTCCGTCTTGCGGAAATTCGTGACGTCGATCAGCCCGGCGTCTGAAATCCGTAGCGCCGGGATCACCACCAGCGCCAAGAGCGAGTGCTGCATGTAGGCGTTGTTCAAGAGGCAGCCGCAATCCTTCATGGCCTCCACCATCAGGGCGGCCTTCGCTGCCACGATCTCGGCGCGCTCCACCGACATCAGCCCGGCGATCGCCAGTTCGACCAGCGCCGTCACCTTGCCGTCCCGCACCACGCAGACGCCGCCCTGCACCTCGCGCAGCGTATTGGCGGCGAGCGCCATCGACGCCTTGTCGGTGCCGACGACGATCATGTGGTGGCTGTCATGGGCGACCGTGCTGGCAACGGCGCAGGGCACATTGTAGCCGAAGCCCGAGACGAAGGCGTTGACCACCTTGCCCGTGGCGCGGTGGCGCTCGACCAGGGCGATCTGGCAGACATCGGCGGCTTGATCCATCTCGACCAGGCCGTCCGCGACCTTCAGCACGGCTTCGAGCGCCCGCGTCGGGGCCTGGTTTTCGATTACGCCGATCACCCGCGCGGTGACACTGTTGGCGCCGGGGGGTGCTGCGATATCGAAGTCACGGGGGCCCAGCGCGTTTTTCATGTTGACCGTTGCGCGGGCGCTCGCCGGATAGGGATAGGCCGGGATATCGGCGGTGAGACGGCCGCCCTCCGCCAATACGCGGCCCCGCGCGATCACCATTTCGATGGGCAGCAGCGCAAGATCGGAGGTGAGGATCAGGTCGGCGCGGCGGCCCGGTGCGATCGAGCCGATTTCCTTTTCAAGGCCGAAATGTTCCGCCGTGTTGAGGCTCGCCATCTGGATCGCGGTCATGGGCTTCAGACCTTGCGCGATCGCGTGCCGCACCACCCGGTTCATGTGGCCCTCGTTCACCAGCGTGCCCGAGTGGCAATCATCCGTACACAGAATGAAATACCGGGGATCGAGCCCCTGCTCGGTCACCGCCTTGATCTGGGCCGCCACATCGTACCAGGCCGAACCCAGCCTGAGCATGGCGCGCATGCCCTGGCGCACCCGCGCCGCCGCATCCTCGGCGCGCGTTCCCTCGTGATCGTCGGCGGCGCCCCCCGCGGCATAGGCATGGAAAGCGCGGCCCAGATCGGGCGAGGCATAATGCCCGCCCACGGTTTTGCCCGCGTTTTGCGTCGTCGCGATCTCGCCCAGCATCTGCGCGTCGCCCGCGATCACCGCGGGAAAGTTCATCATTTCGCCAAGGCCGATGATATTGGGCCACGCCATCGCTTGGCGCACGTCATCGACGGTGATGGTGGCGCCCGCCTGTTCGAGGCCCGGGAAGCTTGGCACGCAGGATGGCATCTCAACCCACACATTGACCGGCAGCCCCATCGCCTCGTCATGCATCAGGCGGACGCCTTCGAGACCAAGCACATTGGCGATCTCGTGCGGATCGATGAACATCGAGGTGGTGCCGTGCGGGATGACGGCGCGGGCGAATTCGGTGACCGTCACCATGCCGCTCTCGACATGCATATGGCCATCGCACAGGCCGGGCACGAGATAGCGGCCATGGACCTCGATCACCTGGGTTTGGGGCCCGATCGCGTGGGCGGCATCGGGGCCGACATAGGCGAAACGGCCGCCCGCGACCGCAATGTCCGTACCCGGAATGATTTCGCCCGAATGCACATTCACCCAACGCCCGCCGCGGATCACCAAATCGGCGGGGACACGCCCCATGGCGACATCGACAAGGAGGCGAGCCGTTTCGGACCAGGGTTTCATGGGGGACATTCTAGCGCGGGAACGCGCCGCTTGCACAGCTTGACCCAACGCGGGGGTAAAGCTATGACCCGCCCCATCTAAGCGCGCCCACGCTTGGGGGATCGTCTAACGGTAGGACAGCGGACTCTGACTCCGCCAGTCTAGGTTCGAATCCTAGTCCCCCAGCCATTATGAAAAACAGAATATAATCAGATACTTAGGCCACACCAAACTAGCAATCCTCACCAAATCCTCACCAATCCACAGCTTGTTAACACTTAC
>JANNSP010000056.1:0-2264 GCA_031402975.1 Hyphomicrobiales bacterium
AGTGAGACAACCACCATGAACCGTCCGCAGGCTCCCCACCCGTCAGCCCCCGCCCGCCGCCCCGAGCCGGTCGAACGTATCGGCCGCATCGTGGCCGTAACGGGCGCCCACGCCGTGATCCTGATCGACGCCGCATCCCATCCATCCGGCAACGCCGACGAAAAGAGCCCGGAAATCGGCACGCTGCTCAAGGTCGATTCACCGAAATCGAGCTCGCTCGCCATGGTCTCGGCGCTGAGTTCGCCCATGCCCTCGCACGGTCAGGACGACAAGGAACTGCGCATCGTCGAGGTCGAATTCATCGGCGAACTGCCCAAGGATGACCAGGGCCGCCCCATTGCCTTCCGGCGCGGCATCTCGTGCTACCCCTCGCTCGGCGACACGGTCTATCGCGCCAGCAAGGGCGAACTCGAGAAAGCCTATGCCTGCGACGCCGAGTCGGCGGTCCGCATCGGCCATATCCAGCAGGATTCAGCCATCCCCGCGATGGTCAAGATCGACGAAATGCTGGGCAAGCATTTCGCCGTACTGGGCACCACCGGCACCGGCAAATCCTGCGCCGTGGCACTGATCCTGCGCCGCATCCTGGAGCGCAACCCGCAGGCTCATATCCTGCTGCTCGATGTGCACCGCGAATACGCCCAATGCTTCAAGGGACTGGCCGAGATCATCAGCCCGGACAACATGACCCTGCCGTTCTGGCTCCTGAATTTCGACGAGATCGTGGAAATCCTCGTCGGCCAGCAAGTCAATCGCGAGGCCGACACCGAGGTTTTGCGCGAGCTCATCCCGCAGGCCAAGATCCGCTACATGAACAACCAGCGCCGCGACCGGGCCGGCGTGGTGCGCGGCCGCGAGCCCTCGGAACCCAACAATATCGGCATCGATACGCCCATTCCCTACCGAACTTCCGACCTCACCGGCCTCCTCGAGGAATATATCGGCAAGCTCGACATGCGGGGCGAGCTCGCGCCCTACAAGCGGCTCAAGGCCCGCGTCGAGGCCGTATCGCGCGATCCCCGCTATGCCTTCATGTTCGGCAGCCTCACGGTGCAGGACACCATGGCCCAGGTGCTGGCCAGGCTGTTCCGCATTCCGGTCGCGGGCAAACCCATCGCCATTCTGGAACTGGGCGGGCTCCCGTCAGAAATCATCAATGTGGTGGTCTCGGTGCTGGCCAGGCTCGCCTTCGATTTCGGCGTTTGGAGTGCCGGCCGCATCCCCATCACCTTCGTGTGCGAGGAAGCCCACCGCTATGTGCCCATCGACAAGACGTTGGGCTTCGAGCCGACCAAGCGGGCGATCTCGCGCATCGCCAAGGAAGGGCGCAAATACGGCGTGTCGCTGTGCATCGTGTCGCAGCGCCCGGCCGAACTCGATCCGACCATCCTGTCGCAATGCTCGACCATCTTCTCGATGCGCCTCAGCAACGAGCGCGACCAGCAGATTTTGCGCGCCGGCATTTCCGACGCGGCGGCGAGCCTGCTCGAATTCATGACTACGATGGGAACCGGCGAGGCCATCACCTTCGGCGAGGGCGTGGCGCTGCCGACCCGCATGAAATTCGATCTGCTGCCGGCCGACTGCCTGCCGAGCAGCAACTCGACGTCGTTCACCAGGAACTGGGCCCGCGACCTGCCCGACGACAATTTCTTGCACGAGATCGTCAACCGCTGGCGGGCCCAGAGCTTCAATCCCGATGGCGCGGGGTACTCGGCGGAGACGCCGGCCGCAGCACCACCGCAAAGCCTCGCGCCACCGCCGTCCGCGGCTCCATTGGCCTCGGCCCATTCAATCCTGCGCCGCCAGCCCATCCTCGCCGGGACCACTCCGCCGCCCCACTTCCCGCCGCCACCAGTGGCGCCAAGGCCGCAAGCGCAGCAGCCGGGTCCGCAGCAAAGCCTGGCCAGCTTGATCAAACAGTTCCGGAGTTAGACCACCCGGCCTAAGGTGGGATCCCCGCCTGGGCGAGGGCGTCCAGCCAGTTGGCCAGATCGGCGGGATTGCGGAGCGGCTCCCTCGCGGCGAAGCGGGCAACAGTGAACTGAGGCTCCATTTCCAGCGACCTGGCACCGTGCTGGCGCGCCGTTTCCAATTGTCCGAGCCGCACGTAACAAACCGCCAGCCAGGTGTGATAATAGAAAGAAGCCTGGGGTGCCGCCGTGAGCGTCTCAATCGCGGCCTCGTACCGGCCGTCACCGATCAGCGCCAGGGCCAGGTAGTCACTGAATGCCTCCGGGTGAAGCGGACTGAGGCGCATGGCC
>JANNSP010000057.1:0-9475 GCA_031402975.1 Hyphomicrobiales bacterium
GGTCGTAGATGCGTCTTGGACAAATTCTTTGAACATCTTGCCCTCCGGGTTTGCAGGCCGCCACGCTAGCATGGGTTTGGTATACAGAAAATTGGGACTTCCGAACCATTTCCTTTATTCTCATCATGACCGGGCTCGACCCGGTCATCCTCTTCGGCCGAAGAAGATGCCCGCGTCTGGGCGCGGGCATGATGAGAAATTTGTGATCGAAGCAGACTACTTCCTCCGTCCGCCCTCGCCCCGCTTCCTGATATGCTCCGCCAGCAGCTTGCGTTCCTCCAGCGTCAATTTCCCGATCATTTCCATCGCCGCCTCGATGCCCTGGGCGATGACGCGGTTTCCGGTGGCGCCGAATTCCTCCGCCACAGCGCGGACCTTCGCTTCGTCATAGGGCTCCGCCACCAGCGCACCCGCCAGGTTAATCGCCGCTTCGCGAGACGCCTGCCGCTCGGCCTTGATCCTCGTCGCGTGGCCGCGGAACACCGCAAGCAGTTCGGTCCGGCGCTCGCGCGGCAGGGCGCCAAGGAAATGCCGGGGGATCAACTGAACATTGCTGATGCCGCCGAAGCGCTGCATCCGCTCGTGCATGAAGAAGCTGCTCACCACGGCCCCGCCCACCAGCAAGTTTAGCGCCAGAGATACGACCAGCAAAATCGTCCACCAGCGCCAGCGCGATGGAGCCACCGGATCGGGAGCGCTCTCGCTCATGTGAGATTTTCCTCGGCATAGGTTTCGGCTTCGCTGACGCCGGTCAGATCGTCGTCGCCGTCATCCGCCGTGGACGCCTGTTCGATGCCGGGCAGCCAGGTGCCCACATCCTCCTGCCCGCCCAGATAGATGCCGAGCAGCAGGGACGCGGCCAACGGCAATGCCGCCGTCCAGCGCAGCACGGGCCGGTGCGCGGCCGCCCGCAAGGCGTTGACATGGCGGATCACGCGGTCGCCTGCTCCAAAGCGCAATTCCGGCGCGCCGGCCAGTTGCAGCAGGCGGTCCACGGCCCGTGCATCCAGATAGTCCTCTTCCGAAGAATCGATCAGGTGCAACAAATCTCTTCTGTCGCCAGCCGGCCAGCGAGCCGTATCTGAGCCATAGGCCGCGAGCACATCGCGCAATCGTTCGCTGTCTTTACTCATCCCTGATCCTCACCGGCGCCAAGAGCGTCGAGCAGCTCGCGCCACTCGCCGCTCATCGCGTCCTTCAAACTGCGTCTCGCCCGCGCCAAAAGCGATTCGACCGCCTCGACCGAGGACTGCATGACGTCGGCCGCCACGATATTCGTCAGCCCCTCGAAATAGACCAGCGACAGCGCCAGGCGCTGGCGCTCGGGCAGTCCTGCGATCACCCGGTCGACCCTCAGCGCCGCAGCCTTGCGGACCAGTCCCGCATCGGCCAGCGCCACGGGATCGGGCGGTTCGGGCACCGCCTCGAGGGCCGCGTGCGATTTCCTCCGCATGCGGTCGATTGCGCCGTTGGACGCCACCCGCATCAGCCAGCCGAGCAGCGCCTTGCCGTCCCGCACCTGGGCCGGATTGCGCCACAGCTTGACGAAGGTCTCCTGCACGATATCCTCGGTATCGGCATGGCCGCCCGTCATCCGCCACACCAGCCGGGTGACGGCCGGATGGTGGCGGTTGACGATCGCCGAGAAGGCCGTCGCCTGCCCGCGCGCCATGGCCGCCAGAAGCTCGCCATCGCTTGCCACCGCGCCGCCGTCCGGACTGCCGCTCGTCTTCAACAGGCGGGAAAACTCCCATCCTCACTTGGCGGCGGACTGGCCGATCGCCTTGCGCCATTTCGCCACCCTGAAATCACGCGCCTCCTGCAAGGTGATGCCGCCGTCGTCATTGGCATCGGCGCCATTGAACATGGCCTCGACCGCTTTGTCGAGTTCGGCCGCTGTGATGGCGCCGTCCTTGTCAGAATCGAGATGCGCCATGATGCGGTCCCGGCGCTTGGCCATATAGGCATCGACCACCTCCTCGATCTCCTTGGCGGAGACAGCACCATTCTTGTCGAGATCGTAGCGCACCAGACGCTTTTCAGCCGCCGGGCGCATTTCCTCCAGCGTGACCTTGCCGCTCTTGTCGGCGTCGAGCCTGGCGAACACATGGGCCTGGCGGGGAATCACGGGTTCGATTGCGAGTGCTGTTCCCGCCAGCAAGGTGAATGCCAGCGCGGCAGTGGCGTAGAGTTTGGGCGTCATCGGATCCTCCATTTCAGCGTTTGCGGAAGGAGGACGGGGAACGCATGGTGAATCCGTCGCGGAGGTTCAAGAGGCCGGACCGATCAGCCGGTCGAAAATGTCCGATACCCGGGCCTGGGTCTCCGCCAGCAGCAGTTCCGCCCTGGCGATATTGGGCACTGCGGCGGCGCCCGCCACGATGCGGTTAAGCCCTGAGGGCGAGGTTTCGGGTATGTAGGGCCCGCTGACGCAGAGGCGCAGCACCTGGGTCACCCGGTGATAGAGGCTCGAAGCGTCGCGCAGCGCCTGGCCAGTGGCAGGGTCCAAAACCCCTGCCCCGGCCAAACTGGTCAGCGCCGCCCACGTATTGCTGTCGAGGATCGCGGGATGCTTCGCCGCATGGATGAGTTGCAGGGTCTGGGCGATGAACTCGACTTCGACCAGGCCGCCTCGCGCCCGCTTGATATCCCACACGCCGGTCGAACCCTGTTCCGCCAGCATGAGCTTCCGCATGTCGAGGACGTCGGCGCGGGTCTGACCGGGATCGCGCCTGGCACAGAGCGAACGGCGGATCACTTCAGACAAGGCCGCGCAAAGCTCCGTGTCGCCGCACACCGGCCTGGCCCTTGTCAGCGCCAGCTTTTCCCAGGTCCAGGCGGATTGGCGATGATAGGCCTCGAAACTCGCCAGGCTGGTGGCGACCGGCCCTTTGCTGCCCGAGGGCCGCAACCGCATGTCGACCTCGTACAGCACTCCTTCGGCGGTGGGCGCGGTTACGCCCGCGATCAGGCGCTGGGTGAGGCGCGCATAATACTGGCTGAGGCTGAGCGGGCGCTGGCCCGCGGAGAATTCGACGCCCGTCCCCGCATCGTAGACCACGATGAGATCGAGATCGGAGGCCGCCGTCATTTCGCGCCCGCCGAGCTTGCCCATCGCGATGACGGCGCTCCGGCCGCCCGCGACCATGCCATGGCGCCGGATGACGTCAACCGTCACCGCCTCATGCAGCCTCGCCAGCAGCAATCCCGCCAGATCGGAAAAGGCCAGCCCCGCGTCGACGGCGCTCACCGTGTCGGAGAGCACCCGGACGCCGATCCGGAACATCTGCTCCTTGCCGATCACCCGCGACCGGTCCACCACCTCTTCCAGCGGCGTATCGGGGGGAATGACGGCGGCGATGCCGTGGGCGATTTCGTCGGGCGTCGGCAACGCCCCGAAAAATCCAGGGTCAAGGACCGCGTCGAGCACCTTGGGCCGCTGGCTCAACTGTTCGGCAAGGCGGGGTGCTGTGCCGAGGATCGTGGTGATGAGATCGAGGAGGCGCGGATTGGCTTTCAGTAGCGAGAAAAGCTGCACCCCCGCCGGCAGGCCGCCGAGGAAGCGATCAAAGGCGAGGAAGGCATGGTCGGCGTCGCCGGTCCGCGCCAGGGCCTTCAGCAGAACCGGCATCAGTTCGGTCAGCAGTTCCTTGGCGCGCGAACTCCTGGTTGCCGCATAGCGGCCGAAATGCCAGCCCCTTATCGTGGCGGACACTTCGCTCGCCTGGCGGAAGCCCATGCGGGTGAGAGTCTCAAGCGTCTCGGGGTCGTCCTCGCCGCCGGTAAAGACGAGACTTCCGCTGCCGGTGCCAAGTTCCGGCGCGTGCTCGAACAGCGCCGCGTAGTGGCCCTGAACCAATTCGAGTGTCGCCCGCAATTTCGCATCGAACTCGGCCCAACCGGCAAAGCCCGAGAACCGCGCCAGCGCTTCGAATGCGCCATCCTCCATCGGCAGATTATGGGTCTGCTCGTCATTCACCATCTGGATGCGGTGCTCCACCATGCGCAGGAAGCGGTAAGCCTCTTTCAATTCACCCGCATCGGAAGGCGCTATCCACTGCGCCTCCGCCAACGCGTCGAGCATCGCCAGAGTGCTCCGTCCACGGAGTTTCGGGTTGCGGCCGCCGGCGATCAGTTGCTGGGTCTGCACGAAGAACTCGATCTCGCGGATGCCGCCACGGCCCAACTTGATGTTGTGGCCGCGCACCGTGACGGTGGCATGGCCCTTGACCGCGTGAATCTGGCGTTTGAGCGATTGCACGTCGGCGATCGCGGCGAAATCGAGATATTTGCGCCAGATATAGGGCCGGAGCCGGTCAAGGAAGTCCGCGCCCAAGGCGATGTCGCCTCCGGCGGCGCGCGCCTTGATCATGGCGGCACGCTCCCAGTTCTGGCCCATGCTCTCGTAATAGATGGCCGCCGCCTCGATCGAGATCGCAACTTGCGTCGCACGCGGATCGGGCCGCAATCTGAGGTCGACGCGAAAAACATAACCATCCTCGGTCACATCCTGCAGCAGTCCCACCAGACGCTTGGTGAGGCGCACGAAATACACCGGGGGCTCGGTGCCCAGGGCAAGCGCGTTGCTCGTGGCATCATAGAGAACGATGAGATCGATATCGCTCGAATAGTTGAGCTCGAAGGCGCCATGCTTGCCCATGGCCAGGATGACGTAGCCCGATTGCCTGCCGGGCTCGGACCTGTCGCGGAGCACGGCCTTGCCTTGCCGCTCGCCCTCCAGCAGCAGCCAGTCGAGCGCCGCATTGAGAGCCGCATCGGCAAAGCGCGTCAAGGCGGCTGTGACCTCCTCGACCGTCCATCTGCCGGCGATGTCGGCCACCGCGATGACCAGCGCCGCGCGCACCCGGGCGATGCGCAGCAACCGCATGAACTCGCTCTGGCTGGCTTCATGCCGGTCGCGGCGAAGGCCAGTCAGTATTTCTTCGAGGAGAATTTCCGGCGTTTCACGGAACACCCGCGCCGCATACGCCCCATCCCGCAGCATCAGCAGGCGGAGAAACGGCGACGCCCCGGCGATCGCCGAAACCAACCGCCGTTGCCGGTCATCGTCCGGAACGAATTCCGCGCGCTCCCAGAAAATCTTCACCGCCGCCTGATCGAACGGTTCCGGCAAGGAAACAGAAAAATTCGCCATAGTGGAGTCTAACTTCGTCCTCGCTCCCGCGCCAGCGGGGAGAGGAAGGGCACTAACCCGCGACTGGCGCTCCCCGCAGCAGCAGCGTGGCGCGGAGGCCGGGTTGGTTGTCTTCCAGCCGCAACTCGCCACCATGCAGTTTCATGACGCCCGAGACGAGGCTCAAGCCCAGGCCGTTGCCGGGCTTGCTGCGGCTTTGGTCGAGGCGGACGAAGCGCTCGATGACGCGCGCGCGGTCGGCTTCGGGGATGCCGGGTCCGCGATCGGCGACGGTGATCGCAACCTTGCCCTCCACGGCCTCGCCCGACATCGTCACCTGTGGAACCTCGCCCTCGGCCGCGCCATATTTGAGCGCGTTATCGACGAGGTTGCTGACGGCTTGCGCCAAAAGCTGGCGGTCGGCGTGAACGCCGAGGCCCGGCGCCTTCACGACGGTCAGCGAGCCTCCCTGCTCTTCGGCGATCGGTTCGTAGAGTTCGGCCACATCGTCGAGGATCGTTCCGGCGTCGATCGGCTCGAAGCCGCCGCGCGACTGGCCCGACTCGGCGCGGGCGATCGACAGCAAAGAATTGAAGGTGTGCAGCAGGCGGTCCGATTCCTCGACGGTCTTTTCCAGCGCCTCGCGGTAATCCGCCGCCGTATTACCCCTCAGCGCCGCCTCGACCCTCGCCTTGATGCGGGTAAGCGGCGTCTTGAGGTCATGCGCCAGATTGCTCGACACCTCCTTCATGCCGTTCATCAGGCGCTCGATCTGTTCCAGCATCTCGTTGAGCGACAGCGACAGCTGGTCCAATTCGTCGCCCGATCCCGACACCGGCATGCGGTCATGCAGGTTACCGCCCATGATCGAGCGGCTGGCGCCGGTGATGGCTTCGACGCGCCTCAGGAAATTCCGGCTGATCAGCAATCCGCCGCCCAGTCCCAGGATGAGGGCGATGCCCAGCGTGCCGTAGATGGTGCGGCGGATCACCTCGCCGAACTGCCGGACGCCCTCGACGTCGCGCCCCACCACGAGTTCGTAGCCGCCGGCCAATTCGGTGTGGAAGGCCCGCGCCATGTGGCGCTCGACCGAGCCGCCGCGCCGCGCATCGACCGGAAACTCGATCCAGCCGGTTTCGCTCACCGCTTCCGCCGGCAGCTTGTCGATATTGCCGGCGATCACCGTCGCATCGGGTGCGATCAGCAGGTAGATCGAGCCCGTCTCCTCGCGGCTCCGGCGCTGGATGATGTCGATGATGCCGCCCAGCCTTCTGAGCCGGTACTGGTCGGCCAGCGCCTGGATTTCGGCCCTTATGGTTTCGTCGGCCTGGCGTTCGATCAGGACCGCGGTGTTCCAGTAGACATAGGCAAGAAGCGTGCTGACCGAGACGGCGAAGAGGACGAGGTAAAGGGTGGCGAGGCGAAACGTCGTGCTTTGAACGAGATGGAGCTTAGCGGGCACGGATCATGTATCCGGCACCGCGCACCGTCTGCAGGATCGGCTCGTCGAAACCCTTGTCGATCTTGGAGCGCAACCGCGACACATGGACGTCGATGACATTGGTCTGCGGGTCGAAGTGATAGTCCCAGACATTCTCCAGAAGCATGGTGCGGGTGACGATGTGGCCGGCATTCTTCACCAGATATTCCAGCAGCTTGAATTCGCGGGGCTGCAGCAGGATGGCGCGACCGCCGCGTGTCACGTTACGGGTGAGGAGATCGATTTCGAGGTCGGAGGCCTTGAGCTTGGTGCCTTGCGGCTGGCCGTTGCCGCGGCGGCCGAGGCCCTCGACCCTGGCCAACAGTTCGGCGAAGGCATAGGGCTTGCCCAGATAGTCGTCGCCGCCGGCGCGCAGTCCCTTGACCCGCTCGTCGACATCGCCCAACGCGCTCAGGATCAGGACGGGAGTCTTGATCCCCTCCTGGCGCAGGGTCCTGACGATCGCCAGGCCATCGAGCTTCGGCAGCATGCGGTCGACGATGAGAACATCGTGACGCGCTTCACGCGCCATCGCGAGCCCCTCTTCGCCGTCGGCCGCGTGACCGGCGATGTGACCGCTCTCATGCAGGCCCTTGACCAGCCATGACGCCGCCTCCCGGTCATCCTCGATCACTAGAATGCGCATGGCATGCGGGCTGGGCTCGGCCGGTTCGGGGTTGCGGGGGTCTGCAGTCATAGCTCGCATGTTCCACTACGCATGAAAAGAGGGCGCGGAATGATGTCCATTCCGCGCCGTCCGTATCCAATCGTCAGAAACCGTCAGCCGCGGTTGACGGGCACCGTCACGAAGCGCTGGCCGTCGCCCGAGCGGACCAGCATGAGGACGCGCTTCTTGCCGCCCTTGACCGCGTTGCTGACATCGCCCACGCCGTTCACTTGCTGGCCTGCGACTTCGAGGATGACGTCGCCCTGCTTCAGGCCGCGCTCCTCGGCGGCGCTGCCGGGTTCGACCGCGGTGATCTGGACGCCCGCGCCATCGGCGGCCGGAGCGAGCGTCAGGCCGAGGCTGGCCAAGCCGGTCTTTTCATCGGTGCCGGTGCTGCCGAGCTTGGCGCCGGTGTTCGACATGGTACCGATCTCGACCGCCAGCGTCATCGCCTTGCCGTCGCGCATGATCGCCACGTCGACTGTCTTCTTAGGCGGGATCTGCGCCACCTTGCGGGCGAGGTCGCGGGCATCCATCACCTCCTTGCCGTCGACCTTGAGGATCGTATCGCCGGACTGGACGCCGCCCTTCATGGCGGGCGAATCGTCGGTCACCTCAGACACCAGCGCGCCCTTGCCGGCTTCGAGGCCGAGGCTTTCGGCGAGGTCGGCCGTCACCGGCTGGATCTGCACGCCGAGCCAGCCCCGCGTCACCGTGCCGTCCTTCCTCAGGCTGTCGATGATCGTCTGCGCCGTCGATGCGGGAACCGCGAAGCCGATTCCCACCGAGCCGCCCGAGGGCGAGAAGATCGCGGTGTTGATGCCGATGACTTCGCCCTTGAGATTGAAGGCGGGGCCGCCGGAATTGCCGCGGTTGATCGAGGCGTCGATCTGCAGGAAGTCGTCATAGGGGCCGGAGCCGATATCGCGGCCCCTGGCCGAGATGATGCCGGTCGTCACCGTGCCGCCCAATCCGAACGGGTTGCCGACGGCCATCACCCAGTCGCCGACGCGCGGCTCTTCGAGCGAGAACGAGACGAACTTGAACGCGCGATCCGGCGCCTTGAGCCTGATCAGCGCCAGATCGGTCTTGGGATCGGTGCCGATCACTTCGGCGGTAAGTTCGTCCCCGTCATGCAGCGTGACCGTCACTTCCTCGGCGTTCTGCACCACGTGATTGTTGGTCACCGCATAGCCGTCGGCGCTGATGATGAAGCCCGAGCCTTGCGCCATGCCGCGCTCGCGGCGATTGGGCTGGCCCGGCTGCTGATCGCGGAACTGCGGAAACTGGTTGAAGAAGTCGCGGAAATTGTCGGGCATGCCGCGGAGGTCGGGCTGGCCGCCATTGTCACCCGGGGCGGCCGTCCCGTTATCCGCCACATTGGCGAACTTGACCTGGACGCTGAACACCGCCGGCATCACCTGGTCAACCAGGTCGGCAACACCTCTGGCGGGATCGACAATGGCCTGGCTCTCGGCCTGGACGGGCGAGACCGGCGCCACCAGCGTAGCGGCGGTGAGCGTGGTGGCGGTCAGCAGGGCCGCGGCGAGCATGCTCAGCAGGCGCGGACTGGTCTTGATCTTGGGGTTGCGCATAAAACGTGCTCCATGGGTTCACTTGATCCGTGATCCGGAAAATAGGGATGCCGGAGTTACAGCGACCTTTCGGCGGCATGAAATTTTGGTAAGCTTGGCGGCCTACTTCAGAGCCTGCCGGAGATCGGCCTTCTCCGCCTCGTTGAGCGGCTGTTCGGCTGGCCCAACAGCTTTATTGCGGCGGCGGAACAGGAACAGGCCGGCCAGCGCCAATGCCACCACCGGGGTCGCCCAGAGCAGCGCCGACCGGGCCGTAAACCTTGGCTTGAGCAGCACGAAATCGCCATAGCGTTCGGCCGCGAAGTCCAGAACCTCGGCATCGCTGTCGCCTTGCGTCAAACGTTCGCGGATCAGGATGCGCAAGTCCTTGGCCAGCGGCGCATCCGAATCGTCGATCGACTGGTTCTGGCAAACGAGGCAGCGGAGACCTCCCGACAGAGCGCGAGCCCGGGCCTCCAGCGCGGGATCGGGCAAAATTTCATCCGGCTGGACAGCGAAGGCAGGAGAGGCGAGCAGGAAACAGAGCATCGACAGAGCAATAAATATACGCCCTTCCCCCCTCGCGGGGGAAGGTGGAGCGCGCCTCTTGGCGCGATACG
>JANNSP010000058.1:0-5234 GCA_031402975.1 Hyphomicrobiales bacterium
GGCGGGACCGGTTGGACCCGTCTCGCCGGTCGCTCCCTGGGCGCCGGTGGCGCCTTGCGGACCAGTGGCGCCTTGAATTCCCTGCGGTCCTTGCGCGCCCGTGGCGCCGCGGAGACCCGTGACACCGCGTGGCCCTGTGGCCCCCCTGGCGGCGAATTTTTCCCAGAAGCCAGGTTTGACCGATGGCAACTGGTTGAGATTGGGGATGGCATTCCTTTTGGCCCGCCAGGTCGAGCCTTCCGACGCCACAAGCTCGTTCTCGACATAGGTCCGGCTGCTGCTCCACGGGCCCGTCGCATTGACGCCGCGCGGTCCGCAATTGGCGATGACCGCCTGGGCCGGAGGCGCTGGCGCATCAACCACCTTCAGGTCGACGATACAGTCGGTGGGCAGATAGATGATGTTGAAGCTGAACGCACCGCCGTTGATTGGAACGTCTCTGAAGTTGTCAAGTCTTATGGCTGTGCCGTTTGTGCTGGTGCCGGCGACCTTGAGCCTCCCCGCTTCGATCTTCGCCGTGGTGACAGTGATGACGGCATTGGCCGGCTCCACCGCGAAAAAAGCCAATGCGAGCAAGGTGGCGGAGAACCGCAGAGTCTGCCGGTTTTTGATGAGCACGGGAATCCCCTAGGCTGGCGTTATCGCCATGAGAGACAGACGATAGAGAACAGGCAGCGCTGGCGCAACGGATATTAACCTTTTGGCAATAACCGCCGTCTGAGGTCAGGCCGCCCCCTTCCATTTGATCGCACACCCCATCGACGGCACCTGCTGGCGCGGGCCTTCGCCGGTCTCCGCCACTCTACGGCAGGGCGCCGGAAAAAACTTCCACTCCGAATGTGCCGGTGCAGGTTGGAGCATTTGCCGCTTGGTTCAAGAAATAAAGGTTTTGCACGCTTGTTGTTCCAGCCGAGACGGCTATTACTCTGCTGATTGCCCAGCTTTCGAGATCGAATGCGGGTTCATACAGTTGCCTCCATGTTCCCACCTGGGCGCCGGCGAATGCCTCTGTCCCGTTGATACCGGCGCCAACGAATCCATTTAGACTTGCAGAACCTCCGGCGCAGTGCCCTTCAGCCCGAAGCATGGCGGAGCCGGAAATCGGCGGCGTAAAGGAAAGTGTGGCCAATGCTACCGTATCGAAGGGGGGGACCCCGACGCTAGCAAACTTGACGTGCTTAAAAAGCGTCGGCCCTGCGGGTCCGGCTGCGCCCGTGGCACCAGTAGCGCCGGTTGCCCCAGTCGGACCGATCGGACCCGTGGCGCCCTGGATGCCTTGCAGACCCTGTGTCCCTTGAGCGCCGGTAGCACCTGCAATACCCTGCACGCCCTGCGGACCCCGCGCGCCCTGCAGGCCTCTTGCCGCGAAATTTTCCCAGAACAATGGATTGGCAGACGGCAGCTTGTTCAGATTCGCGGTGGCGTTCCTCCTGGCCCGCCAGGTGGAGCCTTGCGACGCCGCCAGATCGTTCTCGACATAGGTGCGGGTGCTATTCCAGGCGCCTGTCGTATTGACGCCGCGCGGGCCGCAATCGGCGACGACGACACCAAGGAGAGAGCCGCCCGTGCCGCCGATCGCCCGGAGATCGACGATGCAATCGGGCGGCAGATAGGACAGGACAAAACTGAAAGCGGTACCAACCGGTGTCGTTAGGTACTGGCCGTCAAGCTCGATCTGCGTCGCGGTGCCGGTGCGGGTGCCGTTGATCCTGAGCTTGCCGGCCTCGATCTTGGCGAGGCTTACGGTGACGGCGGCGGAGGCCGTAGAAGCCGAAAAGGCCAAAGCCAGAATCGATGCCGCAACAGCGAACTGCCAGCGGCTGCCTGTCATGGTCATGATACACCTCCCACTTGCTCCCAAAGGGGGACGTTAGGCCGCTTGGCCGGTTGCAGCAATGCTCTCACGCCGCCGCCTTCCACTTGATCGCACACCCCATCGACGGCACCTGCTGGCGCGGGCCTTCGCCGGTTTCCGCCACTTGTTTCATCGCCTCGTAGAGATCGCGCCGCGCATCCGGCACCGGCGTCATGCGCGTTGCATCGAGGCGGCCCCGGTACTGCAGTTCGAGCTTGGCGTTGAAGCCGAAGAAATCGGGCGTGCACACAGCACCATAAGCCCGCGCAATCTCTTGTGACTCGTCGTAGAGATAGGAGAAGGGAAAGCCGTGCTGTTGCGCCGTGACTTTCATGTTGGCGAAACTGTCTTCCGGATAGTTCTTCGCGTCGTTGGCGGAAATGGCGATGGTCGAAATGCCCAGCCGCGCCAGGTCCGTCGCATCGCGCACGAGTCGCGGCAGCACCGCTTTCACGAACGGGCAATGATTGCAGATGAAGGCGACGAGCGTGCCCTTGGGCCCGGCTAGATCGGCCAGCCCATAGGTCTTGCCGTCGGTGGCGGGGAGGCGAAAGTCCGGCGCCTTCCAGCCGAAATCGCACACCGGTTGAGTTTCAGCCATGATCGTCCTCAGTAAGCGAGATCGAAATATTCACTGGCCGTGATGGCGAAGACGGCGACCGTCTCCAGCCGTCCCGGGCTCGCCGGATAATCGGCGCGCGACCGCACATGGCGAAGCCCGATGCGTCGCGCCAGGCTTTCGGACGCCTTGTTGCCGGTCATCACCTTGCACCACGCGCGCTCGGCCTTGAGCCGCTCGAAGGAGAGCGCCAGCAGTGCCCGGCCGATCTCGCCGCCGAGCCCCATCGACCACATCGCCGGGTGCACGCCCCAGCCCACTTCAACGAGGCCCTTGCGCTGCACGATGAGGAAGCCGTCGCCCACCGCCTCGCCGCTCGATTTCTCCTCGGCCGCGAGATGGAACACGTTGCGCCGCTCGTCGCCCTGGCGAGCCACCGACCGGATGACGAAGGCCCGGACCTCGGTCTCGTCCTTGAGCCGCATGGCGATGTGGCGCTGATAGGGCTCCTGAACCATGAAGGAAGCAAAGGGCCCGGCATCGCGCAACTCGATCTCGCGCAACACAAGCTGCGGGGTTTCGACCGAAGGCAGGATGGTGAGCGTCGCCATGGAGCGAATCCTACCCCATCGCGGCTGAGGGCGTAAAGACTTGTTCGCGGGGCCTTCAGGCGACCAGGATTACGTCTTCCATGCCGCCCAGTCGACGATGCCGTGATCGCGTTTCACGGAAACATGTCCAGCCGGAATCCGCTCGGTGAACAGTACGGCATTGAGACAGTCCCAACGCGCATTCGGCACGACAAGCGCATCGGCATCGAGGAAATGCGCCGTCTCGCCGAGCAGCTGGCTGGCGCTGTATTCTTCGTCTCTCCGCGAATAGCCAAGCCCGCCGTAAGTTGCCGCATCGATGCCGGCGGGCCCGAGGCTCGCTATGCCGGCAAAAGTGACGGCGCGCGCCGGGCTGACGTCGAGTTCATACAGCCGGAATTGCATTTGCGATGGGAACACCGGCTGTCCCCGCATGACATGGAAATGCATTTCAGCCATTGCGCCGTCGGCTTCGAGCGAGGTGTAAAGAACCTCGAATGTGCCATCGTCCCAGCGGCCTTTGGGCATCGAGCCGCGCAACGGATCGCGGTCATTGCGGACGATGCGCCAGGCTTCACCCTGGAAGGGCCGTTGCGGGATCGTCGCAACAAAATCGACGAGAGCACTGTCCCGGACTTTTCCGCGCCCCGCCACGGACTACAGGAACGCGCCCGCATCGAGGCGCTCCAGGATATCCAGCACCGCCTCGGACTTTCCCGCATTGATGAGGTCGATGGCGCGCTCGCCTCCGAGCTGCGGATGGCGGGCGAAAAGCCAGACCCTGACGTCCTCACTGGAATAGTAGTCGCGCAGACGGTTGACGACATAGTGAAGGTCGGAAAGCACGAGCTGAGTGCGGGGCTGGGGGCTCGCCGTCCCCTTCGACCAGCGCGACACCGTCGCCTCCGATACATCGGCGATATTGGCGATATCGACGCCCTTGAGACCGCCGCTGCGGCGGAGATCGCTTACATAGCGGGCAAAGACGGGCTGTGGCGCTCTAGCGGTTTTCTGCATTTGTCTTTCAGAAGATAGAAAACTGAAAGGCATTTGTCAACTTGGCAGCACCGCGCAAAAAAAAGGCCGGTGCTTCCACACCGGCCTCGAGTTTCAGGAGGAACGTCTTCGGCTAACAACTGTAATACATGTCGAACTCGACCGGGTGCGGGGTCATTTCGGTTCGCATGTTTTCTTCCATCTTGAGCTCGATATATGAGTCGATGAGATCGTCGGAGAACACCGAGCCCTTCTTCAGGAAGTCGCGGTCCTTGTCGAGCGAGGTTAGCGCCTCGCGCAAGGACCCGCACACCGTCGGCACCTGTTTCAGTTCGGCCGGCGGCAGGTCGTAGAGGTTCTTGTCCATCGCTTCGCCCGGATGGATCTTGTTCTGCACGCCATCGAGCCCCGCCATCAGGATCGCGGCGAAGCACAGATACGGATTGGCGGCGGGATCGGGGAAGCGCACTTCGACGCGCTTGGCTTTGGGGTTCGACGTGTGCGGAATGCGGCACGAGGCCGAGCGGTTGCGCGACGAATAGGCCAAGAGCACCGGCGCCTCATAGCCCGGCACCAGGCGCTTGTAGGAGTTGGTCGAGGGATTGGTGAAGGCGTTGCAGGCCTTGGCATGCTTGATCACGCCGCCGATGAAGAAGAGGCACATCTCGGACAAATCCGCGTACTGGTTCCCGGCCATCTGCGGCTTGCCGTCCTTCCAGATCGAGAAGTGGCAATGCATGCCCGATCCGTTGTCGCCGAAGATGGGCTTGGGCATGAAGGTGGCGGTCTTGCCATAGGCGTGCGCCACGTTGTGGATCACGTATTTGTAGATCTGCATCTGGTCGGCCATGGTGGTGAGAGTATTGTATTTCATGCCAAGCTCGTGCTGGGCGGAAGCCACCTCGTGGTGATGCTTCTCGACCGTCACCCCCATCTCGGTCATGGCCGAGATGGGAGTGACGGTTGAAAAGCACCATCACGAAGTGGCCTCCGCCCAGCATGAGCTGGGCATGAAGTTCAACACCCTGGTCACCATGGCCGACCAGATGCAGATCTACAAATATGTCATCCACAATGTGGCGCATGCCTATGGCAAGACCGCCACCTTCATGCCCAAGCCGATTTTCGGAGACAATGGCTCGGGCATGCATTGCCATTTCTCGATCTGGAAGGCGGGCAAGCCGATGATGGCCGGCAATCAGTATGCTGATTTGTCCGAGATGTGCCTCTATTT
>JANNSP010000059.1:0-1858 GCA_031402975.1 Hyphomicrobiales bacterium
TGCTGATCGTGCCATTGATGGTGATTGTTGTCTTTTCCTTCGGCGAGCGGGCCCCGGCCGGCGGCTATTCACCCGCCTTCACTTTCGACAACTACCTGAATCTTGCCGCGCGCGGCAAAGCCTTCGTCAACACGCTGACCCTGGCGCCGCTGGCCACGCTCCTCACCGCAATCTTCGCCTTTCCCATGGCCTACTATCTCGTGGTGAAGGTTGATCCGAAATGGCGCGTGACGCTGCTCGTGCTGGTTATGGCGCCGTTCTGGACCAGCCAGTTGCTGCGCTACTACGCCTGGATCATGATCCTCGGCGCCAAGGGTGTTCCCTCGTGGCTCGCCTGGATCGGCATCGAGGACGTTCGCATCATCAACACGCCATGGGCGGTGCTCATCGGCGCCGTCTACGGCTTTCTGCCGATCATGGTGCCGCCCATCTATGTCAGCCTGGAGAAACTCGACAAGCGCCTGCTCGAAGCTTCCGCCGATCTCGGCGCCACGCCGTGGAAAAGCTTTCTGCAGGTGACGCTGCCGCTGTCGCTGCCCGGCGTCGCCATGGGCTCCATGCTGGTTTTCATCCTGCTGATGGGCGACTACATCCTGCCGCAATTCCTCGGCGGCGGAAAAGTCTATTTCATCGGCAACGCGCTGGTCGATCTGTTCCTGCAATCGCGCAACTGGCCGTTCGGCGCCGCCGTGTCGGTCGCCCTCATCGCCATCATGTTCGTGACCATTTTCTTCTACATGCGCTTCGTGCTGGGTAAAAGCGGCCAGCGCCGCGTGGCCCTGGTGTAGCCATGCGGATTTACGCCATTCTGATCTACGTCTTCCTCTACGCGCCGATCGCGTTGATCGTCGGATTTTCGTTCAACGCGGGGCGCTATGCCATGGACTGGCAGGGTTTCTCTCTCGCCTGGTACGGCAAAGCTTTCTCAAATCCCTTGATCACCGAGGCGCTGCTGACGAGCCTGACCATCGCCGGCAGCACTGCTTTTATCTCCGCCATAATAGGCACCTTGACGGCGCTCGGCCTCGAACGCGTCTCGGGCTGGTTCCGGCATATCTTCGACGGCCTGCTCTATGTCGCCTTGATGGTGCCGGGAATCGTCATCGGCATCTCGACCCTCATCGCCTTCGTCACCCTGTTCGACATCGTCAATCCCTATCTCATCGCGGCATGGAATGTGCGGATCGAGATGGGCGTATGGACGGTCGTCGCCGCCCATGTGCTGTTCAATATCGCGGTCGTGTGCCTGCTGGTGAGAGCCCGCCTCACCGGCATGGACCGGAGCCTGGTGGAGGCATCCGAGGACCTTTACGCCACGCCCCTGGGGACTTTCCGGCAGGTGGTGCTGCCGCTGCTCACGCCGTCGATCCTCGCGGGATTTCTGCTGGCCTTCACCTTCTCGTTCGAGGATTTCATCATTGCCTTTTTCGTCGCGGGCCCGAACGTGACGCTTCCCATCTACATGTTCTCCTCGATCCGCCGCGGCGTGACACCTGAGATCAACGCCGTCGGCACGGTGGTGCTGCTTGCCTCGCTCGCACTCCTGGTCACCGCCCAGCTCATCCTGCAACGCGGCAGCAAACCGGCAAGGCCGGCCTGACCGGAATAACCTCGGGCGATGCCTCGCTTGCTATGTGTGGACCATTGAATGGCGCCTAGCCTCGCAAACAGTAGACCCATGGCAGAACCATCAATTTGCACAACAATACCTTCGACCCATCGGCGTTAGTGTGTCGATAGCTAATTAACTTGGCCGGTTTTGGTAGCACATCAATTGTCCGCTGCTTCTGCTTTTGTTCTGCTGTGGGACTGTGGGCAAGGCGATGGCCTTGTCCACAGTCCCACAGCCCGGCCGCCG
>JANNSP010000060.1:0-12234 GCA_031402975.1 Hyphomicrobiales bacterium
GGCGGGACCGAAAGCCAGCTCAACTCGTTTTTTGGCTGGGCGGAGGGGAGCCGTGAGAGCTCCACCTATACCAAGAAGGCCCGCCGCAAAACCATGGCGCGGGCCGCGTCAAAGCTGATTCCTCTCCCGGACCTTGAAAAAGGTAAGGGAGATGCAAGCCATAACCCATTGACTAGAAAGGAAAAATAAACATGCGTGGTGGGCCCGCCAGGACTCGAACCTGGAACCAGACGGTTATGAGCCGTCAGCTCTAACCATTGAGCTACGGGCCCCACTGAGGCCGCGATGGCTACAGCAATTCGCGCGGGCGTGCTATAGGTCTGCCGATGCCGCAGAGTTCACTGTCACCCGAAGCCGCCGTCGACCGGCTGATCGCGATTTACGATGGCGCCGTCAAGAGCCTCAGGGAGTCTCTCGAACACTATTTCGAAACGCGCGAACCGCCCCCCGCCGGCGCCCGCCGGAGCTTCTGCTATCCCGAGCTCGTGGTGCATTACGAGGCCCATGGGGTGCAGCCGTCGCTGGCCAGGGCCTATGCCAAGTTCCAGGGTCCGGGCACCTATCTGACGACCGTGACCCAGCCTGCCCAGTTCCGGCGCTATCTGCTCGAACAGCTAACCTACCTGGTGCGCGACTATGGCGCCACGATCGGGGTCGGTGTTTCCGAGCAGGAGATCCCCTACCCTTACGTTCTCGACCGCGGCGACGATCTCGCCGGCGACGTCGCCAATCCGGCCGAAATCGCGCTGCATTTTCCAGTGCCGAAGCTGGCGCTGGTCGGCGACGAGATCGCCGATGGCGAATGGCATCACACCGCGGGCCACCCGTTTCCGCTGGCGCTGTTCGACGCGGTCCGCACCGACTATTCGCTGAAGCGTCTGCAGCATTATACCGGCACCCACTGGAGTCACATCGCGCCGTGGGTGCTGCTTACCAACTATCACCGCTATGTCGATCAGTTCGTGACCTGGGCCATCGGCCAGCTCAGCGCGGACGGCCCGTACATGTCGTTGCATCTGCCGGGCGGCGGCGTCATCCGGCGCGGCATGACGGGGGCCGAAATGACCGCCCATGCGGAGGCCTCGCCCTGGCACCGCTTCCAGATGCCGGCCTATCATCTGTCGCGGAGCGACAGCGAGGGCGGCGTCACCCTGGTCAATATCGGCGTCGGCCCCTCCAACGCCAAGAACATCACCGACCATCTGGCGGTGCTCCGGCCGCACTGTTTCCTGATGATCGGTCATTGCGGGGGCTTGCGGCAAAGCCAACGCATCGGCGACTACGTGCTGGCCCATGGCTATCTCCGTCAGGATCGCATTCTCGATACGCTGGTGCCGCCCGACATTCCGATCCCGGCGCTGGCCGAGGTGCAGGTCGCTCTGCAGGAAGCGGCGGCCCGGGTGACCGGCGAGCGCGGCGAAGCCTTGAAGCAGCGGCTGCGCACCGGCACCGTCGTCACCAATGCCGACCGCAACTGGGAACTGCGCTGGACCCATGAGAGGAAGCGCATCAACCTGTCGCGCGCCATCGCCGTCGACATGGAATCGGGCACGATCGCGGCGCAAGGCTATCGCCTCCGGGTGCCCTACGGCACCCTGCTCTGCGTCTCCGACAAGCCGCTGCATGGCGAGATCAAACTGCCGGGAGCGGCCAACGCCTTCTACGACCGGGCGGTTGGAGAGCATCTGATGATCGGGCTGGCGGCGATCGACGGGTTGCGTGGGAACCTCTCGCAACTCCATTCGCGCAAGCTCCGAAGTTTCGATGAACCGCCATTCCGGTAATTTTCAACCTTATCCTTCTCCACCCGCAAAGGTGGGGAAGGTGTCACGCAAAGCGTGACGGATGGGGCTCTGCTTCAGCTACAAGACCCCATCCGTCAGCCGCGTGCCGCGTCTGCCACCTTCCCCGCGGCAATGCCGCGGGGAAGGATGAAAGCGCGCATAGTCCCGCCGCAATTCTTGGGCATTCCAGCCTTCACTGCCACCGGAGATCACCCATGATGTTACGCTCGCTTGTCGTTGCCTGTGCCTTGGCCATGGCTTCACTCCCCGCTTTTGCCCAGGAGGTTAAAATGCCCCGCAGCATCACAGTTCAAGGTCATGGCGAGGTGCGCGTGGCGCCCGACATGGCGGTGGTCTCGATCGGTGTTTCGAGCCAGGCCGAGACGGCGCGCGATGCGCTCAGCGCCAATACGGAAGCCATGACCCGCATCCTGGCGTCGCTCAAAGCCGCAAGCATCGCGGACAAGGACATCCAGACCTCGAATTTCAGCGTGCAGCCGCGCTATGACTACAACAACAATGCGCAGCCCCGCCTCACCGGCTACGATGTCTCCAACACGGTGACGGTGGCGGTGCGCCAGCTCGCCAGCCTGGGCGCGGTTCTCGACCAGGTCGTCTCCGCCGGTTCGAACCAGATCAACGGCATCATGTTCGATGTGGCGAAGCCCGACGCGGCACTCGACGAGGCGCGCAAGCTCGCCGCCGCCGATGCCGCGCACAAGGCCGGACTTTATGCCAAGTCGATGGCGTTCGAGCTGGGCGAAGTTCTGTCGCTTTCGGAGGCTTCCGGCATCAGCCCTCCGGTCTATGCCAAGGAGACGCGCGTCGAGAGCCTCACCGCCGATGTGCCGATCGCCGCCGGCGAACAGCAACTGGCGATCGATGTGACCGTCACCTGGGCGATCAAATAAAAGTCAACCCGATAGCCATTGCCTGGCGGGGTGGCGGTGCTAGTTTGTTCCCATGCCCATATGCGAGCGCGATCCGTGGCGCCTTCAGTATTTCGCGCATGTTTCATGCCCGGATGGCGTCAACATTCCAACCGATGATGCGGATGCGTGGACCTGGTATCCGGCGCATCGCTGGATTTATGACAAACTCCGGGTAGCGCACAGCCAGGGTCTCGCCTGTGGGCCGCATGGGGTGACGCCGGAGCGCTTTCCGGTGTTTTCGAAACCCATGATGAACATGAAGGGCATGGGCATCGGCAGCCGGCCGATTGCCGATGCCGCCGATCTCGACCGCCACTATCAGCCGGGCCATATGTGGATGCAGTTACTGCAAGGGCGCCATGTCTCGACCGACTGCGCCGTGCTTGACGGCACGGTGGTCTGGAGCCGCCATGCGACCGGCGTGCCGGGTGTCTTGGGGACGTTCCGCTACTGGACCATCCATGCGGCGCCCGATCCTACCCTCGAATCCTATCTCGGCGCATGGGTCGGACAGCACATGGCGGGATATACCGGCATGATGAATTTCGAGACCATCGACGGCCGCATCATCGAGGTGCATCTGCGCTTCGCCGATCAGTGGGTCGATCTGTACGGGGCCGGCTGGGTCGAGGCGCTGGTGGGACTCTATGCGCGAAACCACTGGGAGTTCGCCGACACCGATCGGCGCGACGGCTATTCGGTGCCGCTGTTTGCCACCCACGGCGCCCAGTTCCGCCATCCCCTGTCCGAGCAGCAGGCCCAGATCCGCGCCATGCCAAGCGTTTCGAGCCTGCAGATTACGTTTTTCGAGGCGAAGGATCCATCGCAACATCCGATGCCACCGGGAGGATTTCGCCTGGGCATCGTCAACAGCTTCGATCTGAAAGCGGGCAAAGCCGCGCGCCACGCGCTGGCGGCAAGCTTTCCGGCGGAATTCGTCAAGATCGAGGAATAGGGCAAGCGGTCACGCCACGAACCCTCACTCCCCCATGGCGCGCCACTGCGCTACCGACTCGTCGTAGAAATGCAACTCCCCCAGCGCTATGTCGAACCACGCGCCGTGCAGCGCCAGATCCTTGCGGTTTTCCTTCATGCGCACCCAGGGAAAGGTGCGGAGGCTGGCCAGCGAATGCTCGACGGAAGCGAGTTCGACGCGGCGCTCATGGTCGAGTCCCTGGCCGTCGCGGCTGATAGCGCGGGCGACGTCCTTGATCGGCCGCATCCAGCTTCCGATGAAATCGGTATGGGTGAGCGGGCTATTGTCCTGGACGGCGGCGCGGATGCCGCCGCAGCGGCCGTGGCCCATGATGACCACATGGCGGACGCCGAGCGACAGCACGGCGAATTCCAAGGCAGCGCTGGTGGCGTGATGGCCGCCATCGGGGCCGTAGGGCGGCACCAGGTTGGCGACATTGCGCAACACGAAGATTTCGCCCGGACCCGTATCGAAGATGGTTTCCGGTGCTGCCCGCGAATCGCAGCAGGCGATGATCATGATCGAGGGCTTCTGCTGGCCCTCGCCCAGCCGCTTGTAGCGTTCGGCCTCCGAGGCATAGCGCCCGGCGCGGAAACTGGCATAGCCTTCGATCAATCTTTCCGGCAGCGGCATATGGCTTGTTCCCGATTTGAGCAGGGAATCGACTGTGAACGAGTGCAAGAGTCCGATCAAGAGGCTTTCATTCGGGGCCGCCACCTCCCACATAGGACGGACAAATTGAGGGAGTTTCCATGAACAGACTGCATAACAACGCCCGCGTGCTGATCGCCGACGGAGCCCGCGCTCTGGTGCTGCGCAACGATGGCGACGCCGTTTCGCTCAATTTGAAGTTGGTCAAGAGCTATGGTCAGGACAACCCGCCGACCCATGAACAGGGCGCCGACAAACCGGGCCGTATCAATGATTCGCTCGGCCGCCGCTCCGCCATGGAAGCGACCGACTATCATCGCCTGGCCGAGGACAAGTTCATCCAGCAGGTGGCGGACGACATGGCCAAGGATTTCGCCGCAGGCGATTTCACCCAGCTGGTGGTCGCCGCCCCGCCGATCGCCCTTGGCGAATACCGCAAGGCCGTGAGTTCGGACGTGGCCAAGGTCACTCTCTGCGAGATCGACAAGGATTTCACCAAGCACCCCATGGACCAGATCGAGAAGATGGTGGTGAAGGCGCTGGAAAAACGTTAATCGAGGGCGATGAGCAAGACCGCCGGCCTGTTCGTCACCCGCATCCATCGCGATGAGATCGTCCATGCGGGCCTGCTCAACCACCAACTGGAAACGATAGCGCTAGGTCTCGCCCGCGACGACCGGGCGGGGCTCGCCTGGTCGAAAAAACACGGTTATCCGGGATACACGTCCTACGCGTCGATCGACGATCTGGCGGGCCTCTTTCCGGCGTTCGCTCGCCTCGAAAAACTCATTCGCAAGCAGGCCGGCGCCTATACCCGCGAGCTGCACTGGGAACTGCGGGGCACCAGGCCCATCTGCGACGGGTTGTGGGTGAATGTGCTGGGTGAAGGCGGATCGCACGGATCGCATATCCACCGCAACTCGGTCATCAGCGGGACTTATTATGTAGCGGTGCCCGAGGGCGCGGGTGCCATCGTGTTCGAGGATCCCCGCCTTGCCATGATGATGGCAGCACCTCCCCGCAAGCCCTCGGCGCCTACCGAACTCAGAAACTATGTGAGCGAGACGCCGAAGCCTGGAACCGTGCTGCTGTGGGAAAGCTGGCTCCGCCATGAAGTGCCGCTCAACCAGGCGCCGGGCCAGCGCATCAGCGTCAGCTTCAACTATGTCCTCGGCTGAAACATCCGTTCGGCCTGTTCGTCGACGATCTGGCGGCCCTTGATCAAGGCGTGGTCGGCCGCTTCCTCGGCTGTCGTAAAGCGGTCGGCCCGGATGAACTCATGCGTCTGGACAGTGCCGTCGATCTCCTTCGAGATGCGCCCCGCCGTCTGGAACTGACCGCCTTCCTTGAATGGCCTGGCCTCGATTGAGAAGCCCTTGTGATCGGCGGATTTCCCCGGCGCGGGAGCGCTCGGAGTCCCGCCTCCGAACAGCTTTTTCAGGAACGACATGGGCCAGGCCTCCAGCGATTGTAGGTTCTCCGCAAATTCTAGCATACCCGCCGGAAAGGTCACGCGGTGTTGATCGCCGCAAACCCCGCTTGGGCGGTCATGGCCCTGTACCGGTTCGCGGTCCCTTGTTGACAACGGTAAGACGGTAAGACATCTTACTTGTATGGGTATTGCCTATTCAAAGCTGTCAGCCAAGAGTCAGACCGTCATTCCGCGTGAAATCCGCGATCGGCTGGGCCTGAAGCCCGGCGACCGCGTGCGTTATGCCACCACCGGCAAGGGCGTGGTGATAGAAAAAGCCGAACCGGTGAGCGAGGACGATCCATTCGCGGTTTTCACCGAATGGTCGAGCGCGGCGGACGAGAAGGCATTTGGGAAACTCTGACGGGTTACCTCGACGCTTCGATATTGTCGTCGTGCCGTTTCCCTATGCCGACAAATTCGCGGAAAAACGCCGCCCCGCTTTGGTGGTCTCATCCGATGAATTCAACGTCCGGCACGGATTGCTTTGGGTAGCGATGATCACCAGCGCATCCAACCCGCGATGGACGGATGACGTCGTCATAACGCAAGCAGGCAAGGCCGGACTGCCTGTCCCATCGGTGGTCCGCCCCGCGAAGATTGCAACGATCGAACCCGGCCGCGTCGTCCGCATTGCCGGAAGAATCGACGGCAAGACCGCAGCGGCGGTGCGCAGGCGCTTGATCGAAATTCTGGATTGAGCTGCCGGAAGCTTCAATTATCCAGAAAGCTCCTGAGCTTCCTCGACCTCGACGGATGCTTCAGCTTGCGCAGCGCCTTGGCTTCGATCTGGCGGATTCTTTCGCGCGTCACGCTAAACTGCTGGCCGACTTCCTCCAGCGTGTGGTCGGTGTTCATGCCGATGCCGAAGCGCATGCGCAGCACCCGTTCCTCGCGCGGCGTCAGCGAGGCCAGAACCCGCGTCGTGGTTTCGCGCAGGTTGGCCTGGATTGCGGCGTCGATGGGGAGGATGGCGTTCTTGTCTTCGATGAAGTCGCCCAGATGCGAATCCTCCTCGTCGCCCACCGGCGTTTCGAGGCTGATCGGCTCCTTGGCGATCTTCATCACCTTGCGGACTTTTTCCAAGGGCATCGACAGCTTCTCGGCCAGCTCTTCCGGCGTCGGCTCGCGGCCGATCTCGTGCATCATCTGTCTGGAGGTTCTGACGATCTTGTTGATCGTCTCGATCATGTGGACGGGAATGCGGATGGTTCGGGCCTGATCGGCGATCGAACGCGTGATCGCCTGCCGGATCCACCAGGTCGCATAGGTCGAGAACTTGTAGCCGCGGCGGTACTCGAACTTGTCGACGGCCTTCATCAGCCCGATGTTCCCCTCCTGGATCAGGTCGAGGAACTGCAACCCGCGATTGGTGTATTTCTTGGCGATCGAAATGACCAGGCGCAGATTGGCCTCGACCATTTCCTTCTTGGCGATGCGGGCCTCGCGCTCGCCCTTCTGCACCATGGCGACGATGCGGCGGAACTCCGGAATTTGCAGGCCGGTGGCGGTCGCAAGTTCATAGATCTCGTCGCGGATGACGCGGATCGATTCCTTCTCGTCATTGCAGAATTTCTTCCAGCCGAACTTGACCAGGCGCGACACGCGCTTCAACCAATCCGGATTGAGCTCGTCCGACTGATACTCTTTCAGAAACTCGGTGCGCGGAATCTTGTAGGTCTCGGCCAACCGCATCAAGCGGCCCTCGAGCGAGTTGAGGCGCTTGTTGATGTCGTAAAGCTGCTCGACCAGCGCCTCGATCCTGGCGTTGTTGAGGGAGAGCGACTTCACTTCGGAAATGATGTCGTCGCGCAGCTTCTTGTAGCGGCGCTCCTGCGACGGCGACAGCTCGGTCGATTCGGCGACTTCCTGGTCCTGCAGCTTGCGCAGCGACTTATAGTTCCGCGCGATATTGTCGAAGATTTCGAGAACCTTGGGCTTCAGTTCCGCTTCCATGGCGGAGAGCGAGACGCCGAGATCGTCGCCCTCGTCGTCATCCTCATCTTCGATGACCGGCTTGTCGAAATCCTCCGGGCTCAGCACATCGCTGAAATCGTCGTCGCCGCGGCGGAAAGGTTGCGGCCGGCGATTTTCGAGCGGCCGCTTCAACTCGGCCTTCTTCTTCACTTCCTCCTTGGGCGGAACGTAAGGGGCGGGCGTCTGCACCTGCATCTGGTTCTTCTTGGCGTCGGGCCCGGCATAGGTGGCTTCCAGGTCGATGATGTCGCGGAGAAGAATCTTGGCTTCGTTCAATTCGTCGCGCCAGATGATGATGGCCTGGAAGGTGAGCGGGCTTTCGCAAAGCCCCGCGATCATCGCCTCGCGGCCGGCCTCGATCCGCTTGGCGATGGCGATTTCGCCCTCGCGCGACAGGAGTTCGACCTGGCCCATTTCGCGGAGATACATGCGGACGGGATCGTCGGTGCGGTCGGTCGGGACCTTGGCGGCCTCGACCTTGATGACGGCGGTTTCGGTGCTTTCCTCCTGGTCGGCCTCGACCTTGGCGGCGACGTTTTCGGTCTCCTCCTCGCTCTCCACCACGGTGATGCCCATGTCGGTCAACATGGCGTAGATGTCCTCGATCTGGTCCGAGGTCACTTCCTCCGACGGCATGACTGCGTTCAATTCATCGAGGGTGACGAAGCCGCGTGCCTTCGCCAGCTTGATCATGCGCTTGACGGCGGCGTCCGAGAGATCAAGGACGGGCGAGTCCTGGCCGTCGGCCGGAGCCTCTGGCGCATCGGTCTCTTCGGCCGTGGACTGCGGTTCCTGTTCTTCGTTCGCGTTAGGGCGCGTTTGGGCACGGGCCATGAAGGGATCAGTCCTATGTGATTCGGGCGAATCAGTTCGCCCTGACGGCAATTGGATGGTGTCGAATAGGCCTTATGGGCTTAAGCGGCGATTAACCATAAGCATTACGTGATAACGTCGGCGGAACGGCCGGAAGCCGACCCAAAACCCTCGATCAGGGCCTCGGAACCGGCATGGGACGACAACTGTTCGCGCACGGCATTCAGCGCGCCTAGATTTTCCTCCGTCGGATCGGCGGCGAAAGCGGCTTCCGCCACCTTCAACTCCCGGTCGAGAGTGATGGTTTTCCGGTGCAGGGCAATCATCTGACGAAGGCCGGTGCGGGCATCAATTTGAGCTGCCCCGCTCCCTAGAAACCATTCGTTCAAACGACCCGCCTGGGTTTCGAGGCGGTCCAGCAAAGAACCCAGACCCCGCTTCAGCAGATGGTCCTTGAGGCCTGCCCCGTCAAGGGCCGGTTCAAGGGCGGCGATATCTATGATTTGTGAGCGGAGCGAGTCAAGGTCCCTGGAGCTTAATTCGAGCCCGGCGAAATCGTCGAGGGAGTCATGCAGCAGGCCGGGATGGGAGAGGAATGCGAGGACGATGTGGGTTTCGCGCAGTCCCCTGCCCGCGAGCCCGCTGTGGCTCGATTGCCTGGCCCTGAGTTCAAGCGAGGGCGGCAACTGCGTGTCCCAGGGACGCAAAGCGGATTTCCCCTGCCATTTGGTTTGAATCCTCGGAGAACGCGGAAATTTGCGTGGCCCGCTCTGGAAGAGCCGGTCGAGACGATCCTTGAGGTCCGTCAGATAATGGCGGCGCACGGTTTCTTCGCCGATCGTGCTAATCTGTGAGCGGAGATCGCGCTCGAACATGGCCTTGCGTTCGGGCGTGGCGCGGTCGTTTTCCGCCAGCGCCCGGCGCCACAGGATGTCCGACATGGGCATGGCGGCGTCGATGACGGCCTTGATGGCAGTGGGGCCACCGGTTTTCAGCAGGTCGTCCGGATCCTGGCCTTCGGGCAGAAGCGCGAATTTGAGCGAGGTGCCGGGTTTGAGCAGCGGCAAAGCGAGGTCGAGCGCCCGATGCGCCGCCTTGACGCCGGCACTGTCGCCATCGAAGCACAGCACCGGCTCCGGCGCCACGCGCCACAGCAATGCCAGTTGATCCGCCGTCAGCGCCGTGCCGAGCGGCGCCACCGAATTGGGAAAGCCCGCCCGGTGCATGGCGATCACATCGATATAGCCCTCGACCGCGATGATGCTGCCCTGCTCGTGGGCCGGCGCCCGGGCCTTGTCGAGGTTGTAGAGCAACTGGCCCTTGTGGAAGAGCGGCGTTTCGGGAGAGTTCAGGTATTTGGCCGGAGCATCGCTGTTGAGTGCCCGCCCGCCGAACGCCACGACCTTGCCGCGAGGGTCCCTGATCGGAAACATCACCCGGTCGCGGAACCGGTCATAGGCGACCGGAACATCGTCGCCCGATGCAACCAGTCCCGCTTCCACCATCTGCTCGAGGGTGACGCCCTTCTGGGACAGGTAACCTCGGAGGGCGGAACGGCCGTCAGGGGCAAAGCCCAGCCGGAACTCGACCTGGATCGAGGGTGAAAGCTGGCGGTCGGCCAGATAGCCGCGGGCCCGAGCACCCCGCGCCGACTGCAACTCGTCCTCGAAGTAACGCGCCGCCATTTCCATGACATCATAAAGGCTTGCGCGCTCTTCTTCGCGCTTCACCTCATCTTCGGTGACGACCGGCATCAGCAAGCCAGCGTCGGCCGCCAGGCGCTCGACGGCTTCGGGAAAGCTCAAGCCTTCCTTCTCGACGAGGAAGGTGAAGATGTCGCCTGACGCCTTGCAGCCGAAGCAGTGATAGCGCCCTTTGTGATCCTCGGCATGGAACGAGGGTGTCTTCTCCGCATGGAACGGGCAGCACGCCCAGTAGTCGCCCTTTCCCGGATTGGTCTTGCGCCGGTCCCAGGCCACGCGCCGGCCGACGACCGAGGAGATCGCCACCCGGGCGCGGATGTCATCGAGGAACGAGGGCGGAAAGCGCATGCCGGCTCTTATATAGATCGGCGAACCAAATTTGCGTCATTTCCAACGAGTGTCCACAACCCCGGCCCCGTTCAAAGACCTTGCGCGCCAGCCTCCCATGGGCCATAAGCCCCCTGCCTTAGGCACCCGGCTGGGGGCTGAACGGAAGGTCCGGCTTGCCGGACAGGGTATGAAATCCCGTCTTCCCGTGTCTCCGCTCTTTCGTCGACCGGTCTTTCGAGCCTTACCCAGGTTCGAAAGAGGCTCTGCGCCGGATGTTCGAGGCATCGGAAACTGGTAAACGAAAGGCTCAATCACCCATGGCTCTGTACGAGCACGTTTTCATGACGCGGCAGGACGCGACCAATACCCAGGTCGATGCGCTGGTCGAACAATACAAGGCAATCATCGCGGCGGGCGGCGGCAAGATCGCCAAGACCGAATACTGGGGCATCAAGTCGGTGTCGTTCCGCATCAAGAAGAACCGCAAGGCCCACTACACCCTGATGAACATCGATTCGCCCCCGGCCGCCGTGGCCGAGATGGAGCGCCAGATGTCGATCAGCGAGGATGTCATCCGTTACATGACCGTCAAGGTCGATACCCTTGAAGAGGGACCGTCGGCCCAGATGCGGCGCCGTGACGAGCGCGAGGAGCGGTCGAGCTTCGGCGACGACCGGGGCTTCGGCTTCGGCGGTGGTGGCGGGAGGAGCTTTGGCGGCGGCGGTGGCGGCCGGAGCTTTGGCGGTGGCGGAGGCGGCGGCGGTGGTGGTGACCGCGGCGGCAGGCCACGCCGTGATGAAACAACCGAAACACCGGCGGAGGCTCACTGATGACAACTACTGCACAACCCGCCCGCAGGCCGTTTTTCCGGCGCCGCAAGAGCTGCCCCTTCACCGGCGATAACGCGCCCAAGATCGACTACAAGGACGTGCGCCTGCTGCAGCGCTATATTTCCGAGCGCGGCAAGATCGTGCCCTCCCGCATCACCGCGGTGTGCGCCAAGAAGCAGCGCCTCCTGGCTCAGGCCATCAAGCGCGCCAGGTTCCTAGGGCTCCTGCCCTATGTGCTGAAGTAGGAGGAGACAGGAACATGGACATCATTCTTCTCGAACGCGTGCCGAAGCTCGGCGCCATGGGCCAGGTGGTCAAGGTCAAGGCCGGTTATGGCCGCAACTTTCTGCTGAGCAGCGGCAAGGCGCTTCGGGCAACCGAGGCCAACAAGTCCAAGTTCGAAAAAGAGCGCGCCGAACGCGAGGCGCGCAACGCAACGCTGCGCCAAAGCGCCCAGACCGAGGCCAAGAGCCTGGACGGCAAGAGCTTCGTGCTCATCCGCCAGGCCTCTGAATCCGGCCAGCTCTATGGCTCGGTCAGCCCGCGCGACATCGCCGATGCCGCCTCCACATCGGGGGTGAAGGTCGAGCGCTCGCATGTGCAGTTGGACACGCCGATCAAGACCATCGGCATGTACACGGTCACCGTCGCCCCGCATCCGGAAGTCGAGGTGAAGGTCACAATCAATGTCGCCCGCTCGGCAGCGGAAGCTGAAGCCCAGGCGCGCGGTGAAAAGCTCACCGGCCCCACCTCTGACCGCGAGGAGG
>JANNSP010000061.1:0-6512 GCA_031402975.1 Hyphomicrobiales bacterium
CGGGCTGATGCAACTGACCGGTTCGCCCGTGATCGCCGTCAACCGCGCCATCGCAGTCGCCGAAGCGGTCAGTCCAGAGTTGGGCCTCGCGGAACTCGACGAGGTGGCGGCGGACCCCAGACTCGAGAATTATCAGCCCTATTGGGCAGCGCGCGCCAGTCTGCTCGCCCGGACTGGACGGAGGGAGGAAGCGGACGCCGCCTACCAGCGCGCCATCGGGCTCGAATCCGATCCTGCCGCCCGGGCGTTTTTGCAGAAGCGGAAGTGGGAGTTGGGGCCATGACCGCCCATCATGGCTCCCATGAGCGGACGCCCGCTTGCGCGATTCGGTCCGCGCCCGCATTCTGCGGGAATTGCCGAAGCCGCTCTCTCCCCTTGCAGCTTTTGCAAAACTCTGGAGGCCGGAGACGTTCCGGCCTCTTTTTCGTTCACATATAGAGTTTTTCGGCCTCAAGTCCCTGGTAAAGACTGGCAACGAACTCACCGTAACCATTGAATAATTTGGTCGGCACGCGTTCGGTGGAACCGAGCATCTGCTCGGTTTCCTGGCTCCACCGCGGATGGCTGACGTCTGGGTTCACATTGGCCCAGAAGCCGTATTCGGAGGGCCCCAACTGTTCCCAGAAACTGACCGGGCGCTCGGTGACAAAGCTCACTCTGACGATCGATTTGATCGACTTGAAGCCGTATTTCCACGGCAAATGGAGGCGGATGGGGGCGCCCATGCTTTTCGCCACCGGCTTGCCATAGGCGCCGGTGACCATGAAGGCAAGGTCGTTCGAGGCTTCCGCCATGGTGAGGCCTTCGATGTAAGGCCAGGGCAGGCTGCCGAACAGGCCCTTCTTCTGGCCCGGCGCGAAGCTCTCGTCCTGGAAAGTCTCGAAGCGCACGAATTTGGCGTTGGCGGTGGGCTTGGCGATCTCGACCAGGCGGCGGAGCGGGAAACCCGACCACGGCACCACCATGGCCCAGGCCTCGACGCAGCGGTGGCGGTAGATGCGCTCCTCGAGCGAGACCTGTTTCAGGAGATCGTCGATGCCGAGCGTCATGGGTTTTTCGACTTCGCCGTCGATGGCGATGGTCCATGGCCGGACAGGGAGTTTCTCGGCGAGCTTGGAGACGCGCTTGGACGAACTGAACTCGTAGAAGTTGTTGAAGGTGGTGTTGAACTCCTCGGCGGTGACGGCCCTCCCCGCATCGGCGAAAGCTGGATTGTTTTTGACCGGGTAGAGCGAGGCCGAGGGATCGGCTTCGGCGCGGGCTTTGGTGCCCGTCAGCATCAGCGCGGCGCCCGCCGTCGCTCCGAGGAACCCGCGGCGGTTCAGGAAGACGTGTTCCGGCGTGACCTGGTGCTCCGGAATTTCCCAGCCCTTGCGGCGGTGGATGAACATCGTGCAGTCTCCTCGTGGCTTGGGCAAGTGTAGGACTGTCGGGGCATGGGAGCAAATCAAACAGGCATCACGCATGCGCGAGAGGGGTGAGGAGTTTTGTGATCGCCGCCCCCTCCTCGCCGTGACCCGGCCATGATGAGTATGGATGAATAGAGGACATCAATGAAACGCGCGCGGCTGACGGACATTTCGCTTCCCGATTTCGGTGCTCCGGTGGTGGAGCCGGTTCTCGGCAGACAGATCTATCTCGACCGCCTGGCGCGGCTGGAGAAACGCCTGGCGGCGGACGAGCTCGATGCCGTGGTCATCTATGGCGACCGCGAGCATGTGGCCAATATCTCGTGGGCGAGCGGGTATGATCCGCGCTTCGAGGAGGCGATCCTCATCGTCGTGGCCGGGCGGACGCCCACGCTGCTCTTGGGCAATGAGGGCTATCCTTACGCCGAAGTGGCGAATGGCCATTTCGAGCGCGTGCTGTGGCAGCCTGTTAGCCTGATGGGGCAGCCCCGCCAGCACTACCGCGCCCTCGCCGATATCCTGCGCGATGCGGGAGTTAAGCGCGGCATGCGAATCGGGCTCGCCGGCTGGAAGGGATTCGAAACCGAGGACGGCGTGTTCGATCCCCAATGGTTCGAGACACCGCATTACCTGGTGGAGACGCTGAAAGCCTTCGGGCCCGTCAGCAATGCGGCGCTGCTGTTCATGAATCCCTCTGACGGATTGCGGGCGGTGAACGAAGTGGACCAGCTTGCCTGTTTCGAATACGCGGCGACGCTGACGTCCAATGCGCTGCGCCGGGTGATTCTCGGCACCAAGCCCGGCATGAGCGAATATGACTCGGTGAGCCTGATGCGGCTCAACGGCTTTCCGCAATCGGTGCATGTCAATATGTGCGCCGGACCCAAAGCGAAATACGGCCTGCCCTCCCCCTCCTCGCGGGTGATCGAGGCCGGCGATCCGATCGTCGTCGGGCTCGGCCTCATGGGGGCGCTCAACTGCCGGGCCGGATTCATGGCGAAGGATGCGTCGGGCTTGCCTTCGAATATTCAGGACTATGTTGAGAAACTGGTGGGACCTTATTACGAGGCGGTGGCGGCGTGGTACGAGACGCTGGCGATCGGCGTGACAGGCGGCGAACTTTACGAGGCGGTGATGAGCCGCATCGGCGATCCGTTCTTCGGCATCGGACTCAATCCCGGCCATTTGATCCATCTCGACGAATGGCTGCACTCGCCGGTGAAGAAGAACAGCAAGGTCAAACTGGCCTCGGGCATGGCGATCCAGTGCGACGTGATCCCGGCGACCGGCACGGAGTATTTCACCACCAATATCGAGGACGGCGTGGCGCTGGCCGATGCCGCGACGCGAGAGACTTTTGCCAAAGCCTATCCCGAAGCCTGGTCGCGCATCGAAAAGCGCCGCGCCTTCATGGGCGAACAGATCGGCATCAGGCTGGCGCCGGAAGTTCTGCCGTTCAGCAACATTCCCGCCTGGCTGCCGCCCTTCTGGCTTTCGCCCGGCAAAGCGATGGCCATGAGGTGAGTTCATCATGAAAAAAATCAAAGCCCGCAAGGGCATGCCGGATACGCAACTCGACAAGGCCGAATTCGCGCGGCGGTTCCGCCAGCGGTTTTTCGATCCGGCCTTCGACAAGAATGGCGACGCCGTGCAGGCCATCATCGAGACGGCTTGGGATGGCTATGACGAGTACCGCAAGAATCCGCGCAAAAAGCGAGCGGGAAAAGGCTTTGCCGATCCCGATTTCATGCTGCCGGTCGAATGGCTCGAAACCCGAAAAGCCATCAAGGCGGCGCAGACGCGGCACAAGGCGCGCGCCTCGCCAAGCCGCATCCTGCTCATCAACGGCTCGATGCGGTCCGACCACACCTGCCCCGGCGAAATCTCCAAATCCTGGCGGCTTGCGATGCTGGCGAAAGAGGTGATTGAGGCCGAGAAAAATTTTGAAACCGAAGTGCTCGACCTGAGCCGCCTCACCTCGGAATACGGGCGCCTCATTCATCCGTGCAAGGCGTGCGTCTCGACCGCCATGCCTCTCTGCCACTGGCCGTGCTCGTGCTACCCGAATTTCGCCATGGGCCAGGTCAGTGACTGGATGAGCGACATCTATCCGATGTGGGTCGCGGCGCATGGCGTGATGATCGTGACGCCGGTCAACTGGTACCAGGCGCCGGCGGGACTCAAGGCGATGATCGACCGTCTGGTCTGAGCCGACGGCGGCAATCCCGATCCGACAACGACGAAAGGCAAGAACCCCGATCTCGCCAAGGAGATCGAGATGAAGGGCTGGCCTTATCCGCGGCATCTGGCGGGCCGGGTGTTTTCGGTCGTGGCGCATGGCGATGCTTCGGGGGTGGAAAATCTGCGCCGCATCCTGTCCGACTGGCTGACCGACATGGGGTTGATCGCGGCCGGGCGGAAATCGCAGATCGACCATTATATCGGTTACTACGGCACCTATGCCGAGAACCATGTCGATCTCGACAAGGACGAAGCCATGCAGGAGGACGTGAAGACGGCCGCCAGGGCGCTGGTTCAGGCAGTAAAGCTGATGCGCGCGGGCGAACTCAACCCGCCCGATGCGGGATTGCATGAGGCCAGGCCGAAATGATTTTCTTCTCCCTCTTCGCGGGTAAGCGCGGGGAGGGTGGCAGTTGCGTAGCAACTGACGGGCGGGGTTCTGGGCATGGGGCTCGGACCCCATCCGTCACGCGCTGAAGGCAGCGCGCGCCACCTTCCCCGCCCCTTCGGGCGGAGAAGGAGAAGTTCAGGCGGCTTCCGCCTTCCGCGTCGCCACCACCTGTGCGGCGGTGCGGCCCACCAGTTCCGCCATGTGGTCGTGGGTGAAAGTGAAGGTGCCGACGCCGGCGGTGGCCGAGCGAAGCTCGATGATGAGCGAGCCGATCTCGGATTCGGGCATATGGGCCTTGACCGTGTCCCAGCCGGGCCAGCCGTCGCGCCCGTCGAAGCCGAGCAACTGCCCGCGATGGCCGGTGACGATCTGGTTGACCCGCGATGTGGCATCGCTGGGAACGTGAATTTCGACCGCCACGATGGGTTCGAGCAGCACCGGCGAGCATTTGGGCATTCCGTCGGTCATGGCGATGCGCGCCGCCGTCTTGAACGCCATCTCGGATGAATCGACGTCGTGATAGGAGCCGTCCGACAGGTTGACGGTGAAATCCACGACCTTGAAGCCGAGTGGCCCGTGGATCATCCAGTCGCGCACGCCTGCCTCGACCGCCGGGATATACTGCTTGGGAACGACGCCGCCGGTGATCGTATCGGTGAAACTGAAGCCGTCGCCACGTGATACCGGCCCGATCTCGACCACGATGTCGCCGAACTGGCCGTGACCGCCCGACTGCTTCTTGTGGCGGCCCCGCACCTGGGTCGATTTGCGGATCGTCTCCTTGTAGGCGATGCGGCGGGGCCGCGACTGGGCATGGACGCCGAACTTGCCCTGCAGGCGTTCGAGCGCCACGCGGAGATGCATTTCGCCCTGCCCCCACAGCACCATCTCATGCGTGTCCTGGTTGTGTTCGAGGGCGAGCGAGGGGTCCTCCTCGATCAGCTTGGCGATGGCGCTGGTGAGCTTCACCTCGTCCTTGCGGTCGCTGACCGAGATCGCCATGCCGTAGACGCCGGGCGCATTTTCAATGGAAATGAGCTGCTGCGTCTGGCCCTTGATGGTGGAGATCGTCTCGCCGGTCGAAACCGTTTCGAGACGGCCCAATGCCACGGTGTCGCCGGCGGTTGCCTTGGACAGTTTGCCGGGTGTCGAGCCCATCTGCGTGAAGACCCCGGCGGTGCGCGCGTCCTGTCCCTTCGCGCCAAAGAAGATCGCGCCATCGGCGACGTCGCCCCTGAGGATGCGGGCGAGTGACAGTTTTCCGCCATGCGGCGTGTGGAAAGTCTTGAGGACCTGTGCCACCGTGCCAGCGCCCGATGCAAGGCCGAGGCGTTTCGCCGTCACCGACACATCGGGCGCTTCGTGCCGCAGCGCCTTGAGCAGCCGGCCGACGCCGTTGCCATGCTCGGCCGAGCCGAACAGAACGGGCGTGATGAGACCTTCGGCAAGTTCCCGCGACAGATCGGCGAAGACGCGGTCCCTCGGCGGCTCCATGTCGGAGAGCAACTGCTCCATCAGTTCGTCGTCGTGATCGGCGAGTTTCTCCAGCATGGCGAAACGCTCGGATTTCTCGGCGTCGGCGAGATCGGCCGGCATTTCGATCACCTGGCTCTCGGCGTGTTCGCGGTAGACGAAGGCCCGCTCAAGCGCCAGATCGACATAGCCAGTGACGATGTTGCCCTTCCAGATCGGCAATTGGCGGAGGATCAAGGGCTTCGAGCTTGCCGGCTGCAGCCAGGCGAGCACGTCGCGGGGAGACGATTCGGTTTTGTCGATCTTGTTGATGAACAGGATGCGGGGCACGCCCATCAGGTCGAGCTGCTTCAAGATCAACTGCAGCGCCGGGCCCTTCTTGTCGTCGGCCTCGCATACCACGATGGCCGCGTCGCAGCCGGCCAATGCGGCGCGCGCGTCCTGGGCGAATTCGATCGAGCCCGGACAGTCGATAAAGGTGTAGCTGTCGCCCATGAACTGGGTTGTGGCGGCGTTGAGCTCGACGCTCATGCCGTGGCTGCGGGCCTCGGGTGCGGCATCGCCGATGGTCGATTTGTCGGAGATTTTGCCCTGGCGCGCGATGGCGCCGGTTCTGAACAGGATCGCCTCAAGCAGCGTCGTCTTGCCGCTTAAGTATGGGCCCACGAGTGCAATGCACCGCGAGCCCGCCACTCGTCTGGCACCGGTTGTATCCATGGCAAATCCTCCCATTGGTTTTCGCTGCGAGGGACCGCTCTTTTCTTGCCGCAGCGGTTCCCTGACACGGCCATGCTTGCGCCGAATTCGTTGGTTGGCAAGGGGGATGTAAGTTTACGGTCTCCGGCAACGTGGCGCCCCTCAATCGACCTGCGAGAACGTATGCCACCAAGGCGTAAACCACATGTATTCGTTTTCCATGGAGCGCGTTCCGCCTGGAATCCGCAGGACGGGGCCGCACTTAGTGGTGGTGGTCAATTCAAAGCACAGCTGGCCGCCTT
>JANNSP010000062.1:0-7974 GCA_031402975.1 Hyphomicrobiales bacterium
GCGCTGGCCCAGGAGGGTGCGGCCAAGGGCATCACCGTCAACGCCATCGCGCCCGGCTATATCGGCACCGAGATGGTGCTCGCCGTGCCGAAGGAGGTTCTCGACAAGCGCATCCTGCCGCTCATTCCGGTGGGGCGCCTTGGCCAGCCTGAGGAGATCGCGCGCTGCGTGGTATTTCTCGCCAGCGACGAGGCGGGTTTCATCACCGGCTCGACATTGTCGGCCAATGGCGGCCAGTCTATGGTGTGACGATGCGTGCGGTCCTCGCCATCGCTCTCGCCGTCGCGGTGCTGACTGCCGCTTCCCCGGCATATGCCGACCGGATCGACGGTGATTGGTGTTCGAAGGAGGGCAAGAACCTCAGGATCGACGGGCCGTCCATTCGCACTCCCGCCGGAATTCAGACCAGTGGAAACTATATGCGCCACGAATTCATGTACGAGCCGCCGGAGGGCGATCCCGACAAGGGACAGATCATCATGATGCGGCAGATCCACGACGAGCTGATGCAACTCAGCCGCGTCAAGGATGGCGTGCCGGGCCAGACGGAAGAGTGGCGCCGCTGCAATGTCACGTCCGACCTCGATTGTCATCGCCGGATTTATTCCGGCGACCCATGGTGCCGCATGGGCGATGGGTCCCCGCAACAAGTGCGGGGATGACAGAAAAAGGCGGAGTGAAACTCCTAGCCTCAAATCTGCAATGCGAGCGCGGCGGGCGGATTGTTTTTCGCGGTGTGTCCTTCGCGCTCGGCTCGGGCCAGCTCATGCAGGTCACCGGGCCGAACGGATCGGGCAAGTCGTCCTTGTTGCGGATGATCGCGGGGTTGAGCGATGCGATGGAAGGATCATTGGCGCTCGAAGGTGGCCATTTGGATCTCACCATCGGCCAGCAGTCGCATCTGGTCGCGCATCAGGAGGCGGTGAAGACCGCTCTCACGGCAGCTGAGAACCTGAATTTCTGGCGTGACTTCCTGGGAGGGGGCGATAGCGCGCTGGCACTCGCCGCTTTCGATCTTTCGCGGCTCGCCGATTATCCGGCGGGCTATCTCTCGGCGGGACAGAAGCGCCGCCTGGCTTTGGCGCGGCTGGTGCTCATCCGCCGCGTCATCTGGTTCCTGGACGAGCCGAGTGTCGGTCTCGATCAGGCGTCGCTGGAACATTTGACGAGGGCGATGGATTCACATTTGGCCGGGGGCGGCTTGATTGTCGCCACGACCCATGTGCCGCTCGGGCTGGCGGCGGATGTTACGCTGGAGCTCGGACCATGAGGATGATCTTCGCCCTCATCCGCCGCGACATCGTGCTGGGTTTGCGCCAGGGCGGAGGCGCCGGGACCGCTCTCGGATTTTTTCTCACCACCGTCATGCTGCTTCCCGTTGGACTCGGCCCCGACCAGGCGCTGTTACAGCGGATCGCGCCCGGCGCTCTTTGGATCTCGCTGCTGCTTTCAGTGCTGCTGTCGGCCGACCGCATCTTCCAGCAGGATTATGACGACGGCACGCTCGATCTGATGGCCATGGGGCCCACACCGCTCGAACTGGTGACGCTGGCCAAATGCGCCGCGCACTGGCTCTCCGCCAGCCTGCCGCTCGCCATTGCAGCACCGCTTCTGGGCTTTCTCATCAATCTCGATCCCTCCTCCATCCTGCCGCTGACCCTGGCGATGGCGCTGGGGTCGATCACGCTCTCGCTCCTGGCCGGGATCGGGGCGGCGGTGACGGTTGGCCTCAGGCGGGGCGGGTTGCTCATTTCACTCCTGGTGCTGCCGCTTTATGTGCCGGTATTGATCTTCGGCGTGTCGGCGTCGCAAAGTCCGGGCGCCGGCCCCGATATTGCCACACCCTCGCTGTTGATACTCGCGGCCCTGGCGCTCGCCTCGCTCGTGCTGGCGCCCATAGCTTCGGCCGCGGCGCTCCGCTCCTATCTCAAATGAACCGGACGCATTAGACTTGCACGCCATGCAGCAATTCGCCAACCCGACACGTTTCCTCAAACTTGCCAATGCCGCATTGCCCGCGGTCTGGGCGATCACGGCGGCGCTGTTCGCAGTGGGCCTCTACGGCGCGCTGGTTTCGGCTCCCGCCGACTACCAGCAGGGCGAAACGGTGCGCATCATGTTCGTCCATGTGCCCGCCGCCTGGCTGGCGCTGATGGTTTACACCGTGATGGCGCTGGCCAGTATCGTCGCCATCATCTTTCGCCATCCGCTGGCCGACGTGGCGGCGAAGACGGCGGCGCCGATTGGTGCCGCCTTCTGCTTTCTCGCGCTGGTGACGGGATCGCTATGGGGCAAGCCCATGTGGGGCGCCTGGTGGGTGTGGGATGCGCGGCTCACCTCGATGTTCGTTCTGCTTCTGCTCTATCTCGGCTACATCGCGATCTGGCGGGCGATCGACCAGCCGCAGCGCGCCGCGATGATCGCGCGCATCGTGGCGCTGGCCGGCTTCATCAATATCCCGATCGTCAAATTCTCCGTGGACTGGTGGAATTCGCTGCATCAGCCGGCCAGCGTGCTTCGCCTCGGCGGACCCTCCATCGCCTTTTCCATGCTGTGGCCGCTCCTCGTCATGGGCCTTGCCTACACGTTTCTTTTTCTGGCGCTGCATCTCGTGTCGATGCGGACCGAAATCGCCGCGCGCAAGATCAGGCAGTTGCGCATTGCGCGGATTGGAGAGCGCTGATGGATTTTGGCGCTCCGCATGCGGGCTTCGTCATCGCCGCCTATGCCGTGTCGGCGGCGGTGCTGGCGGCACTTCTCGTTGCAACGCTGGCGCAAGATCGATTGAAGAGGCGGGAGTTGCAAGACCTCGATTCCGTTCGCCACGAGGAGCGCCGATGAGCGCACCCCGGTTCTGGCTGGCGTTGATCCCGGTTGCGGTCTTCGTGCTGCTCGCCGCTCTGTTCTGGCGCGGCCTCTCGGGCGATCCCGCCGAAATACCTTCGGCGCTGATCGGCAAGCCGGTGCCGGAATTTTCCCTGGGCCCCATCGAAGGTCTCGGCGTTCAAGGATTCGACAGCGCCGCGCTGAAGACAGGCCGGGTCACCCTCGTCAATGTCTGGGCGTCGTGGTGCGGGCCGTGCCGGGTTGAACATCCCTTCCTGATGGCGCTGGCGAAACGCCCGGACATCGCGCTCTTCGGCCTCAACTACAAGGATGATCCCGAAAATGCCCGGCGCTTTCTCGGCACTCTCGGCCAGCCCTTCGCCGCGGTTGGCGCCGACGGGAAAGGCCGCGCCGCCGTGGACTGGGGTGTCTACGGGGTGCCGGAGACGTTCATCATCGATGGCGCGGGCGTGATCCGCTTCAAATGGATCGGGCCCTTGACCGAGGACGCGCTGGCCGGTGTGATGGAGGAGGAAATCGAAAAGGCCAAGCAGCCGGCGCGGTGATCAGGCGCGCTTGCGGACCTTGAGCTTGCGGGCCGATTTTTCCGGTTCCTTTTCCTCGATCTTGTCCATTTCGCTGGCGAGCACGGCAAGATTGTCGAGAAAGGCCTTGCGGTCGGATCCAGTCACCAGCGCCAGTAGCTGCTTGTCCACTTCGTCGGCGCCGGGTTGCGCGGTCTTCAGCATCTTCTTGCCGATCGCCGTGATGCGGATGGCGTTGGTGCGGCCGTCATCCTTGGTGCGGCGGCGCTGCAGATAGCCCTGCGACAAGAGGCGCGCCACCAGATCGGCCAGCGTCGAGCGGTCGATACCGGTCACCTTCACCAGGTCGGTCTGGCTCTTGCCGTCGTTGCTGTCGACGGCGAGCAGCACGGTGAACTGGCGGTGGGTCAGCCCGGATTTGCCGACCTCGCTCATGTAAATGTGATTTGAAAACTGCGCCGCCCGTTTCAAGAGATGCGATGGTGAACGCGAGAATTGCTTCACGTCCCTGTTGACCGTCATGAACCCCCACTCCTGTCAGCCCGACCATAGCCGCGTCCGGCCCATGGTTCAATTGCCGCCCTGCCGCCGCCGTTGTCCCTAGCTTCCCGGAATTGCCCCCGCAAGCGGAAAACAGCAAAGCACAAGACCTCGCCTCCCGACACTAGAAATCATCAGGGCACGGAATGCAAGCCCTTGACAGGCGGCGGGATGGCGCGTCAGCCGGCTACGCGCGAGGGCACGGGCTTGACCAGGTCGGCGAAACTCGGCTCGGCCGGCTGGGGGCTCGCGCTCATCTTCTTGAATGAGCTGTCGAGGGCCTCGATGGCCTTGCGCAAGTCCGTGAGATCGTAGCCGGTGGACGCCCGGACCGGCTGGGGCGGCTCGGCGGCCGCCGCCAAAGGGATCACCCGCGGTTCCGGTTCATGGGTTTCCCATGGCGTATCGAGGCTGGCGGCGCCGAACAGATTGCCTTGCAGGAAATCGGCGCCCCATTCGCGCAGCAGTTCCGCGTCTTCTTCGGTCTCCACCCATTCGGCCACCGACTTCAAGCCGAAGCGCCGCGCCAATTCGATCAGTGAGCGGACGAAATACTGGTTGTCGGAGTTGGAAGCGAGGCCGCGGCAGAAGGCGCCGTCGAGTTTCAGCATGTCGACGGGAAGCGCCCGGAGATTGCGGAACGAGGTGAAGCCCGCGCCGAAATCGTCGATCGCCACGCCGCAGCCGAGGTCGCGAAGTGCCGCCACGAAGCGCAAGGTCTCGTCGAGGTCGCTGAGCGCCACGGTTTCGGTGATCTCGATCGTCAGGCGCGGCGTCACGCTCCTGTTGCAGCTGAGAATTTCGGTGATCTGGGGATACCAGCGGGGATCGGTCGCCGTCGTGCCGGATACGTTGACCGACAGGTTGGCATCGGGATGACGGTCAAGCGTTGCCACCGCCATCTGGATCACCGCCCGGTCGATCAGGCGCACCAGGCCGAGTTTTTCGGCGACCGGAATGAGCGAGGCCGCCGCGATTGTCTGCCCGGACCCGTCGGCCATGCGCAGCAGCGCTTCATGCATCACCGTCAAACCCGTCCGCGCGTCGACGATCGGCTGGAAGGCGAGGCGGAAGCCGTCTTCGCGCAGACAGCGCACGATCTCGGTGGCGCTGTGGGCGTTGACGGCGCGCTCCGAACTCCGCTCCGCCGATGGCTTGTAGACCACATAACCGTCGGACGGCAGGCGCCTGGCCTCCGACAGGGCCTCCTCGGCGCGGGCCATCGCCGTGTTGGCATCGGCGGCCTGCTGCGGCAGCACCAGCGCGCCGATCGACAGCATGACCCAGACCGGCCCCCGCGCCGTTTCGATGACGCTTTCGCGCGCCACGCCGAGAAATCGCTCGGCGGCGAAATGCAGGGCATCCTCGGCGCAGGTGCTGAGGATGATTCCGAACTTGCTGCCCGAATAGCGCGCGATCGCATCGCCGCTGCGCAGGACGTCGCGCAACCGGCGGGCGACGGCGACGATCACCTCGTCGGCGACTTCGAACCCATAGGCCTCGTTCACCACCTGCATATTGTTGATGGCGGCGATCAGGAAGGCGCAGGCGCCGCCATCGCGGCCCGCCACCATCATCGCTTCGCCCAGCGCCTCCGCCATGCGGCCGCGATTCATCAGGCCGGTGAGCGGATCGCAATTGCCCAGAAAACTCAGTTGCTGGTCGCGCTGGTGCCGGTCGTCGATGCGGCGCACCGTGCCGAACACCTGATACGGGCGGCCGTCGTCGCCGCCGAACCAGCGGCCGTGATCCTCGAGCCACAAGGTGCGGTTGCCGTCGCGGCCGTCGGGGCGGAACAGATATTCGATCTGGAAGGGAACGCCATGTCCTTCGTCGATCGCCTGGGTGCGCATCACAGTATCGTAGCGGCTGGTGAAATTGTCGGTATCGAGGAGTGCGGCGAACTGCCGTCCGGATGCTATGCTGTCGGGCGTGCAGCCCAGAACAGTCTCGGCGTTGCTCCAGTGGATTTCGTCGGTTTCAATCACCCAGTGATAGGTGGCCTGGCCGACCGCCTCGACCGCCTGGCGGATGCGCTCTAGCTCGCCGGTTGCTTGCACCCGCCGAAGCGCTTCCATGGGCTTCGGGAGGCCGGAGCGCGGTGGCCCCTGGTCCAGCTCAAAGGCAAAGACCTCCGGTTGCAAACTGCTCACCATTTCTCCTGCCCGTTTCATCGCGAATCGTGGGGCCACCGAGGTTAAGCCGCCAATGGTAAAGATTGGCAGAAAATCTCCAACCATTTTCCGCCCGCGCGGTTTCGGCAAGCAGCGTCGAAAACCGACCGATCATGTCGGTCGGGATGGCCATTCCCGTTTTACCCTGTCTATGTTACGCCGCCTGCCCCACTCCCATCCACTTCCAAGGAGCCCTCCTCATGCCGACGGTGAAGAGCGATATCGAGATCGCCCGCGAAGCTAAAATGAAACCGATCATGGAGATCGGAAAATCCCTCGGCATCCCCGAAAAGGATCTCATTCCCTATGGCCACACCAAGGCCAAGGTCGGGCTCGATTACATCGACACGCTTGCGGGCAAGAAAGACGGCCGGTTGATCCTCGTCACCACCATCAATCCGACGCCGGCGGGCGAGGGCAAGACCACGACGACGGTTGGCCTTGGCGACGGCCTCAACCGGATCGGCAAAAAGGCGATGATCGCTCTCCGCGAGCCCTCGCTCGGCCCCTGCTTCGGCATGAAGGGAGGAGCGGCCGGCGGCGGCTACGCCCAGATCGTGCCGATGGAGGACATCAACCTGCATTTCACCGGCGATTTTCACGCCATCACCTCGGCCCACAACCTGCTGTCGGCCATGATCGACAACCACATCTACTGGGGCAACGCGATCGGCATCGATACACGCCGCGTCGCCTGGCGCCGGGTGATGGACATGAACGATCGCGCGCTTCGCGACATCGTGTGTTCTCTGGGGGGCGTCGCCAACGGCTATCCGCGCGAAGCCGGGTTCGACATCACGGTGGCCTCCGAGATCATGGCGATCCTTTGTCTCTCGACCTCGATCGCCGACCTCGAACGCCGCATGGGCCAGATCGTCGTCGCGGCGAAGCGCGACAAGGGCCAGGTGCTGGCCAAGGACCTCAAGGCGCCGGGAGCCATGACGGTGCTGCTCAAGGACGCGCTGATGCCCAACCTGGTGCAGACGCTCGAAAACAACCCGGCCTTCGTGCATGGCGGGCCGTTCGCCAATATCGCCCATGGCTGCAATTCGGTGATGGCGACGAAGACGGCACTCAAGCTCGCCGACTATGTGGTGACGGAAGCGGGCTTCGGCGCCGATCTGGGGGCGGAGAAATTCTTCGACATCAAATGCCGCAAGGCCGGATTGACGCCCGCCGCCACGGTGATCGTCGCAACCGTCCGGGCACTGAAGATGCATGGCGGGGCGGCCAAGGAGGAGTTGAAGTCGGCCGATATGGAAGCGCTCAAGAAGGGTCTGGCCAATCTCGGGCGGCATATCGAGAACGTCAAGAAATTCGGCGTGCCGATCGCGGTTGCGGTCAATCACTTCGTCACCGACACGGAAGCGGAAGTCGACGCTATCCGCGATTATTGCAAGACGCACGGGGTCGAGGCCTTCAAATGCACCCATTGGGCCGAGGGTGGCAAGGGTGCTGAGGCGCTGGCCCGCCATGTGGCGGAGTTGGCCGACAAGGGCGCGGCCCAGTTCAAGCCGATCTATGGCGACGACCTGCCGTTGTGGGACAAGATCAAGACGATCGCCCGCGAAATCTACCGGGCCGACGACATCGTCGCCGACAAGTCGGTGCGCGACCAGTTGCGCTCCTACGAAGCGCAGGGCTATGGCGCGTTTCCCATCTGCATGGCCAAGACGCAGTATTCGTTCTCGACCGATCCGAATCTCAAGGGCGCGCCGGTCAACCATGTGGTGCCGATCCGCGAAGCCAAGCTGTCGGCGGGGGCGGAGTTCATCGTCGTCATCTGCGGCGACGTGATGACCATGCCGGGCCTGCCGAAAGTGCCGTCAGCCGAGGTGATCGGGCTGGACGAGAAGGGGCAGATCGCGGGATTGTTCTGAACCTTCTCC
>JANNSP010000063.1:0-11634 GCA_031402975.1 Hyphomicrobiales bacterium
CTGCATACCGAGACGCTGGACCAGAGCCGCCAGAGCCTCGATCACGAATCGACGCAGGCCGATGTCATAACCGGCGGACGGGGCCAGAGCGTCACGGTCTGCAGATTGGTGCCGAACCGTATGGTGCCCTCGTCGGGTTCAATCGCGCCCGTGAGCAGTTTCACCAGCGTCGTCTTGCCGGCGCCATTGGGACCGACGATGCCGAGGCGGTCGCCGCGCAGCACCGTCAAATCAAGCCCGGCGACGATGGGCTTTCCGCCGAAGGACTTGCTAACCCCCTTGGCCTCCGCCACCAACCGGCCAGAAAGCCCCGCATCGGACGCGGCCATGCTGACCGAGCCTGAGACGCCCACATGCTCGCGCCGGTCCTTGCGCAGTTTGGCGAGGAGGCCGACGCGCCGCATGTTGCGCTTGCGCCTCGCGGTCACGCCGTAGCGCATCCAGTGTTCTTCCGTGGCGATCTTCTGGGCGAGCCTGGCTTGCGCGGTTTCTTCCTCCTCCAGAACCTTGTCGCGCCAGGCCTCGAAATGCGCAAAGCCCCGCTCGAAACGCCGTGTCGAGGCCCGGTCAAGCCAGACGGTGCGGTTGCTCAACGCTTGCAGAAAGCGCCGGTCATGACTGATCAGCACGATGGCGGCGCGCGAATTTGTCAGCTCCGCTTCCAGCCACTCGATGGCGGGAAGATCGAGATGGTTGGTGGGCTCGTCGAGGAGCAGAACGTCAGGATCGGGAGCCAGCGTCCTGGCGAGTGCCGCGCGGCGGATTTCGCCGCCCGACAGATGCGCCGGATTTTCTCCACCGGTCAGCCCCAACTGTTCCAGCAGATAGCGGCAGCGATGACGGCTATCGGCGGGCCCCAAGCCGCTTTCGACATAGTCGAGCACCGTGGCGTGTCCCGCAAGATCGGGCTCCTGCGGCAGGTAACGGAGCGTGGTGCCGGGCTGCCGCCACACTTCGCCTCTGTCCGCCTCGATGAGGCCCGCCGCGATCTTGAGCAGCGTCGATTTGCCCGAGCCGTTGCGCCCGACGAGAGCCACGCGCTCGTCATCGGCCAGCGTCAGTTCAGCACCCTCCAGCACCGGCCTGCCGCCGAAGGTGAGTGCGATGTCGCGGAGATTGAGGAGAAGACGGGCCATGAGGCGGCGCTTAGACGATTACCGTGCCGCACTCCAGTCCCCGAGATAGTCCGCGATCTCGGGGATATCGCGAGCTGTGAAGAACTTGAGGGTCGGGCGGAGGGCGAGGATGCGGCCCTGATGCACGAAGGCGACTTGGCCGGCCGCATAGCGGGCATCTTCGGGCTGGTGCGAGACCATGAGGACGGTCAATCCACGATCCTTGTGCAGCGTCTTGACCAGGTCGAGCATGTCGCGCCGGAGCGCGGGACCGAGGGAGGCGAAGGCTTCATCGAGCAAGAGGATCGGCCGGTCGCGCACCAGGGCCCGCGCGATCGCCACGCGCTGCCTCTCGCCGCCCGAGATTTCGCCCGGAAGGCGATGCTTCAATTCGCCGAGCCCGGCCAGGCTCATCGCTTCGTCGACCCGCGCCCGTTGGGTTTTATCGAGGCGCAAGCCGGGTGAGATGCCGAGCGCCACGTTCTTCCACAGATCGAGATGGGAAAACGTGTTGTGGTCTTGAAAGATCATGCTGACCGGGCGCTGCTCCGGCGGCACGTCCGCCATGTCGCGGGTGTCGAGATGGATCGAGCCGGACACCTGAGTCTCGAACCCCGCGATCAGTGCCAGCAGAGTCGATTTTCCGGCCCCGCTCGGCCCAGTGACGGCGACGAAAGAGCCGCGCTCCACGTCGAGACTGAACTCCATCTCCATGTCTTCGTAGAGGAAGCGCACGCGCTCAAGCCGGATCATCGCGCGTCCCTAAGGATTCGGTGACAGTGATGAGAACGAAAGCGAAGAGGGCGAGGACGAGGGAGGTCGCCGCCGCCTGTTCCATGCGGTAGCTCCCCATCTGGCGGTAGATGAGCGAGGGCAAAGTGACGAAATCCTGCGTGCCGAACAGCGTGATCGCGGTCAGATCGCCGAGCGAGACGATCCCGGCCATCACCAGCGCCAGCGTCAGCGGCCGCTTCAGCGCCGGAAGGTCGATCAGCCGGAACCGGTTGAAGCCCGCAATGCCCAACCCCGCGCACAGCCGGTCATGGCGCGAACCCGCTTCGGCGACGGCGGGCGCCAGCACGCCATAGGCGAAGGGCAGCGCCATCAGCGCATTGAGGGCGATGACCAGAACCGGCGCCAGCGCATTCGTGCCGGAATAGCGGCTGAGGAGAATGAACCAGCCTGTCGCCAGCACGGCGGGCGGAATGATGTAAGCGCCGAGTGTCGCCAGATTTCCGAGCGTCGCGAAGCGAGGTGCCGCCAATGGCCATGCAAGACAGGCGGCGAGGATCGCCGCGGAACCGGCTAGGCCCAGGCTGGTGAGCATGGCGGGAATGAGGTCTCGGTCGAGCCGCAATCCCGCCATGCCGGACATCACCACCGCCACAATCGGCGGCAGCACGATTGCGAGACTGGCGAGAAGGATAAGAGCATCGCCGATGCGCGACAGGGGGGCCGTCCCGTCATAGCGTATCTGAGTGCGCCTTAGCGGCGGCGCGCCCAGGGTCAGGCCGGTAAACCGCCCAGCATAGAGGGCAAGGGCGCAACAGATCGCCACCTGCACCAAAGCCAGCGCCGTCGCACGCGCCGGATCGAAATCGAAGCGCAGCGCCTGATAGATGGCGACTTCGAGCGTCGTGGCCTGTGGGCCGCCGCCCAGCGTCAGCACGACGGCAAAGCTGGCCGTGCAGAGGAGGAAGATCAGCGTGGCGATGCCGGCCAGCGCCGGCCTGATTTGCGGCCATTCGATCAGGCGGAACACCTGTGCCCCGTGAAAACCGAGATTTGCGCCGAGCCGGAAACTTTCGGGCGGGATCGTTTCCAGACGCGACAGGATCAGCCGCGCCGACAAGGGCGCGTTGAAGAACACATGCGCGATGAGGATGCCTGCGAGGCCATAGAGGTCGAACGCGCCGCCGAGCCAGCCGCCCGCCCCATAGACCGTGACAATGCCGAGGATGGCGACGATCGCCGGCAGAGCGAGCGGCAGCATGAACAGCCGGACGATGAGGAAGCGCCCCGGAAAGCGCTGCCGCGCCAAAGCGCGAGCGATCGGGATGGCCAGCAGGATTGAGATGATCGTCGACAGCGCCGCCTGCAGCAAAGTGAAGCGGATGACGCGGAACAGATAAGGATCGGCCCGCATCAGCCCTTCCGAGAGCCCGATCACCACCACCGGCGCCAGCCCTGCGATGACCGCCAGCAGGATCGCCGCGAGCGCGAAAATCCCGCCTGGTTTCATTGCGACACGGCGTTCAACCATTCATCGATCCATTCGCGGCGCTTCGCCGCGACGTCGTCCGGCGTGAACAGGAAGGTTTTTGCGGGCTTCACCAGTTGATCGAAAGCCGCGGGCAGGGGCGCCGAGACCGCGCCCGCCGGGAACATCCAGTTGCTCTGTGGAATGTGGTCCTGGAAGCCGGGCTCCATCATGAATTGCAGGAACGCGACGGCGAGGGTGCGCTCGGGCGAGGCCTCGATCACGCCGGCGACCTCGATCTGCAGATAATGTCCCTCGGCGAACGCCGCCGCTTTGTAACGGTCCGTCGATTCGGCGATCACGTGATAGGCGGGAGAAGTGGTGTAGGACAGCACCATCGGCGCCTCGCCCTTGGTGAACAGCGCATAGGCTTCCGACCAGCCGGGCGTCGTGGTGAGGATGCGCGGCGAAAGTTTCTTCCAGGCGTTGCCGGCCTTGTCGCCATAAACCGCCTTCATCCACAGCAGAAAACCAAGCCCCGGCGTCGAGGAGCGCGGATCCTGCAGCACGATCTTTTGTCCGGGATCGCCATTGACCAATTCGTCGAGGCTCAAGGGGGGTGTTGAGATTTTCTCGCTGTCATAGATGACGGCGAAATGGGCGAAGTCGAATGGCATGAAAAAGTCATCCGTCCACGGAACAGGCGTTTTCGCCAACGCCTTGTCGAGGCCGTGCTTGCCGAACAACCCGGTCGCCGCGGCTTCCGAGGTGAGATTGGTGTCGAGGCCGAGCACGACATCCGCCTTGGTATTGGCGCCCTCCAGCTTGAGGCGGTTGAGGACGGCGACGCCATCGCCCAGCGCCACCCAGTCGATCGAGCAGTCGCAGGTCTTCTCGAACTGTTCCTTGATTTTCGCGCCCGGTCCCCATTCGGCGACGAAACTCTCATAGGTATAGATGGTGAGGGTGTCCCTGGCCGAGGCCGGGAGGACGCTGGCCACGAGCGCCAGCAGAATTGCCGAGAGTGATTTCATCGAAACCTCCATGCGAGCCGGGCGGATGGAGGAAGGGAACCTTTGGAGTTCCGCTCGCAAATCCCTCCGCCGGCATGATCCGGATCAGGTTCAGCGGGTTGGCGCCACAGCGCCTCTCAGCCGCTTCGATGCGGCACCCCGTTGAGAGCTGGAACAGAAATAGGCTTTGCCCAATGCGCAGGCAAGGAAGATTTGCTAGAGGATCGTCATGACGCGCTTTGCCATTCTTCTGGGTGGACCCATCACCGTGACGCCCCGGCTTCTGCGGCAGATCGCGGGGGCTCGCGTGATCGCTGCCGATGGCGGCATGGCGCATGCGGCCGCGTTGGGTGTCACCCCCGAACTCTGGGTCGGCGATTTCGATTCGACCGGGCGGGCTCTGGCGCGGGAGTATCCCAAGGTCGAGCGCCAGACTCATCCCGCCGCCAAGGATGCAACCGATGGCGCACTGGCCATGGCCGAAGCCTTGCGGCGCGGGGCCAGTGAGTTGGTGCTGGTGGGAGGACTCGGCGGCCAGACCGATCACATGCTTGGGAACCTCGGCGTTGTCCTGCGACTGGCGCTGCAGGGTCACCGGAGTTTCATCACCAGCGGCACGGAGGAAGCCCATCCCATCGTGCCGGGGGAAATCCGTCTCGATCTCCCGCCAGCGAGCCGGCTCAGCCTCATTCCGTTCAGCGATCTGGAGGGTCTCGACATCGAAGGTGTCAAGTGGCCGCTCGACAATCGTTCGGTGGAGCTCGGATCGACGTTGACGCTGTCCAACGAGACGCTTGGCAAGGTTCGCATTCGGTTGAAATCCGGCCACGCCATCGCCATTGCCCGGCCGGCGGATGGAGCATGAAGGAGTTGGAGGACGCCACACCCTTCTGCAAGTATTACGGCGCCTGTGGCGGCTGCCAGCTTCAGCATTGGCAGGAAGCGCCCTACCGCGAATGGAAACGTGAGCTCGTTGTGTCGGCCTTCGCCCGTCGTGGCATTGTGGCGGAGGTGGGGGGCCTGATCGACGCGCACGGCTCGGGGCGGCGGCGAGTGAGCCTGCATGTACGCCGGAGCGAAGGGCACGTCACCGCTGGATTCATGGCGGCGCGCAGCCACGATTTGATCGACATCGACCACTGCCCGGTTCTGGTACCGGAACTCCACGAGGCGACCGCCATCGCGCGGGCCATTGGAACGAGGCTGGGCGATTGCGACGTGGCGCTCACGGCGAGCGAAACCGGCATCGATGCGTCGGTGAAAGCCGAGCGCAAGATTGTCACGCGGGAACTGGAGAAGCTGGCGCCGTTGGTGGCCGGGCTCGGACTGGCGCGGTTGACGGTCAACGGCGAAATCATCGCCACTTTGCGAACACCGTCGGTCAGGATGGGCAGCGCTTCGGTGCCGCTGCCGCCGGTGTCGTTCCTGCAGGCGACGCAGCGCGGCGAGGAGGTGCTGGCGGGGTTGGTGATCGAGGCCGTGGGCAAAGCCAAGTCCGTGGGTGATTTGTTTTGTGGGCTGGGGCCTTTCGCTTTGCGCCTGGCGGAAGGCGCGCGGGTGACCGCCTTCGACAGCGACCGGGCCGCCATCGCAGCACTTGGTCAGGCGGTGCGCATGACCAGGGGACTGAAGCCCGTGACCGCCACGGTCCGCGATCTTTTCCGCGAGCCGCTGGTTGCCGGCGAGCTCAAACAGTTTGACGCCGTGGTGCTCGATCCGCCGCGCGCCGGGGCCGAAGCCCAATCGCGTCAACTGGCGAAATCGAAAGTGAAAACGGTGGTGATGGTGTCGTGCGATCCGATGACGCTGGCCCGCGACGCGGAAATCCTCTTACGCGGCGGATACGCGATCAGAGCCGTCACGCCGGTGGACCAGTTCAAATGGACCTCACATGTCGAGACGGTGGCGGTGTTCCATCACTCTCCAGGTCAAAGGGATTCGCCATTGCCCTAATTACGCCGTAGGCTGGGGTGCGCCAATCCGGCCACGCCTGTTGGGGGATACAGTGTTCATCCGTTCGTTTGCCGTCATCGCCGCGCGGATCGTCTTCGCCGCGTTCGCCATCTTCTCGTTCTCCGCTCCCGCTGCGGCGCAGTTCCTCACCTTCGTTTCCGCCACCGGCGTCGACACGAGGCCGTGCACCGTGCAGGCGCAGCCTTGCAAGACCTTGCAGCGGGCGGTGAATGTAACGGGCGGAGGCGGAACGATCCGCCTCCTGAGCGACCTTCTCGGCCAGAACGCCACCATAGCTAAGTCGCTCATCGTCGAAGGCGGCGGGAAATCGGTGACCGGTACGATCACCGTGAACGGCGCATCGGCCGTGGTGACGCTGCGCGGGCTCAACCTGACGGGCCGCGGCGTTGTCGCCAACGGCATCCGCATCCTCAGCGCGGCAGCGGTCCACATCGAGGACAGCACGGTGGAGCGCTATACCATTGACGGCATCAAGTTCATCGCGACGACCCCTACCAAGCTGTTCATTTCCGGCACGGCGGTGCGCGCCAACGCCTCCGACGGTCTCTACGCCGACGATCTCAACGCGCAGGTGGTGATCCAAAATTCCAACTTCGACCAGAACGGTCACACTGGCCTATTCCTCAGGGTCGCCAAGGCGAATGTCACCGGCAGCAGCGCCTCCGGAAATGTCCTGCATGGCTTTGCCCTGACGAGCACGGCGGTGAAAATCACCGAAACGAGGGCGGACCACAATGGAGGCGACGGCTTCGCTGTACGCGCCGGCTCAGTGATTCTGAATTCCGCGGAGGCCAACAGCAACGGCGCCAATGGCTTGCACGTGGAAGCCGGCTTGCCGTCGGCGACCGTAATGAGCGATTGCGTGTTCATCGGCGCTGGCGGCGCCGCCTTCGGCGTTCGCAATGAGCCGGGGGGATTTGTGCTTTCCCGCCAGAACAACACGGTTTCGGATTACAGCGGCACTCTCCCCTCGTCGTTTGCCGCGTTTTGAGGGGGAGACGCCTCCAACGAAGCCGAGGGTCAGGTGGTGGAGGTCAAGGAACAGATCAGTCCTTCGCCCGCTCTACATAGGAGCCGTCTTCGGTGGCGACCACGATCCTGGTGCCGGACGCCACATGCGGCGGCACCAGGGTGCGGACGCCGTTCGACAGCACCGCCGGCTTGAACGACGATGACGCGGTCTGATTCTTGATGGCGGGCTCGGTCTCGACGATTTCGAGCGTCACCCGCGGCGGCAGTTCGATCGAGATCGGCGTGCCGTTGAAGAGGGCGATCTGGCATTCCATGTTTTCCTGGAGATACGCCGCCTGCTCGCCGATGAGGTCGGCGCGGATGTTGATCTGCTCGTAATTGCCGGGGTTCATGAAGACGTATTGGTCCCCGTCCTTGTACAAATAATTATGGGTGAGCGTCTCGACGAAGGCCCGTTCCATCGTGTCGGTGGTCTTGTAGCGCACATTGGTTTTGACCCCGTCCGAGATGCGCCGCATGTCGATATTGGTGGTGGGCGTGCCCTTGCCCGGATGCATGCTTTCGGCCTTGAGCACGACATAGAGCTTGCCATCCTCGTGCTCGATGACATTGCCCTTGCGCACGCCACTTGCGATGATCTTGACCACTGGATTGCTTTCTCGCGATTTAAGGTGATGAATTGCGCGGGGTTTAGCAGCGGCGGCCCTTAAAGCCAACCCCTTAAGGACGTTCGCGTGACTGAAAGCCCCGAGCCCTGGTTCTCGCCCGAGCGGCACCGCGACCGGCGGCCGTTTCTCACTGCGCGCAATCGGATCGTGAAAGACATCCGTGGATGGTTCGAGGGGGAAGGTTTCACCGAAGTCGAATGCGGCGCGTTGCAGATGTCGCCGGGGAACGAGGCGCATCTGCACGGCTTCGCCACCGAGATCATTCATCCGGACGGCAGCAGGAGCCCGCGCTTCCTTCACACCTCGCCGGAGTTTGCCTGCAAGAAACTTCTGGCGGCGGGCGAAACCCGCATCTTCGATCTGGCCCGCGTCTACCGGAACCGCGAGCGCACACCGCTCCATGCGCCCGAATTCACCATGCTCGAATGGTACCGCGCCAATGAGAACTATGATCGCGTGATCGCCGATACGTTGGCACTGGTGCGGCTGGCGGCGGGCGGCAATCAATTCTCGTGGCGAGGAGTCCTCTGCGATCCGGCGGCCGAACCCGAGTGGCTTACAGTCGCCGGGGCCTTCATGCGTTACGCTGGGGTTGACGTGCTGAGTCTTTCGGAGCGCGACGATCTGGCCCGTTACGCACCGGTCCGGGTGGCAAAGGACGACTCGTGGTCCGATATTTTCAGCCGCATCCTGGTCGAGAAGGTCGAGCCCATGCTGGGCCAGGAGAGACTTACGATCCTGCATGAATATCCCGTGGCCGAAGCAGCGCTCGCACGGCGCTCCGCCCATGACGCCCGCGTCGCCGAGCGCTTCGAGCTTTATGCGTCAACCGTCGAACTGGCCAACGGTTTCGGCGAACTCACCGATCCGGCCGAGCAGCGCCGGCGTTTCGAGTTGGAGATGGATGTAAAGGAACAGGTTTACGGCGAGCGCTATCCGCTCGACGAAGAGCTTCTGACGGCGCTGGCGATGATGCCGCCCGCGTCCGGCGTGGCGATGGGCCTCGACCGCCTCGTCATGCTGGCGTCGGGCGCCACCCATATCGATCAGGTGCGGTGGACGCCATAGGCGCCGTGCGGTACTAGCAGTTCATCATGACAGGGGAAGACAGGGAATGACAATCAAGCAGGTAGGGCTGATCGGCGTGGGCCTCATGGGCCATGGCATTGGCAAGAATATTCTGGCCAAGGGTTACGGCCTGACCGTGATGGCGCATAGGAACCGCGAGCCGGTCGAGGACCTGCTAAAGCAGGGGGCAAAGGAAGCAAAGAGTGTCAAGGCGCTGGTCGACGCTTGCGACATGGTGGTGCTGTGCGTCACCGGCACGCCGCAGGTGGAAGCGACCGTCTATGGCGAGCACGGTCTGCTGGCAGCCCTCAAGCCCGGTTTCATTATCGCCGACTGCTCGACGGCGGAGCCGCATTCGACGGTGAAGATTGCAGCCGACGTGGCAGCGAAGGGCGGGTATTTCCTCGACACGCCGATGACCCGCACGCCGAAGGAGGCCGAAGCGGGAAAGCTTGGCCTGATGATCGCTGGCCCCAAGGACGTGCTGGCCAAGATCAGGCCGGTGCTCGACTGCTTCGCCGATACGATTGTTTATGCGGGCGAGGTGGGGGCGGCGCACCGGCTCAAGCTCCTCAACAACTTCCTGTCGCTTGGCCATGCCGCGATGGCGGCCGAGGCGATCACGGTTGCCGCCAAGGCGGGCATCGACATGCAGGCGCTGCGCGATGTCGTGATGTCGGGGGGTGCCGCCTCGGTGATGTTCGACCGCCTGATCAAGGTGCCGCTGGCCGACGACGACACGGCGGCGAAATTCGCCATCCGCAATGCGCGGAAGGATCTGCGCTACTACACCAACATGACGGAGCAGCTACCCGTCGCCTCGTTCCTCGCCGAGACCACCCACCAGCTTTACGTGATGGCCGACAACATGGGCTATGGCGAGCGCTTCGTGCCGCGCCTGATCGATGTCTTCTACACCGTCAACGGGGTGAAGAAATGATGGGGTGACAGCCGCCGGGGACCCCGTTTAACATTGCAAGAAACCAAGCCGCGAGGGAGGACCAATGGCGGGCAAGAATAATTTTCCGAAGCTGCACAATGCGATGTGGCCGGGGGTCGTGGGCAAGGGCGCTGATTCGGAGCCGCCGATCGATCTGGATCAGATGATCGCCATGACGGCCAAGGCCGAAGTGGACGGCGTCAAATTCGACGGCATCGACCTGTTTCTCGCCTCGCCCCATACGTCCATCGATTCATCCGGCGATGAGATCAAGGCATTGGCGGAGAAGGCGGCGAGCCACGGCCTCGCCATCGGTTCTGTCGTGGCGCCGGTCTGGCCCCCGGTGGGCGGTGGATCGGCGATGGGCTCGCCAGCGGAAAGGAAGCAGTTCGTCACCATGGTGCGGAAGGCCTGCAATATTGCGAAGCGGCTCACCGAACTGGGCGTCAGACCTTCCGGCGTCGTCCGCATCGATTCGGCGGCGAGCGTCGGCGACTGGGCCAAGGACCCGGCCGGCAATACCAAGCTGATCGCGCAAACGTTCCGCGAAGCCTGCGATGTGGCTGATGGATACGGTGAAAAGCTGTCGGCGGAGGGTGAAATCTGCTGGGGCGGCATGCATAGCTGGACGGCGATGCTCGAAACGCTGGAACAGACGGGCCGCCCGGAGACGCTGGGCTTCCAGGCCGACATGGCGCACACGCTGCTTTATACCGTGGGACACAACGCGCCCGAAGCCCGCATCCAGCCTGAAGGGTATGACTGGAAGGACGCCAACGTCCTCGACGCGGCGCTGAAAACGATGACGGATGCGCTCAGGCCCTGGACCAACGACTTCCATGTGTCGCAGAGCGACGCCACGGTGAAGGGCATCGGCTATCACGACAAGACCGGGCGCCATGTTCAGGTGAACGATCCGAATGGAAAATATGACGTGACCCACGCCGCTGGCTACTGGCTGCGCGATGGCGAGGGCAGGCTGACCAAGAGAATGAAGCACATCTGCTGGGATGGCTGCATGTTCTCCAACGACGTCATGATAAACCAGGAGACCTGGAACGACATTCTCGGCGCCATGATAAAAGTGCGCGATGCCCATGGCTGGGTGGGCTGACATGGCAAAGAAGAAACTCAATGTCGGCATGGTGGGCTATGGCTTCATGGGCCGCACCCATTCCAATGCGTTTTCCCAGGTGGGGCATTTCTTCGACCTGCCATATCAGCCGGTGCTCAAGGCCATCTGCGCCAGGGATGCCGGCAAGGCTGCTGCCTTTGCCGCGCAGTGGGGTTACGAGACAAGCCTCACCGACTGGCGGCGACTGGTTGAAAGCATGGATATCGACCTGATCGATATCGCCAGCCCCAACGACACGCATATGGAAATCGCCATCGCCGCGGCCAGGGCCGGCAAGATGGTGATGTGCGAAAAGCCACTGGGCCGCACCGCCGCCGAATCGAAAAAGATGGTCGAGGCGGTCGAGGCGGCGAATGTGCCGAACATGGTGTGGTACAATTACCGCCGGGTTCCCGCCGTGACGCTGGCCAAGCAGCTGATCGATGAAGGCAAGCTTGGCAAGATATTCCACTATCGCGCCAAGTTCCTGCAGGACTGGACGATTTCGGCTGACCTGCCGCAGGGGGGCCAAGGCCTCTGGCGGTTGGACGTCGGGGTGGCGGGGTCGGG
>JANNSP010000064.1:0-2114 GCA_031402975.1 Hyphomicrobiales bacterium
GGGTCGGACAGGAATTCCTTGAGATAGCGCCGCATCGGCCAGTAGGACGTACCCTCCGGCGTGCCGAGATTGAGCAGCAGGACGCCTATTTTCCCAGCCCGGACGGGGGGATGACCCACGGGCGCGCTGGCTGTCCGGTCGAGTTCAATCATGATCCTCTCGTTAACTCCTTGCAAAGGCTATTTCACCATAATTCCAGAGGCAAACACAAACGTCCTGAGAGACGGTAAGTCAAGGTGCCCGACAGGTGACTTTCCTCGCCCGGATTCACGGCGAATTCGGCCAGACGCTAACGCTCGCCTTTTCCGATCTCGACAATCCAGCGGCCGGGGCAAAACTCGATTCTGAGAATTTCCGCGCCGCGCAGTTGGGAGCGGCGGCGCGGCTTGCCCCGGTGCTCATTGCCGCCAACGCCGGCCTGGCGATCGGCATTCCGTGGCTGGCCAATGGTTACTACGCCGGGCCCATGCTGACGGTCTGGTCGTGGCTGGCGCTGGTGCCGTCGGCGCTGATCCTGCTTGAATGGCTGAATCACCGGTTCGGATCGTCCCCCCGCGACCTCACCGTCATCCGCCGGTGGGACGCCTATGGGGCGATTCTCGGTATCGTATGGGCGGCTTTCATAGCACTTTTCTTCCACGCCGCCGGCGGCCGCATGCAGATTATTTCCGTCGCCGCGGTGCTGACGATCTTTGGCGTGGGGGCTCTGGCGTTCGGCCGCATCCCCACCGCCGCGATATTGTTCTGTACACTGATCGGATCCGCGCTGACGCTCACTCTGTTGAAGTTGGGGGGCCGCACGGGACTGGCTTTCGCGGCGTTCTGGATTTTCTACGGCATCGTCGTCCTGGGCATCATTCTGATCGCTCACCGCCGCGCCCTGCGCCGCGCCGCCGGCAGCCAGGAGCTCCGCAAGCAGAAGGAAATCATCTCGCTGCTGCTGAACGATTTTGAACTCGGCGCCAGCGACTGGCTGTGGGAGACGGGCGAGGGCGGCAAGCTGGTCCAGGTTCCGGACCGGCTGTGCGGGCTGCTCGGCAAACCCGCGGCGGCACTTGCCGGAATGGACCTGTGCGCGGCGGCCAGCATCAATTCGGAGGATGCGGGCTGGAGCAAGCTCTCGGGCGCGATGCGTCAGGGGTCGGCCATCGACGACTGCGAAGTGGAAATCATCGCGAAGGGCGAGCCGACCTGGTGGCAGATCGTGGCGCGCCCGCTGTTGGACGATCGAGGCCAGTTCGCCGGCTACCGCGGCGTCGCCCGCGACATCACCGCGCCGCGCCGCGCCCGCCTCGAACTGGTGGAGGCCAAGGAAACCGCCGAACGCGCCAGCGCGTCAAAGTCGCAATTCCTCGCGGTGATGAGCCATGAGCTGAAAACCCCGCTCAACGCCATCGTGGGTTTCGCCGAATTATTGAGCTCCGAGCAGGCCGACTATCTGAGCGACAGCACCAAGATCGATCATCTCAACACCATTCTCGACAGCGGCCGCCACTTGCAGGCGCTCATCAACGACATTCTCGATGCGACGCGAATCGAGAAAGGCGTGATGAGACTGGTCGAACAGGAAGGCGACGCGGCGGAACTGGTCGAGGTGGCGGTCAAGATGTGCCGCGACGTGGCCGAGAAATCCGATATCGTCATCATCGCGCGCGTGGCCGAGGGGATCGAGATCAAGGGAGATATTCTCCGCCTCAAGCAGGTGCTGATCAACCTCATCTCCAACGCCGCGAAATTTTCTGCACCCGGCGGCTTCGTCAATGTGGGGCTGGAGAAGACGCCGATGGGCGGATTGTCCTTCACCGTCCGCGATGGTGGCTGCGGCATCCGCGAGGCAGACATGGAGCGGATTTTCGAGCCGTTCGTCCAGGCCGAGAACGGCATGGACCGGCGCTTCGGCGGCATCGGCCTGGGCCTCGCCATCGCCCGCAAGATAGCACTCCTGCATGGCGGCAACATCACGCTCGAAAGCCAGTTCGGCGAAGGCACGGCGGCGCGATTGATCCTCCCGGCGTCGCGCGTCGCGTGGCCGGCGTCGGCAAGAGCCACGGCGGCGGCCTGAGCGGCGGGAGAATACGGGAGACATCCCAAAAACTCATCATGACCGTGCTCGA
>JANNSP010000065.1:0-39888 GCA_031402975.1 Hyphomicrobiales bacterium
CTGTTGACGGCAGTGGCCGATCTTGGCTCGGGCGAAGGTCCGGAAGCCGCTATGCAACCGGCGCTGGCGCTGGGACGGCTCGACATTCTGGTCAACAATGCGGCGGTCAATGTGGAACGGCCGGCGCTCGAGACCGATGAAGCACACTGGGACCTTCACCTGGCGGTCAATCTCAAAGCCTGTTTCTTCACCGTCCGCCAAGCTTTGCCGCTGCTGGCCAGGGCGCAAGGCTCCGTCATCAACATCGCCTCGGAACTGGGGTTGCATGCCATTCCCAACAATGTCGCCTATGTCGCGGCCAAACATGGGTTGGTCGCCATGACCCGGGCGCTGGCCATGGAACTGGCGCCGCGCCACATAAGGGTCAACGCGCTGTGCCCCGGCACCATGGATACCGAACTGATGCGCGACTGCGCCGAGGCGAGCGGCGACGCGGCGTCCTACTACGGCGCCTTCGCGCGCTATCATCCGCTGGGCCGCCTCGCCAGTCCGGCCGAGATCGCGGACTTTGTCCTGTGCCTGGCGTCGCCCGCCGCGGGCTTCATGACCGGCGCGGCGCTTGCCATCGACGGCGGCAGCACGGCGGGCCGGCGATGAGCGAGTTTTCCGGAAAGCGCGTGCTGGTGACGGGCTCCACCCGTGGCATCGGCCGGGCGGCGGCTGGACTATTCGCCGAAGCGGGCGCGGATGTCATCATCCACGGACGCTCCACCGCCGATCTCGCTGTACGGAACGATGTCCGGCGTCTCGCAGCCTCGGTGGGAGACCTGGACGTTCTGGTCAATTGCGCCGGAATTCACGCCGAACAATCGATCGAGGAGTCGGACCAGAAATTCTGGAACCGCATGATCGAAATCAATGTGACCGCAACCTGGCTGCTTGCCCAGGCGCTGCTGCCGGGTCTCATCCGGCGGCGGGGAGTGATCGTCAACATCGCCTCCGATGCCGGATTGCTCGGCTATCCCGGCAATACCGTATACTGCGCCTCGAAAGGCGCGGTGATCGGACTGACGCGGGCGCTGGCCGTCGAATTTGCTCCGTCCGTGCGGGTCAATTGCGTGTGTCCGGGGCCGGTGCGGACCGACATGATGACATCTCTAGGCCTCAACGCCACGGAGGTTGAAACGCAATGGGCGGCACTCACTTACCTCGGCCGCGTGGCCGGCCCGGTGGAGATCGCCGAGGCGATCCTGTTCGCGGCTTCGGCCCGGTCCTCTTTTTTCACTGGTTCGCTGATCGTCGCCGATGGCGGCGCAACCGCCGGACGCAACCCTTGAGAAGCCGTTAACCTTGGAGAAAATATTCACGATTTAATCTACAATCTTAAATTGACTAAAACTCAATTTTATGAGTATCTGCAACCTCTGGTCGATAGGAGGTTATTCATGCTTGCCAACACATTTGAGCATTTTCCACGCCCCTACGAGAGACGGCCGGCCATCCGAGAGTTTCTGATGAACGTGGCGAATGTCACGATCGCCGCGGTGCTGCTGATGCTGCTGGCTCCCATTTTCGCGCTCATCGGCCTTGGTATCAAGCTGACGTCGCCAGGCCCAGTCCTGTTCCGGCAGCAGCGCAACGGCCGGCGGGGCGCGGTCTTCACGATTTTCAAGTTCCGCACCATGGACTGCATGGAGTGCGGCGCCAGCGCGGTCCAGTGCCGCCGGAACGACCCCAGGGTTACGATGCTCGGCGCCGTGCTGCGCCGGGCGAGCCTCGATGAACTGCCGCAATTGATCAATGTCGTGCGGGGAGACATGGCGATGGTCGGCCCCCGCCCGCATCCCATCGGCCTCGATCCGCAATTCGCCCTCCGCATCCGGGACTTCCACAAGCGCTATGCCGTCAAGCCGGGCCTGACCGGACTGGCCCAGATCAGGGGCCACCGGGGACCCACCGAGACGGTCGAGGCCATGTCGCGGCGGATCGCCTCCGATCTCGAATATGTCTACAGCCGATCGCTGCTGCTTGACCTGTGGATCATGGCGAGAACAATCCCCGCCGTGCTGCTTGGCGCGAACGCGGTTTAGGACGGCTTGCGGGTTTCAAGGCAGGGGCTCGCCCGCCGCCAGTTTCTCCACCAGCCAGTAAAGCGTGGAATTCTGCTTCGGCGTGGCTTGGCGTCCCACCACCTCGTCGAGCTGCTTGCGCAGGGCTGGATTGGACCAGTGCAACCTGGCCAGTCTCTTCAGCAGCAGCCAGCTTTGCAGCATCGTCCAGGCATCACGCTCGACATTGGCGCGGAGGCCGGCGGGGAGCAGGTCCCAGCGCAGCAGCCCGAATTTGAGCCGGGTGGGCGCCAGCCAGCCTTCGCGAGCACCCATCCTGTAGCTCAGCCGCAACGATCGGTTGACATCCTCGTCGCCGGCGCCTGCTTCAGACAGCAGCCGCGCATGGTGAAACCACAATTCCGATGACGACGGCATCCAGCGGAGCGCGTCCTCGATCGCCTCGACGCAACGGCGCCTGGCGGTATCGAGGCGCTCGAAGTCCAGGGCATCCAGAGCTTGACGCTGGTCCTTCTCGCAAGCGGCATGGCGCGAGTGGACGCCCTGTGCCGGGAACCACCCGGCGAGCGTTGGAACCAGCGCCTCCTCCTTCGGCGAGGCATCGAAGAGACGGTCCTCCATCAGCCACAACGACGGCGGAACGGCCAGTTCGGCCAAGGCCAGATAACCGGCGGAGATGAGACAGAGCGCGCCAAACCCCATCGCCATTGCAAGCACGGCCCCCTTGGCGCGCGACGGGGCGGAGCCCATCGCCTCGATCATGGGCGCGCCGGAAGCAAGCTCAGCGGTAGCCATATTGCCGCGCCGTGTAACCGTAGCCGGTCAGCATGCTCTTGGTCCGGTTGAGAATGAAATGGATGGGCGGCGCGTCGGCCTGCCGTCCCATCTGCTTGACCGCCGCGGTGACGTCGCGCTGGTTGGTGCTGCCGCTCCTGACCACATAGAGAATCTTGTCGGCGAGCCGTTGCAGCACCAGCGCATCGACGACATGTCCGACCGGCGGGCTGTCGAACAGGACATAGTCGTATTTCTGCTTGGCGTGCTCGACGATCCTGGCGAATTTCGCCGACGCCAGGATGAGGTCGCTGGCCATGCCGCCGCGTTCGCCGGTGAACAGGATATCGAGTCCGGATTCCTTTTCGTGAAAAACGTATTTCGACAAATCGAGGTCCTTCTGCCGCGACATGATGGCATCCAGCAGGTCGTCGAACTTGGTCATGCCGAACGAGGTGGCGATGCTGGGACGGCGGAGATCGGCGTCGATCAGCAAACTGCGCCGGCCGGACAGCGCGAAGGCCCGCGCCACGCAGATGGCGATCGTGGTCTTGCCCTCGCCCGGATCGGTGGAGGTGACCAGGATGGATGTGGCCTCGCTCGAGGCGGACGTGCTTTCAAGGCCGATGCGTACCCGGCGGATCGATTCGCCATAGGGCGAATCGGGATTGGCGATGATCACCAGGTTGGGGTCTTCATCCGACTCGATCACATTGGCGATCACCGCGTGGCCGCCCACCGCCTCGAGCTGCGCCGAGGATGAGAAGCCGCCGATATAGTAGTGGCGGAGCAGGCCGGCGACCACCCCCAAGCCACAGGCAAGCACCGCGGCAACGAGGAACAGCAAGGTGCGCGACGGCGCATTGGCTTTGGCTGGAGCGATCGCTTCGGCGATCAGGCGGCTGGTCGAGATGGGAAGACCGACGATCCGTTCGACATCGCCGAGGCGCGCTGCATAGGTTTCGTACAGGCGCTGCTGGTTGACCGCCTCTTTCTGCAGACGGTAGAGCCCCACCGACAGATCAGCCGGAATGGTTTGCGATCCGATCAGATCGGCAATTGATTTGTGTACCCCGGCAATTTCGCTGTCGTAGCGCCTGACCAGTTGGCCGGCGAGCGCCAGCTGCTTCGCCGCCAGAGTGCCGAGTTCGCTTTCCGTCCGGGCCAGTTGCTCGCGGACCGAAACATCGCCGCCTTGCAGCGTCAGCGACAGGCGCGACTGGCGGGCGGCGGAATCCTGGAACTGTTTGCCGAGATCGAGCTGCCCGGCGCTGCTGAAATCCTTTGACTCGGTGAGGCGCCTGAGTTCGCTCATCGTCGCCAGGCGGCTGGTCCGCGCCGCGTCCAGGGTGGTGACCGCGGTCCGGTATGTCCGCAGCAGCGCCTGGGTCTCGGCACTGCCGAATTTCTCGCTGTTGCCGAGGATGAAGCCGGTCATCGCGGCGTCGTTCTTCTGGATGTTGGCGGCCAGGAGATCGAGCTGGCTCTGCAGGAAGGCGGCGGCCCGCTCGGCGGTGCGCAGACGCGTCTCGATGGTGATGTCGATATAGGCATTGGCATAGGTATTGGCGATGCGGGCCGCTTTTTCCGGGGAGATCGACTTGACCCCGATGGCGATGACGCTGGTCAGCCCGCGCCGCGCCACATTCATCCGGCGCGCCAGATTGGCGACCAGCTCCGCCCGCTGACGATCGGTGAGCCGATCAAAACTCGCCTCCGCCGCGCTCGCGTCATCGTCCCGGCTGAAGGAAATGAGATTGAGCAGCCCGCCGCCGGTTCCGGTGGTGACCGCGAACTCGTCGTCGCGCCACAGCTTGAGCTCTTCGATCACCTTGAGGGCGATGCGCGATGAGTTCAGCACCTCGACATGGGTTTCAATCAGGCTGGTCAGCGTCGTTCCGGCGAGTGCGTTCTCCTGGCTGACGCCGACCATCTCGGCCTCGCTCGGATCGATTTCCAAGAGCGCCGTTCCGGTATAGGTTTTCTGCCACTGCCAGATGCCGGCGGTGGCGAGGGTCAGAATGAGAAGTGCTGTCACCGCGATGGTGGGCAGCCGGAGAACGAGGGTGGCCAGAAGCTCGCGGACATCGATGCCGCGCTGGTCCGCTTCGCCGTGCGATGGCAGCGCTTCGGCGCTGGGAGCCATGAGGGCCGACATGTTGTATTTGTTCATGGGGTGGGGCTTGGCTCCAGTCGGCTGTGAATGAAACGGATGCCGGCGCCTTCGAGGACCACGGCGGAGAGAACGCCGCTGGCATGCGCCCCGGTATCGAGATTGATCCGGTGGCGTCTCAATTCCGGCTCGGCGACGCGGGCGTGACCATGCACGATGACTTTTTCAAAGGCGTCATCGGCGGCGGAAAATTCTCCGCCGATGAGATGCAGGTCGTGAGCCGTCTGCAGCGGCAACGGCAGGCCGGCCCGTACTCCGGCATGGCAGAAGAAATAATCTCCGATGACCAGCATGTCGCGCAGGCCATGCAGGAACAGTTGATGATCGGCGGGCAGGTGACGGGCGACAAAACCGCGCAGCATGCCGGCGCTGATATTGTGCGCCCCGTGCACGCCATAGGAGGCAAGCGTTTCGCTTCCGCCAAGGTCCAGCCAGTCGTCCCATGAGATGCCGGTATGGTCGAGTGCCTCTTGCAGCATCGCCTCGTGGTTGCCCATCAGTCCGAGGAAGCTGAACAACGGGTCATGCGTCATGCCGCACAGGAGATCGACGACCTCGCGCGACTGCGGCCCCCGGTCGATGAAATCGCCAAGCCCCACCACCGTTATTTCGATGCCGCGGGGAAGCGCCTTCACCTCCGCCCGGATCGCCACCATCAGCCGCGACACGAGATCGAAGCGGCCGTGAATGTCGCCGATCGCGTAGACCCTCTGCCCGTCGGGCACGCGCGACTGGCCGGTGCACATCTCGACCGGAGGCGCATCGCCGGTGCGATTGGCTGGGGAATGGTTTACCGCGCCGGCCATCGGACACCCAAGGGTCTTTGAGCTTCCGTTTTCACGGCGCGGCTGGCGGCCTGGCCCATGCCGAGGCCGGCGAGGATGGCCACATAGAGGGCGATGGATTGGGTTTCGAGCGAGAAGTCGATGACGGCATGAAGGCCGGCGGCCGTCATGGCGCCAATGGCTGCCAGGATGGCGGGCCGAGGGCCGCCGGACCGCCCTGCCGCGACGATCAGATAGACGAGCAGGGCAATATAGGCGGCCATCACCAGGAGCGCCGCCGGGAGTCCGTTGCCCACCGCCAGTTCGAGAACGCCGGAATGGGCATTGTTCCAGATGAAATGGCTGGGCGTGGTGGCGGAGTGATAGAGCGGCTCGACCGCCTCGAAGGCTCCGCTCCCGTGGCCCAGGAGCGGGCGTTCGGCGATGGCGGCCAGCGCCTCGCGGTAGAGGCTGAGCCGGCTGATATTGCTGTCGACGGCGGTATCGGCGCGCTGGGTCATTGCCACCGATCCGAGCGCCATCAGGACCAGGGGAACGGCCAGGAGGGCTGACCGCCGCAATCTCCCGGCCTCGCGCCACAATCCAGCCATGAGGACGGCGGCCGATCCGCCGGCGGCGGCGATCGTGCCCCCGCGCGAACCGGTCAGCAGCACCGCCAGCCAGAGGAAACCGGCGGCCAGCGCAAAGAGCGCATGGCGCGACACGATCCACGAGCGCAATGTTGCCGGCAAGGCTTCGCTGCGCCGCCTCGAATCGGGATTGAAATCGAGGCTGAGGGCCAGCGCCACCGCGATGCCGATGGCGAAGAAACAGGCCGCAGTGTTGCGATTGACAAAGGTGCCGGTGAGCCAGCCCTGGTAGTATTCCTTGGCGGTGAGGCCAGTGGTCGCCAGGTCTCCGGCTTCCGCCAGCAGGCCGAAGGCGGCGGAACAATACGCCACCGCCAGCATCGTCTGCAGCGTGAGGTTGGTTCGGCGGAGGCTGGTGCCCGGCCTGAATGCGGCGAGGAAGATGGCCAGGGGGGCTGCCCAGGCAATCGCCGCCAGCGTTAGCGCCGGCGCCATGCTGATCGAGCCGGATTCTCCGGTCCAGACGGGATGAGCGGCAGGGCCCGGCATCGGAGCCCAGGCCTGGATCGCCATCCACAGCAGTGAAACGCCCAGCGCTGCGGCCAGCAGAAGCGGCGCCCGCCAGCCGATCTGCGATCGCGCCCTGTCGCGCCATTGCGAACCCGCGCCAAGCAGGAGTGAGCCGCCGCTGAGGAGGCTGTTCAGGATCCAGAAAACCGGACGGTTGCTGCCCAGCAGCAGGGGCGAGACCACGGTCACGGCGAGAAGCAGGAGCCAGCTCGTCCGCTCCAGCGCGGAGGAACCGGGATGAGAGTCCCCCTGCTGGCTTCGCCGGCCGACGTTAATGATCACGTTTATGACCTGTTTACAACTCGATTATAAGTTGTATTCTATCATATACGACCATTTATGATTGTAAACCCAATTGAGTTCAATGAAAGAGGACCGCATTATGTTGAAGTTAACCGCCGCCGCCGCCGCCGCCTGGATCGTGGCGGCCGGACTTGCCTTCGCCGCCACGCAGCCGCCTGACTTCACCGCGACGCGGGGCGAAGTGGCAAGGGCCGTCACGTCCTCCTGCGGCCCGTCTGAGCCAGGCTGCCTTTCCACCGTGCGCACCTGGCTCGCCGCCGCCGCCACTTGCAGCGATCAGGCGGGCCAGACCCAAGCCTGTATCTGCTCCCGCCAGATTCTCGACATCGCCCGGGGCCTCGGCGATGCCGCATTGTTCATCAGATCGACCGATGCCAGCCTTTTCGGCATGATTGCGGCCGCGGTGACCGATGGAGCGCCCGGGTGTTTCGCCGGGGCGTTTTCACAGATCGCCCAGCAGGACGACGAGGACCCTGGCACCGTCGGCAGCCCCGGCTGATCCGCTCAACGCTGGCGTGGCCTCATGGATGTCTCCGTCCACAGCCGCGCCAGCTTTTGCACATAGGGCTCGATATCGAGCCGATCGCGATGAAATGCCCGCGCCCGAAGACCCAGCCGGCCGCGCAAGGCCGGATCGAGGATCAGTCGTTTGAGGGAAGCGGCAAGACCTTCGGCGTCGCCGGGCTGGACCAGAAGCCCGGTTTCGTCATGGATGATGATGTCCTCGACCGCTCCCACCGGCGTCGCGACAACCGCCAGACCGTTGGCCATCGCCTCGATGACGGACATCGGCAGATTTTCGTCGAATGACGGCAGGACCAGGATGTCGGAGGAGGCCAGCAGCCGCGCCGCGCCGTCGGGTCCAACCCATCCGGGAACCCCGATGCGATCCTCCAATTCAAGACTGACAATGTCCCGTCTCGTGGTTTCGACATCGCCATCGCCGGCAAGAATTGCGGACCAACCCGCCAGGGGCTGCAGCAGATGCAGGGCCTTGACCAGTTGCGGCGTGCCCTTGCGCTCGCCCAGCCGGCCGAGAAACAGGATGCGGACAATGCCGTCTCCGGGCGCGTGGGGAAAAACCGGGCGGGGCGCGGCATTGGCCATGACCACGATCCGCTCCGAAGCGCCGGGAACGCGCGAAACAACAAGGTCCCGCCACACCGTGCCCAGCACGATGATGCGATCGGCCTTGCGGAACATCCAGGTGATCGCGGCATCGACCGGGCCGCTGGCCGAGGTCCAGAACTGCCGGAAGTCGGGCCCATGCAGATGAATGACGATCCGCGCCCCCGACAACCGCGCCACAACCATCACGATGAATTTGCGCAGCGTGCTGCCCCGGCTGGCGAGATTGATGTGAATGAGATCGAGCCTGCGGGTCAGGCAAAGCCTTCCCATGCGGATCAGGAACTTTGCAAAATAGAGTTGCGCCGCGATCAATCCGCGGCCCCCGCGGGTCGGCGCCAATTCGACCGCGAGGCCCGGATCGCCGGACCGCGAAAGCTCGTCCATGACCATGTCCATCAGCCGGTCGATACCGCCCTGGCCACCCCTGCCGAAGGGCGTCGCGATCAGCACCCGGATAGACGGATAGGCACGCTGGCCGCTATCTCCTGGATGCTGCTCATTGGGCTCGCCGTGCTGCCCCTGTGGACCGCCGTTCAGCAGCCGGCCTTGTCGTGGTTCGCCGCGGTTTTCGATATCGACACCAGCCGGATCAGGATCGAGGCCTCGATAGCACGGCTGCTGCTGTTCGTCTGGGCCATCGTGTTCCTGGCCGCGCATGCGCGAAACCGCATTGCCCGGCTGTGGCGCCGCGCGCCGCTGACATCGTTGCCGGCAATCGCCGGTTCCGCATTGCTGGCTCTGCTGTTCGTGGGACTGCTCTCCCGATCCGGCATCAACGTGTTTTTCCGCTCGGCGTCGAGCGCAACCGCGACATTCCCGCAGCTCTATCTCGAAGACGGGCTCATGGAAAATCTCACCGCCATCGGATTCCTGATCTCGTCCCTCTGTCTGTTCGGCGCGGCGCTGCGCTTCCGATCACGCGCCCCGTTCGTCGCCGTGCTTCTAGCTGGCCTGGCGCTCGGCGGTGTTGTCATGGCAGGCGAGGAACTGAGCTGGGGACAGCGAATTTTCGGCTGGGGGTCGCCCGACTATTTTTCCGCCAACAATGTCCAGGATGAAACCAACCTGCACAATCTGCTGAGCTGGAACATCATGGCCTATCTGACCATGCTGACGGCGGCGGCGCTGGCGATTGTCGCGGTCTACGCCGACGAAATCGCGGCGCGCCTCCCGATCGGTGGACTGGCGCTTGTCATGCCATCCGCCGCCGTCAGGCTGGCCTTGCTCTTCGTACCGCTGACGCTCTCTCTTGTGAGTTACAACGAATTGACCGAAGAGATCGTTTCCTGGATCTTCCTGTGCTACGCGCTCTCTATGCTGCGCGCGGGGCCCGAACGTTGCCAGGTAGACTGACACGGGAGATGGCGGTGAAAGTCCTGCTGCGCTCCGACGGCGCCGCCTGGGGCGTGGCGTTTGTGGCCTTCCTGCTGAACCAGGCAGTCAATGCCGGGGCCGGCCTCTATGTCGCGGCCCATCTCGATCCCGCCAGTTTCGGCACCGTCAACATCGCGCGAACATTGTTGTTTCTGGCGGCGACGGTCATGCCGCTCGGACTCGACCTGGCCCTGCAGCGGAGCTTCGCGACGCAGGCTGTCGACGAAGCCCGGCGCACCCATGTGCTGGGCATGCTGCGGACGATCCCCATTGTCCTGTCGCTCGCCGTGCTTGGGCTCATGGCGGCGGGCGGCGCGAACCTGCTTGAAATGACGATGTTCGCCGGGCCGGGATTTTCGGCGGCCCTCCTCGTCACGCTGATCGCCTTGCCGTTCTGGGCCGATCTCGCGGTCCTGGGTGGAGCTTTCAGAGGCAGGCTCGATCCTCTGCCCAGCCTCATCGCGCAATCCATCGTCCAGCCGCTGGTCCGCCTGATCGCGACCGTCGGTCTCCTTCACTCCGGCTTCGAGTTCTGGTCGCTGCCGGGCGGGCTGGCGGCGGGCTACGCCGCGGGATGGGCTTGTCTGCTGCCGCGCGCCAGGCGCGAGTTCGGCTTTTTCCGATGGCCGGCTTCCAACGCAATGCCGGAGTTGAAGGCGATACTGCGCTATTCGCTGCCGCTGGGCCTGGCCCTTATCGGCGGATCGGCGCTGCGCATGACCGACGTTCTGATGGTTGGAGCTTTCCAATCCAGCGCCGAAGCCGGCCGCTATGCGGTGACGCTGCTCCTGGCGCAACTGGTGGCGCTGGTGGGCGCGGCGTCGGGCCAGACGCTAGGCCCCCGGATCGCCGAGTCCCATGCGCGGTCCGACTCGGCGGCGATCGCCACCCTGCAGCGCTCCAACATGGCACTGGTCGCCCTCGTGGCGGCTCCACTTCTGGCCTCGATCCTGTTCTGGGGAGACCGCATCACGCTGCTGATCGGTGACGCCTATCGGGTCGATGGCGTGGTCCTGGCGCTGCTCGGCGTGGCGGCGGCGATCACCGCCGTCACCGGAAATCTCGGCCACAGCCTCGGCATGACCGGCCACCACAAGGCGGAGGCCGGTATCGTGTGGTTGGCATTGGCGGCGCAGTTGGCGCTTTGCGCCGTGCTGGTGCCCATGTGGGGCCAGACCGGAGCGGCGATAGCGGTGCTGGTGGCCGTTACCGCGCTCTGGTTGCTCCGCATACTGACGATTTACCGGCGGTTGAACATCGTGCTGCTCGGCCTGGCGCCGGTCTATCCCTTCCTCGCCGCGGTGGCGATCGGCCTTGCGGTATGGCTGATCGACCAGTGGATCGGCGTCCGCACGATCACCTCGACTGCGCTGGCATGCCTGCTCGCCGTGTCGCTCTATGGCGCGATCCTGTGGCCGTTCCGCGCCCATCTGCAAATCGGACAATCGTTCCGTATACTGACTACGCGAAGAGCCAGCTAGTGGGATTTGACCGTCACGAAGTCGATGGGGTCCATCGGGCTCTTGCGCGGAGCCAGGAGCCCGCGCGGGAACGCCGCCGCATAAAGCAGCCAGTTCACCACCGCTTGAAGCCCCAGCGCCACGTCGCGCTTTCGAGCGATCATCACGAGAAACGGTGCTGCTCCGATGAGACCGGCCGCCGCCGCGCCGGGCCAACCGAAGGCAATCGCCAGGCCGAGCATGACCGCGAGCGTCAGATAGGCCAGCCCCACGATGGCGATGAGCCTGACCTTGACGACCGCATCGAGACAATGCGGTTTACCCCATGCGGCGCGCAGCAATTCGCCAGGTCCCGACACATAGCCCATGCTCCAGCGCATCGCCATGAGACGTCCGTCGGACACCTGGTGATCGCCGTGATCGACCGCCTGCACATCGAGGCGCATGAGCCTCCATCCTTTGGAGGCAAGGCGCGCGCCCAGTTCCAGTTCTTCGAAGGCATGCAGGTTGCGGTCGGCCAGATAGCCCACATCCTCGATCGCGGCACGGCGGAAAAGCCCGCCACCGTCGAGACGGTCGACAGGTCCGGCCTCGAGATGGGCCGGACGGCGCGCCTCCCGCAGGCGGAACTCCCGTGTGTGAAGATTGCGATGCCGGACCAGTCCGCCAACACCTGCGAGCCGCGGATCGGCCGCGAGCGCCGCCAGTGCTGGGGCAAGGAACGTTGCGCCGAGCGTCATGTCGCCGTCGAGCAGATAGACGAACTCGCCCCGCGACACCTGGTAGCCAAGCTGCGCCCCCGCCCCGCAGCCGCGGTCGCTTGCATTTTGCATCCTGACAATGGTGACGGGATAGCGCGCCGCGATCTCCACCGTGCCGTCGGCCGATCCGCTGTCGGCGACAATGACTTCGCCCTCGATGCCGGAAAGGGCGCCGAGCGCGCTTTCGATCGCGGCGGCGATGTTCGCCGCCTCGTTCAGCGCCTTGATGACGATGCTGACTTTCGGCTGGGTATTCATCGCATCCCTTTCAGGAGACTTGTCGAGTGAATTTCGCGGCGACGATCCAGAAGGTCAATTTTGTTTTTCTCTTGCTCATGTGCCTTGTCGGCTTTCAGGTCCTGCTGGTTGTGAAGGGCAGCGCCGATGCCGAGACCGAAGGGGGAGACCAGGTCCGCCAGGCCGTAACGCTCTCCCTCTTCTTTGTGACCCTCGCCGCGGCGTCGATTGGATTGCGCTGGCGCGCCTTCGCCGCGGTGCCGCTCAGCCTCGCCATCCTGCTCGCCTGGATGGCGGCCAGCATCCTGTGGGCCGACAGTCCCGACTATGCGCTCCGCCGCACGATATTCGCGGCCATCGTTCTGGTGACACCGCTGATCGCGATCCGGCAGATCGGCGTCGCAACCGCCTACCGGCTGTTCGTTGGAGTGCTGGCCGCCATCGTCGCGGCCGATCTCGTCGCGGTCATGATATGGCCCGAGGCGACGCATGCCGCCACCGAATGGTATGCCGGCCTCGATGGCGACTGGAAGGGTCTGCATACGCAGAAGAACAGCACGGGCGCGGTGGCTGGCGCATTGCTCATCGTGGCGCTCTCCGGGGCGTTCTACCGGGGCTCGCCATGGAGCCTGGCGGGGGCCGCTCTCGCTGTACTGTTGCTCGTCGGCTCGCAGTCGAAGACCGCCATCATCGTCTCGCTCGTGGCGGTCGCCGTGGGTTTCGCCTTCACCCATTCGACCAGGGGCTCGCCCACCCGCGCCGTGGTGATCACCGCCGTGGTGGCGCTCGCCGCCGCCGCCGCCGTCGCCGTCGCTTTCGCCGGCAACGAGGTATGGGAACGCTTCTGGAATCCGGAAAATTTCACCGGCCGCATGGAAATCTGGCGGTTGCTGCTGCAATACAGTTCCGAGCATTTCTGGCTCGGCTCGGGTTTCGGATCGTTCTGGCGGATCGGCTCCGACGGGCCCGCACTCACCATGTCGGGCGGCTGGGCGGCGCAATCCCCCAACGGTCATAACGGCTATCTCGATTTGCAGGCGGAACTGGGCTTCATCGGATTGGCGCTCGGCGCCTTCGCCTTCGCCGCGCCCACGATCTGGGCGCTGTCGCGCAACCCATCGCTGTCGAGCGAACTGCGCTTCTCGGCAATCGCGCTTTTGACCTTCTTCCTGGCGCGCAATTTTTTCGAGACCGGATTTTTCAGCGAACACCAGATCCCGCTCTGGGCCATGGCGGCGTCGATCGCGGTTCATCGGCCGAACGCCGCGACGCGCGCCGCCAGTTCACGCCCCATCGCCGGCAGCAGGAACAGCGGCTCGACGAGATAGCGGAACCACAGTTTGCGGGGCTCATGGACGAGCCGGAAGAGCCATCCCAGCCCCGCTGCAGCCAGCCAGACGGGAGGCCTCGCCGCATGGCCCGCGTAGTATTCGATCGCCGCGCCGCAGGCATAAACGACGGGTGCCGCGATGGCGTCCCGATTGTCGGCCGCCCAGATTTCCTGCCGGGGCATTCCTATCCCGAGAAACAGGATATCCGGCGCGAATCCTTCGATCTCCTTGAGGATCGCCTGGGACCCCGCCGAGCCCCGCGCCATGTCGAAGAAACCGCCGCAGCCGCCGAGCCGCAATCCCGGAATATCGCGGACGAAGCGGTCGATGCCGGCCCGCGCGACGGCCGCTTCGCTCCCGACGTAGTAGACCGATAACCTCCGGTCCCGGCAGAAGGCGAAGAAGTCCGGCAGTTCGTGGGTGAGCGAGAAGCGCATGTCGGAGCTGACATCGCCCCATAGCAGGCGGCGCCAGAAGACGATGGGAAAGCCATCGGCATAGACGATACGGGCGCCCTCGAAAAACTGCCGGAAGCGCGTGTCGCGGAGATGGAGAAACGCGCCATGCAGATTCATGTAGCCGACATTGACCGGCTCGCGAGCCGCAACCGAGCGCGAGATTTCCTGTTTCAGTACGGCGTAGGTGATTGAATCAAATTTGACACCAAAGGACGTTCGCTTTTTCATAAATCTTTCCCCTGAGGTTTTGTCGCGATCAAAAAAGCAACTTTCGATTGCATATCATACTGTTGTGCCGCCTCGCAATACGGCTGCGTTGGCGTTGAATAACTTCATGACAAATGCACTTAGAGTTTGGCGGAATTTTCCCGCCGCGGGTTACGATCAACTTAAGGCTGCATCTGGGAAACGCTGGCTCCGCATGATGCTCCGTGCAATGAACATCTGGCCGAAGCGCGCTTGGTTCACTCCGGTCGAAACCACCAAGCGCAACTGAAAAGCCGGTCAACCCGGCCCCGGCATCGCAATGAACCGAAGACAGCAAGTTGTGGAATTCGTGATTCCACGAATGAAAATCCGCGCGCCGAAACCCGCGCCAGTCACTTGGAGAAACCGCCATGAACCGACGCAATTTGCTTGGAATGATGGGTGCGAGCGCCGCCGCGATGCTGATCCCCAGCCACGCCTACGCGCTTGCAACACCGCGCAATCATTTCGTTAGCGGCTCGGGCAGCGATGGCAATGACGGGCTGACATCGGCAACGCCACTGCGCAGCCTGCAGGCGGCGAGCGACCGCGCATTGCCGGGCGATACCGTGCTGGCGATGAATGGCAACTACACCAATCCCTACAACGGCACCGACATTCTCACCATTCGCAATTCGGGCGTCGCGGGCGCTCCCATCACCTACCGGAATTTCCCCGGTCACCACCCGCGGGTCGTGGTCGGCGCGCATAACTGGCAGGGCATCCTGATCCAGGCTTCCTACATCACGGTCGAGGGTTTTGAAGTCGCGGGCAACGCCGCCGCCATCACCTACGCCTACGCCCTTTCGCAGAAGGACAACTGGGGCAACGCCGCGACTAGCGCCAACGGCCTGTTCGCCGATGGCCGGAAAATCGGAACTCTGCGCAACATCATCATGCGCAACAACATCGTGCATCACATGCCCGGTGGCGGACTGTCGGCGATTGCCTGCGACTATGTGACGATCGCCGCCAACAAGGTCCATTCCTGCGGCTGGTGGAGCCCGTATCAGTGCAGCGGCATCTCCGTCTACAGCTCGCGCAATGCCGACTCCGCCGCGGGCTACCGCACCATCGTCCGCCGCAACGAGAGCTACAACAACGAGAACTACATTCCGTATTTCGGCGGCGCCGCCATCACCGACGGCAACGGCATCATCATCGACGACAACAAGAACACCCAGCACCCGGGCGTTCCGGCCTATACCGGGCACACGCTGGTCGAGAACAACCTGTGCTACGACAATGGCGGCACCGGCATGCACACCTATCTCTCGGCCAATGTCGACTTCGTCAACAACACCGCCTATTTCAACAACCGCTGCCCGCAGCTCGACAACGGCGAAATCATCGCCTCGCGGTCGGTGTCGGTGCGCTTCCACAACAACATCCTCTTTGCCCGCACCGGCAAGAAGTGCCAGACCTACCACGGCAACACCGGCGTAACGTTCGACAGCAACATCTATTACAACGGATCGACCGTGGTACGGGCTCCGACCGACATCGTGGCGGATCCGAAATTCGTCAAGGCGTCGCGGAACCCGGCGGAAGCCGATTTTCGCACCGTGCTGGCTTCTCCCGCGATCGGCAGCGGCACCTCGGAATTGGCTCCTGGCGAAGACAAGGATCTGCGGCCGCGTCCCTCCGGCTTGGGCTTTGACCGCGGCGCCTATCAGCTCACCATCACCAATGACCTCGCGGCCCCGGCCGTGACGATTGCCTCGAGCCTGGCCAGCGGCCTGCTGCGCGGTGGCCCGCGGAGTGGCGTGGGAAGGTCGGCGCTGCCGGGACAGATTGTGCGGATCACCGCGACGGCAACCGACGAATCGGGCGTGAAGCAGGTGAATTTCTACGTCAATGGCAAGTTCGCCAAGAGTTCGATCGGCCCTAGCTACGTGTTCGATTTCACCAAACCGGCAAGCGGCAAGGGAAGCACGATTATCGCCAAGGCGACGGACAATGCCGGCAACACCGGCACTTCGAACAAGATCGTGCTCTGACTCCCCGCCGCTTCCTCCCGATGACGCAAGATCCGGTCCCATAGCCTGGGGCCGGACAGCCTGATGTGGAGCAGCCAGGAATTTTCCAAGCTTGTACAGTCAGTTTTAACTTCACCTGCGGCTATGCTAGGAGGGACAGGAATTTTTCAGCGCGACAACGGAATTCCCCATGTTGAAGAAAGTGTTGCCCGGGCCCGCTACGAAGGCAAGCGCGGCAATTGCCGGCGGGATCGACTCGGCCGAGTTGAGCCAGGCAGTCGCGAAAGCCGTCCCGGCGCCGGTCCGGCGGCCGAGACCCGCCACGCTGGGTCAGGGAAAGCCCTGGGTCAATTTCGACCCGACGGACGGCGCCTTGCGAGTTGTCTCCCCGGCCCCCGGCGATGGCTACGATCTTTTCATCGATGGCCAGTTCGCCGGCGCGCATTTCGCCAAAGCCGGTTCAATCACCGTGAGCAAGGTCAATCGCCTGATCGGCGCCGAGGCAAGCGCTACGGAAAACAACTGGTGGACCGTGACGCGCGGCAATGCATTGCCCGTACCGCGGAATTTCAAGGACGAATGGACGTTGGAGGGTGTCGCCACGCTCTATCTTACCGGCCCGCGCATGATGACCGCCACTTACAAATGCCCGGTCGAAGGCAGCATCCTCTCCGTCGTGCCCGGGCAGGCCTATGTTTTCGAAGCGCTGTTGGCGCTTCACCGGGCGGGGGGGACCGTGCGTCTGACCTTCTACGATGACGGAGGCGAGCGTGTCGATGTGGTCGAGAGCGCCATTCCGGAAGGTTACAGAGGGGGCCCGAAGGCCAAGGACTACGCCGAGTTCGTGTTGAAGGTCACGGCCCCGCCCGCAGCCACCGGGCTGCGCATTGAAATAGAGAAGGGCGAAACCATCGGCGAGAAGGGCGGTTTCCTGTTTTTCGCGCGCCACGCCCTTTATCGAGCCAGTCAGGCAGGCGGCGTCACCGGAACGGCGCATTTGCCGCCAGAGGTGATCCTTGACCTGTTCCGCGAGCCAGGCGCCGAGTTCCACATCTGCAACATTCCGATTCCCGGCGAATGCATCGACAGCCCTGGGCACAGGCTCACCATTCAGGACCGCGCTACCGGCGAGTGGCTGACCGAAACGCCCATCCTCGTGCAGATGGCGTTGAAGGCGGTTGCGCAAATCCATGGCATAGAGGGGTCCGCGCTCAGCGCCCGCGTCATCCTGCCTCCCCGTCCAATAAGCGGCTTCACCCTCTCTCTCTGGGTCGATGGCGAGCCCCTCAGTCATGTCGTCCACGATCCGGCCAACAAGGGGCAGCTGAGAATTCCATTGCCGGTCGCGGTGTGCGACGGCCGGCCTCACATCTTCGAGCTGAGGCTCGGCCAGACGGGCAAGCTCCTGGCCTCCTATGCCGGACTGGGCCCGATGCAGTCGATGCCGTGGGAAGCCCTCAGGTTGTATTCGGGCCGGCCCCTGCCGCATCATCTGGCTCCGGCCGCGCGCAATCGCTACACGTCGTTCGCCGATGCCGGAAACTCCGCAACGGTGGTCCCCCTCGCCCAACTGCATGACATCCTGGCCGAGGGCTTCGCCAACCCGCGGAGCCGGTACCGGGTGCTGCCCTTCACGGCCGCCGGCAATCCGGAAGTCTCGATCGTCATCCCGGTCCACAACAAGTTCGATGTGACCTACAATTGCCTGGCGGCGGTCCTGTTTGCCGCAACCGATGCGAGCTTCGAAGTGATCGTGGTGGATGACGGCTCGTCCGACACCACGCTCCGCCTCGCTGAAATCGCGCCCGGCGTGCGAATCGTGCGGCACGCCAAGGCGCGGGGGTTCGTCGGCGCCTGCAACGCCGGAGCCGAGACCGCCCGCGGCGAATTCATCGTGCTGCTCAACAACGATACCGAGCCCACCGCCCGCTGGCTCGACGAACTGATCTATGCCCTGCGCAATTTCGACAATGCGGGGATGGCCGGATCCAAGCTGCTGTTCGCCGATGGGCGCCTGCAGGACGCGGGCGGCATCGTCTGGGAAAGCGGCAATCCGTGGAACTATGGACGGTCAGGCAATCCCCACGATCCACGCTATTCCTACAGCCGGATCTGCGATTACCTGTCGGGAGCGGCAATCGCCATTCCCGCCGCTCTGTGGCGCCAACTTGGAGGATTGTCGGCGGAATTCGCCCCTGCCTATTTCGAGGACACCGATCTGGCCTTCAAGGTTCGCCAAGCGGGCAAGCATGTGGTGTTCGCGGCCAAGTCGATCGTTGTCCATCACGAGGGCCTGTCGAACGGGACGGACGCGTCCAGTGTCTCGGAGCTCAAGCGCTTCCAGGAGATCAATCGTCCCAAGTTCAAGCGCAAATGGGCGAAACTCTTTTCGGGAAACGGGAAGGAAGGAGTCGATGCCGACCGCGTCAAGGACCGCGGCGTCAGCAGGCGCGTGGTGTTCTTCGACGCCGAAATACCGCAGATCGACCGCGACGCCGGCAGCTACGCGGCGATCCAGGAAATCCGCATGTTCCAGGCGCTGGGCTGCAAGGTCACCTTCGTGCCGCTCAACTTCGCCTATATCGCAGGCCATACCGACTATCTGCAGCGCATCGGAGTCGAGGTCATTCACCTGCCGTTCCACAGCAATGCCGCGGAGTTCCTCAAAGCCCGCGGTTCGGAATTCGATTTCGTTTACATCACGCGCTACGCCGTCGCCGACCGCGTGGTGGAAGCCTGCCGCCGCTACGCTCCGGATGCGCGGATCGCGCTCAACGTCGCCGATCTGCATTTTCTGCGGGCCATCCGCGAGGCCATGGCGACGTCCTCGGCGGAGCGTTTCGATGACGCCGTCAAGATGCGCGAGGCCGAACTCGCGGCGCTTGGCAAGGTGGATCTCGTGCTCACCTACAGCCATGTCGAACAGGCCGTCATCACCAGTCATTTGCCGCAGGGACCCAGGACCGCCATCCTGCCATGGGTCATTGACGCGATGTCCGCCATACCGGGTTTCGCCGAGCGCCGCGACGTGGCCTTCATCGGCGGCTTCCGCCATCCGCCCAACGTCAATGCCGTCAAGTATTTCGTCAACGACATCATGCCGCTGCTGCGCCAGGCGGTGCCCGGCATCCGGTTCCTCGTCTATGGCAGCAAGGCGCCAAAGGACATCGAGGATCTGGCCAGCGAGGATGTCATCGTCAAGGGCTATGTCAAAGATGTCTCCGAGGTGTTCTCCACCTGCCGGGTTTTCGTGGCGCCGCTCCTGTTCGGCGCCGGCATGAAGGGCAAGGTGCTCGACTGCATCGCCGCCGGAGTACCCTCTGTGCTGTCGCCGGACGCGGCCGAGGGAATCGGCCTTCGCGCCGGCCTCGATGCCATCGTCGCCAACAGTCCCGAAGGCTGGGTGAGCGCCATCGTCAGGCTCCATGAGAACGAAGCCGAATGGACCGCCATGTCTGAAAACGTGCGGGCCTTCGCGAGCTCGAACTTTTCCTTCGCGGAGGGTATCGCCAGCCTGCGCGACAGCCTCGACAAGGTTGGATTGACGGTGTTCGAGGATCGCCCGGTCCTGTATGTCAGCGGGACCCGGGCGGTGCCGCCATGGCAGATGGACCGTCGCGAGGATCCCGGCGCGCGCTGGGTCGAGGCCCAATCCTGACCGTGTGGACATTGACCTCGCGCTATGTAGTATAATGGCGATCGGGGCCGTCGTCCCTTCAGGAGAAGTATTCCATGACTCACAATATCATCCGCGCCTCGCGGCGCCAGTTGCTGAAATTTGCCGCCGCCGGTTCGGTGGCACCCCTGGCCGGGCTATTCCCCACGCTGGCGCGTGCGGAGGCCGCCATCAAGACCGCGGCCATCTATACCGTGCCGGTCGAACAACAGTGGGTGAGCCGCATCCTCAAGGCGGCGACTATCGCCAAGGACCGCGGTGACATCGAATATGTGTTCTCGGAGAAAGTCTCGAACACCGACTACGAACGCGTCATGCGCGAATATTGCGAGGCCGGGCACCAGCTCATCGTGGGCGAAGCCTTCGCCGTCGAGGAGGCGGCGCGCGCCGTCGCCAAGGATTATCCCGACCGCGCCTTCCTCATCGGCTCGAGCTTCAAGCCCGACGCTGCGGCCAATCCCAATTTCGCGGTGTTCGACAACTACATCCAGGATGCCTCCTATCTCACCGGCATGATCGCCGGCGCCATGACCAAGGCGGGCAATATCGGCATGGTCGGCGGCTATCCGATCCCCGAAGTGAACCGCCTGATGAACGCCTTCATGGCGGGAGTGCGCGAAACGCGCGCCGATGCGAAATTCCAGGTGGCCTTCATCGGCTCGTGGTTCGATCCACCCAAGGCCAAGGAAACCGCCCTTGCCCAGATCGACGCGGGCGCCGATCTTCTGTATGCGGAGCGTTTCGGCGTGTCCGACGCGGCGAAGGAAAAGGCCGTGCTGGCGATCGGCAACGTGATCGACACCCAGGCCGACTATCCCGACACCGTGGTGGCCTCGGCGCTGTGGCATTTCGAGCCGACGCTGGACGCGGCCATCGCCGCGGTCAAGGCAGGCCAATTCAAGGCCGACGACTACGGCCAGTATTCCTTCATGAAGGCCGGCGGCTGCAGCCTCTCGCCGCTCGGCACGTTCGAGGGCAAGGTTCCGGCCGATGTCATGGACAAGGTCAAGGCCAGGGAGGCCGAGATCAAGTCTGGCAGCTTCGCGGCAGCCATCGACGACGGCGAACCCAAGTCCTCGTAGTCCCATGCAACACGCGGAGGCCGGAGGGCAGGAGACCGTTCTCCGGCTTTCCGGCATCACCAAGCGCTTCGGTCCGCTCACCGCCAATGACGGGGTCTCGCTTGACTTGAAGCGCGGCGAGATCGTGGGTCTCCTCGGCGAGAACGGCGCCGGCAAGACCACGCTGATGAATATCCTGTTCGGCCACTATGTCGCCGACGAGGGACTTATCGAAATTGACGGCAAGCCGCTGGAACCGGGATCTCCCGGTGCCGCGATCAAGGCCGGCATCGGCATGGTGCACCAGCATTTCACCCTGGCCGACAATCTCTCGGTTCTCGATAACATCGTGCTCGGCACCGAGCCCTTGTGGTCGCTGTCCTCGGACCGGGGCAAAGCCCGGCGGCGCATCCGCGAACTGGGCAGCACATTCGGCCTGGCGGTCGATCCCGATGCCGGCGTCATGTCGCTGTCGGTGGGCGAGCGCCAGCGCGTCGAAATCCTGAAGGCGCTGTATCGCGAGGCGAAAATTCTCATTCTCGACGAGCCGACGGCGGTGCTGACGCCGCAGGAATCGCTGTCGCTGTTCGACACGCTGAAGCGCTTCGCCCTGAACGGGTTGTCGATCATTTTCATTTCCCACAAACTCGGAGAAATTCTCGCCGCCTGCAGCCGCGTCGCGGTGCTGCGCGGCGGCAGGCTAGTGGCCGAACGCGCCACCGCCGGGACCAGCCGCGCCGAACTCGCCGAGTTGATGGTCGGCCGCGCCATTTCACAGCCGAAAGCCGAACCGCGCGTGCCCGGAGGCACGGTGATGCGGCTGGCGAACGTCAGTGTACGGAAGGGTTCGCTCGGGCTCGATGGCGTATCGCTCGATCTTCGCGCCGGAGAAATCACCGGCATCGCCGGGGTTTCGGGAAACGGCCAGAGCCTGCTGGCCGATGTCGTGGGCGGCGTCGTGGCGCCTTCCTCCGGAACGATCGAACTCGATGGCGAAATTCTTGCGCGGACTTCGCCCCGCATCATGGTCAAGGGCGGCGTGGCGCGTATCCCGGAAGACCGCCACGCCGAGGGGCTGATCGGCGACATGAGCGTCACCGAGAACGTGATTTCGGAAAGCTATCGGTCTCCCGCCTATTCCCGCCACGGCCTGATCGACTGGAGGAAGGCGCGATCTTTCGCCGAACGGATCATTGCTGACTATCAGGTGAAATGTCCCTCGCCCGAGGCTCGGGTCAGGCTGCTGTCCGGCGGCAACATGCAGAAACTGATACTGGGGCGGGTGATGGCGGCGGGACCATGCATGGTGCTGGCCAACCAGCCGACCCGCGGCCTCGATGTCGGCGCGGTCGCCTATGTCCACGAGCAATTGCTGGCGGCGCGGGAGCGGGGTGCTGCGATCCTGCTGATCTCCGAGGATCTCGACGAGCTCATGTCGCTGGCCGGCCGCGTCGCCGTCATGTATCGGGGCCGGCTGTCTGTGCCAATGCCACGCGCCGAGGTGACCCTCCAGGACATCGGCCTGATGATGGCGGGCCAGGGCTTCGAGGCCGAACATGCGGCTTGAACCGCGCGACCATCGAACGGCGGCGGTGCTGATCGGCTATCCCGTCGCGGCGCTGGCGGTTGCAGTGGTAATCTCGTCACTTCTGGTGATGCTGTCGGGCGCCTCTCCCTTCTCTGTCCTGGGGCTCATCGTCAAGGGGGCGGCGGGAACGCAGTTCGCGTTTCTCGAAACGCTGACGCGCGCCACGCCGTTGATCTTCACCGGCCTCGCTGCGGCCGTCGCCTTCCGGGCGAAACTGTGGAACATCGGCGCCGAGGCGCAACTCTATATGGGTGCGGTGATGACGGTCGTCCTCGGCACCGGTCTCCTGCCGCTGCCGAAACCGCTGCTCATTCCCGTGTTGATGGCGGCCGCAATGCTGGGTGGCGCGCTGGTCCTTTCGGTGCCGGCCTTTCTCAAGACCCGCTTCGGCGTCGACGAAGTGGTGACGACTTTGCTTCTCAATTTCATCGCCGTGCTGTTCGTCAGCATGCTGCTGGAAGGCGTGTTGAAGGACCCGATGGGGATGGGCTGGCCGCAATCGAAAAAAGTGATCGCCGAAGCGCAGCTGCCAAAACTGGTGCAGGGTAAACGCCTGCATTTCGGTTTCGTCATCGCCATCGCGGCGGCGCTTGCCGTGTGGATCATCGACCGCAAGTCGGCGCTTGGCTATGAGATGCGCGCCGTCGGACACAATCCGAAGGCCGCCTCCTTCGCCGGCATTCCGGTCAACCGCGTGCTGGCGAAAACCGCGCTCCTGTCGGGTGGGCTCGCGGGGTTGGCCGGCATGTCGGAGGTGACGGGCCTCAAGGGCAATCTCACCCTCGATCTGTCGCCGGGCTTCGGTTACACCGGCATCGTCGTCGCCATGCTGGCGCTGCTGCATCCGCTCGGCGTCATCGCCGCTGCGATTTTCGTCGCCGCCGTGTTCGTCGGCGCCGATGCGATGAGCCGAACCGCGGGCGTTCCGAGTTATATCGCGCAGGTGATGGTGGCGGTGTCGCTCTTGTCGATGGTCACCGCCGTCATGTTCACCCGCTATCGCATGCGCTGGACATAACATGGACGCGCTCTCGATTTTGCTGACTGCGTCGCTCTGGGCGGCGGCTGTCCGCATTGCCTCGCCGCTGATTTTCGCGACGCTCGGCGAATTGATCTGCGAGCGCGCCGGCGTCCTCAATCTCGGCATCGAGGGTATCATGACGGCGGGCGCCTTCGCCGGCTGGTTGACGGTGTTCATGGGCGGCGATCTGTGGCTCGGCGTGTTGGTGGCGGCACTGACGGGGGCACTGTTCGGATTGCTGCACGGTTTCCTCGTGGTGCCGCTCGGCCTGTCGCAGCATGTGACGGGAATCGGCATCACGCTTCTCGCCACGTCGCTTTCATACTACGCCTATCGCCTGACGTTTCCGGAAGTGACGTCGCCCCCCAAGATCGAACCGTTCCAGCCTTACGCCGTTCCCTTCCTGTCCGACATTCCGGTCCTGGGCGAAGCGCTGTTCCGGCAGACGCCGCTGACATACTTCGCCTTCATCACGGTAGCCATCGTCGCCTGGTTCCTCTACCGCACGCCGGCCGGACTGGCGGTCCGCACCGTCGGCGAAAATCCCGCCGCCGCCGAGGCGCAAGGGATCGACGTCACTTGGGTCCGGATGGCTGCGGTCATGTTCGGCAGCGCGCTGATGGGTATCGGCGGCAGTTTTCTCACGCTGTCGGCGTTCAACTCGTTCTTCTTCGAGATGATCAACGGGCGGGGCTGGATCGCCATCGCACTCGTGGTGTTCGGATCGTGGCGGCCGGGCAAAGCGCTGCTCGGCGCCCTCCTGTTCGGCGCCTTCGATGCGTATCAGCTGCGCCTGCAGCAGCTCGCCGGCGCCTATGTGCCCTATCAGGTGTTCCTCATGCTGCCCTTCATCCTGTCGATCCTCGCGCTGATTGTCATGTCGCGGCGGGCCAGCTATCCGAGGGCGCTGATGGTGCCCTATCGCAAGGGCGAGCGGTAGTCAGACTGCGAGTTCGCGCGCCAGGAAGAGCAGCAGCATGACTGTCTTGGCGTCGGCGATTTCTTTGTCTTGCAGCATGCGCCAGGCTTCCGTGAATGGCAGTTCGATGACCTCGATGTCCTCGCCTTCGTGGCGATGTCCGCCGCCACCGCCGACCCGCGTTTCCTCGCTGTAGTCCGCGAGGAAACAGGTGAGGCGCTCGGTTACCGCACCCGGCGTCATATAGGTCGTGACCACCTCGCGCAGGTTCTGGACGCGGTGGCCGAGTTCCTCCTCCGCCTCGCGGCGAGCGCAAACCTCCGGCATATCGCCATCGAGCAGTCCGGCGCAGACTTCGAGTAAATCGCCAGATGCGCCATCCAGATAAACCGGCAGGCGGAATTGGCGGACCAGCAGCACCGTGCCGCGCGCGGCGTCATAGGGCAGCACGGCCGCGCCCGAGCCGTGATCGTGAACCTCGCGGATCTGTTTTTCACTCACCCCGTCGTAGCGGCGATAGGTGAGCGTGTATTGCTTGAGATCGGCCCAGCGCCGCGACAGCGTCTCCACTTTGTCGATCGTGACTCGCTTGCTCATGCGGGCCGCTCCTGCTTCACCCGGGCAATGATGGCTTTGGCCAGTGGCTGCTCCATCAGCTCTTCCACAGTCAACGCTAGGCGGCGACGCCAGTTGGGACGCTCGCGGTCGGTGCCCGGCACGTTGAGCGGCTCGGTTTCGGCGGCGAGGTCGTCGGCCTGCACCAGCATGACGGCCGATGGCGTCGCGGCGACGAAACCATGCGCGGCGACAATCGGTTCATCGGGTGAATGTCCTGTCGCGCTCGCTAGCGCGGTGATTTCGATGGAGCGCAATTCGGTCCGCGCCGTCGCACTCTCCGCATCGATCAGTCCAATCTCGCGCTCGATTTCGATGTCGCGGGCCTGGCTCCAGCCCGTGAAAGTCGGCAGATCATGCGAAGCGAGACAGGCGAGCGCCAGCGCGGGATAGCTTTCGGGCGGCTTGAAATTCACGCCATCACGCTCGAACCACAACACGCGGTAGGAGAGAATGTTCGCCGCCGCCAATTGTTCGCGCAAGCCCTCCGGAATGGTGCCAAGGTCTTCGCCCACGATCATGCAGCGATGCCTCTGGCTTTCGATCGCCGTCAAGGAGAGCAGCGCTTCGGTAGGAAATCGCACATAGGCGCCGTCGCGCCCTTCAGCACCACGCGGCACCCAGAACTGCCGGGCAAATCCGAGAATGTGATCGATGCGCAACGCCGCCGCATGGCGCATGTTGGCGGCGAGGATGACCCGCATCGGCTCAAACCCTCGCTCGGCCAAAGCGAGCGGCGAGAACGGCGGCAGGTTCCATACCTGGCCGCTCCGCGAAAACGGATCGGGCGGCGAGCCGAGCGAAACTCCGTGTGCGAACAAGTCCGGCTGCTCGGCGATCTCGCCTCCGTCGAAGGCGCAGCCGAGAGCGAGATCGCGGTAGAGGTTGCGATGTTCAGCCGATTTCGCAAGCTGCATTTCAGCGATCCATTGCAGAAAGGCGCGGTAGCGGATGCGGGCGGAATCGGCCGGGTTCTCGCCCGCCGCTTGCGCTTCGAACATGCCGTGGCGGCGCAGATCCTCGCCGCCGGCTGCTACGAAAGCATGAAGATCGCTGTTTGCTCTAGACTCGGCGAACGCAGCTTCCAGGATGGCGCTCTTGGCCTTCCACACCGCGTCGTAATCGACCAAACGTAGCGCACCGAGTGTCGCAAAGCCCGCGCTGGACTTGCCCGCCAAAGTCCTTGCCATGGGGAGCGGCAGGTCCGTCAGCAATTGATCGATGCTGATGTAAATCGGATCGATATAGCGCCGATCCGACGGCTGATAGGGACTGGCGCGCCCGCGGTCATTGGGGAACAGATGATGCAGCGGATTGATCCCGGACAGCACGCCGCCCGCTTCGTGAGTTGCCTTGGCGAACCGCCGCAGCGTTTCGAAATCGCCGATGCCGCCGTCGCCCTCGTGACGGAGCGCATAGAGATGCGAAGCCAGACCGAAACGGCGGCGGAGCGGGTCGGGCAGATAACAGGTGGCGGGACTGACGGTGGTGCGTGGCGCATCGCTCAAGCGGTGGAGGGCGGTGCGTATGTCTTCGGGATTCGAATGTGGCAACGCGAGTGCGGTGAGCAGCGATCGCAAGGTGTCGATGGGAACGGCATGATGGGTGCCATCGACTTCCCACCAGTCGCGTTCGATCTTCGCCGCCGCCGCGAGTTCACGCAGTGTGTCATCGGAGATGCCGGACTTGCGCGATTTGCTCTCGGTATAAAGCGCCACCGATCGCGGCGGCAGATCCGCCCCGGCCGCCGAACAGAAAACTTTCTTCCAGCTCCAGCCGTCACGCGCGGGCATCTTCGGGCGCTTGGCGGTCTCGCCGCCGTTGAACCACAGAGCGAGCCGGGGACCATCGCTTTCAAGCACCAGGCCGAGCACGCGCGCCTTGCCATCGCTCCAGTCGAACGGCCCGCCGTCGCCGCCGATCCACCGCGCGCCGGCTCTGGTGAGAAAGCGATCGGCGGCGAGCAGGGGATGAGCCTTGCGCAAGCTCGCCAGCGCGCTGGTGAAGGCCGCGAGATCGCGGTCGGCAGTCTCCCAATCGAGCCAGGTGAGCGCGTTGTCTTGCGCATAGGCATTGTTGTTGCCGCGCTGGCTGCGGCCGAATTCATCGCCAGCCGTGAGCATCGGCGTGCCGCGCGACAGGAACAGCGTGGCGAGAAGGGCGCGGATGTCGCCACTTGGCCAGGTCACTTCATGGGCGTTGCCGTCAAGGTCGTTCTCGCCGTTCGCGGTATTGTCCTTGCGCCCGTAGGTAACAACATCGCGGAGCGTGAAGCCATCGTGAGCGGCGAGAAAGTTGATGCTGCAGGAAGGCCGGCGATGGCCATAGAAAATATCGGACGAACCGGCCAGCCTTGTGGCGAGTGCCCCCACCGAACCCGCATCGCCCCGCCAGAAGCGCCGCACGTCGTCGCGGTAGCGGTCGTTCCATTCGAGCCAGCGCGCCGGAAAGCCGCCAAGCTGGTAGCCGCCATGGCCGATGTCCCAGGGCTCGGCAATCAGGATGAGTTGCGCCAGCATCGGATCCTGCGCGATCGCGGCGAGCAGTGGCGCGTCATGAGCGAAGCCCTGTCCGGTGCGCCCCATGACGGTGGCGAGATCGAAACGGAAGCCGTCGATGCCGGTGCGCAAGACCCAGGTCCGCATCGCGTCCATGACAAGCTGGATGACGGGAGCGCGGTCGAGCGCCAGTGTATTTCCGCAGCCCGAGTCGTTGACCAGCCGGCCATCCGCGTGAGCGTAGTAGAGCGCGTTGTCGAGACCGCGCAGCGATAGCGTGGCGCCGTCGACATCGCTTTCGCCAGTGTGATTGAACACCACGTCGAGGACGACGCGGATGCCGGCCGCATGCAGTGCCGCAACCGTATCGCGGATTTCGGCGAAACCGCCAGGTGCCAAGCGGGGATCGGGCGCCATGAACGAAACCGGATTGTAGCCCCAGGCATTGCGCAGTCCGAGCGGTGGCAGATGGCGCTCGCCAATCCATGCGGCAAGCGGCATCAGTTCGATGGTGTCGACGCCGAGCGTCGTCAGATGCGCGATGATCGTGGGGTTGGCCAGCGCCGCGATGGTGCCGCGTTGATGGGGCGGGATTTCGGGATGGCGCATGGTGAAAGCGCGCACCGGGACTTCATAGATGAATCGCGGTTTGTGGGGCGAAAGTGGAGGAACGGAAACCGCCACGTCTTCGACCACGCATTTGGGCATCAGCGCGGAGGTGTCGGCGCCGCGCTCGGTCAGCGCCGCGTGATGGACAAAGGGCCGGTCGATCGTCGCCGCATAGGGATCGATCAGCAGTTTCGTAACATCGAAACGATGGCCGTTGGCCGGATCCCACGGTCCATCGGCGCGCAGGCCATAACGCGCGCCAGCCTTCACATTCGCGAAGAAGCCGCAATGAACGTCGCCGAAACGCTCCGGCAGCGGAAAACGGTGGGTCTCGGTCTCGCCGTCGAACAGGCAGAAATATACTTGCGTCGCATGGCGAGACACAACGGCGACACTGACGCCGCCGTCGCGCAACGTGACGCCGTTGGTCAGGTAATCACCGTTGGCGCCGCGCGGCCGGTGCGCTCGGTGATTCCCGCGACGGAGTCCGCAAGTGCTATGAGATCGGCAAGGGCCACCTGCGTTTCGAGGCCGTGTCTTGTGGGATCGGCCTCGTAGCGCTCGATATAGACGCGGAGCGTGGCTCCCGCTGTACCCGTGCCGGACAGTCGATAGACGATGCGCGAGCCATCTCCGAACAGCAGGCGAATGCCCTGGCCTTCGGTGCGCGATCCATCGACCGGGTCGTCATAGGCGAAGTCGTCGGCGGCGGTGATGCCGGAAGTCTCCGGAAGTGTGGATAGCTGTCCACGGAGATGCGTCATCAAACCGTTGGCGGCGGCGGCATCGACCTCTTCATAGTCGTGGCGCGAATAATAGTTGCGGCCATATTGGCGCCAGTGCTCGTGGACGATCTCGGCGACGCTCTGGCGGCGGCGGGCCAATATGTTCAGCCACAGCAGCACGGCCCACAATCCATCCTTCTCGCGCACATGGTCGGAGCCGGTGCCGGCACTCTCCTCGCCGCACATCGTTGCCAGTCCGGCATCGAGCAGATTGCCGAAGAATTTCCACCCCGTCGGCGTCTCGTAGCATTTGATGCCGAGTTTCTCCGCCACCCGGTCGGCGGCGCAACTTGTCGGCATCGAGCGCGCAATGCCTTTCAGGCCCTTGGCATAACCGGGAGCGAGATGCGCGTTCGCCGCCAGCATCGCGAGTGAATCGGAGGGCGTCACGAACTGGTTGCGGCCGATGATCAGATTGCGGTCGCCGTCGCCATCGGATGCGGCGCCGAAATCGGGAGCGTCAACACTCATCATCAGGTCGTATAGGTCCTTGGCGTGAACGAGATTGGGATCGGGGTGATGGCCGCCGAAATCAGTTGACGGCGTGCCGTTCATCACGGTCCCAGAGGGAGCGCCGAGCATGCCTTCGAGGATCGCCGTGGCATAGGGGCCGGTGATTGCGTGCATTGCGTCGAAGCGCATGCGGAAGCCGGATTTGAACCGTTCACGGATCAAATCGAAATCGAACAGCGTCTGCATGAGAGCTGCATAATCGGCGACGGGATCGAGCACCTCGACAGTCATCGCCTCGATGCGCGTCGGTCCCATCCGTCCAAGATCGATATCGGGGGTGTCGGAAATTCGGTAGGAGGAGATCGTTCTGGTGCGAGCGAAGATCGCGTCGGTGATCTTTTCCGCGGCCGGCCCGCCGTTCCCCGCATTGTACTTGATGCCGAAATCGCCGTCGGGACCGCCCGGATTGTGACTCGCCGACAGCACGATGCCGCCGAACGCGCGGTACTTGCGGATCATGTGCGAGGCGGCGGGCGTCGACAGCAATCCGCCTTGTCCGACGAGCAGCCGGCCGAAACCGTTGGCGGCGGCCATGCGGATCGCGATCTGGATCACCTCGGCGTTGAAATAGCGGCCGTCGCCGCCGATCACCAGCGTCCCACCGGCAAAGCCTTCAAGCGCGTCGAAGATCGACTGGATAAAATTCTCCGCATAGTGCTTCTGCTGAAACACTCGCACTTTCTTGCGCAAGCCGGACGTGCCGGGTTTCTGCCCCTCGAAAGGGGTCGTCTCGACACTGCGGATCATGTCTGCTCCCGTTTGACCAGACGGCGGTAGAGCCGGGCATAGGCGCCGGCACTCCGTGTCCAGGATAATTCGGCTTTCATGCCCTGCCTCTGCATAGCCCGCCACGTATCGCGGTCGGCGTAAATATCGGCGGCTCGTGACAGCGCTGATTCAAGCGTCGGCCCGTCGACCGGCAGGAACTGGAAGCCGGTGGCGACACCGGCCGCGAGCGCTGCATCATTGGCATCGATGATGGTGTCGGCGAGGCCCCCGGTGCGCGCCACGATCGGCACGCAGCCATAGCGCAACCCATAGAGCTGGGTCAGTCCGCAGGGTTCGAAACGCGATGGGATGAGGATCGAGTCGGCGCCCGCCTGGAGGAGATGCGACAGCGCCTCGTCGTAACCGGTGGCGACGCCGATGCGGCCCTTGTGGCGCGCCGCCGCGGCATGAATGCCGGCTTCGATCGCGGCGTCGCCAGAGCCAAGCAAAGCGAGCCGCGCGCCAGAATCGGCCAGCCAGTCGAGCGAGCCGGAGAGAATATCCATGCCCTTCTGCCCGGTCAGGCGGCTCACCACGCAATGCAGGATACCGTCGCCGGGTTCGAGGCCGAAGCGCTGTTCGACGGCCCGCTTGTTGATGGCGCGGCGGTCTAGCGTGTTCGCGTCGTAGGTCTGGGCGATATCGGGATCGGCCGCCGGATTCCACACCTCGGTGTCGATGCCGTTGACGATGCCGCTCACCACGCCGCGGCGCGAACGCAACACGCCGTCGAGACCCATGCCGAAATCGGAATTGCAGATTTCCTGCGCGTAGCCGGGACTGACGGTGGTGATGGCGTGGGCGGTCTGCAAGCCCCCCTTGAGATAGCTCACGCTGCCATAATATTCGAGGCCGTCGATGGCGAAGGCTTCTTTCGGCAGATGCAGCGCCGGAAAAATTGTAGCCGGGAACAGCCCCTGGAACGCGATGTTGTGGACGGTGAGAACGCTGGGAGGGCCGTGGCCTCCAAACTTCAGATAGACCGGCACGAGCGCTCCCTGCCAGTCATGCGCATGGACGAGATCGGGCGTGTAGCCCTTGATCAGCCCTCGCGCGATGCCAGCCGCCGCGAGGGCGAAAGCGGCGTAGCGCTGCGCGTTATCTCCCCAGTCCTTGCCGTCGGGGCCGAGATAGATATTGCCTGGCCGCGCGAACAGCTGCGGCGCGTCGAGTGCTATAACCTCCAGTCCCTTGGCATTGCCCGCCACGAGCCGCGCCGGTCCGCCGAAGAGATCGGCGTAGCGATGGACGGCCTTGCCCTCGCCCAGCGCTGCCATCACTGCGGGATAGCCCGGCAATAGCGTCCGGACCTCGATGCCGAAGGGCTTGAGCGCGCGGGGCAGCGCGCCCACGACATCGGCCAGCCCGCCGGTCTTGACCAACGGATAGGCCTCCGACGCGACGGCCAGAACCTTCATGCCTCGAGTTTCTCGATCATCGCCTTGGTGATGAGGCAGACGCCCATGGGGGAGCGCCGGAAGCGCTGGGCATCGAGCACCGGATCTTCACCCACCACCAGCCCGTCGGGAATCGTAACGCCGCGATCGATCACCACGCGCTTCAAACGAGCGTGGCGGCCGACTTCGACCGAGGGCAGCACCACGGCTTCCTCGAGCGTCGAGAAGGAATTGACGCGGACGCCGGTGAACAGCAGCGAGCGCTTGAGGGCGGCGCCCGAAACGATGCAGCCGCCCGATACCAGGGACGAGATCGCCTGGCCTCGGCGGCCGTCTTCGTCATGCACGAATTTCGCCGGCGGCGTCACTTCGCTATAGGTCCAGATGGGCCATTCCTGATCGTAGAGATCAAGCGCGGGGAGAATGTCGGTCAGGTCGATATTGGCTTCCCAATAGGCATCGAGCGTTCCAACGTCCCGCCAGTAGGCATCGTGCTCCTGGGTCGAGCGCACGCAGGACCGGGTGAAGCGGTGCGCCACGGCTTTGCCATTCGTCACGATATGGGGAATGATGTCCTTGCCGAAATCGCGGCTCGAATTTGGTTGGGCGGCGTCGCGGCGCAATTGGTCGGCGAGGAACTTCGTCTCGAACACATAGATGCCCATTGAGGCCAGCGCCATGTCGGGATTGTCGGGCATGCCCGGCGGGTCCTTCGGCTTTTCCAGGAAACTGACGACACGATCATCGCCGTCTACATGCATGACGCCGAATCCGGTCGCCTCCATGCGCGGCACTTCTAGGCAGCCGATGGTGACATCGGCGCCGCTCTCCACATGCTGCTGCAGCATGAGTTCGTAATCCATCTTGTAGATGTGATCGCCCGCCAGGATCACCATGTAGGAGGGCGTATAGCTCTCGATGATGTCGAGGTTCTGGAAGACCGCGTCGGCGGTGCCGGCATACCACTGGTTTTCGGAAACGCGCTGGCTCGCTGGTAGGATGTCGAAACTTTCGTTGCGCTCGGGCCTCAAGAAGTTCCAGCCCTTCTGCAGGTGGCGGATCAAGCTGTGGGCCTTGTACTGGGTGGCCACCCCCATGCGGCGGATGCCGGAATTGAGCGCGTTCGACAGCGCGAAATCGATGATCCGTGATTTGCCGCCGAAATGCACCGCGGGCTTGGCGCGCTTGTCGGTCAATTCCAGCAGGCGGCTGCCGCGTCCTCCCGCCAGAACATAGGCCATCGCATCGCGCGCCAGCGGCGCATGTTTACGTTTCTCCACCATCACACCCTCCCAAACTCCGCCGGGCTTTCATGTCCGATCGGCTACCAGAAATAATGTCGCGAGCGGCGGCAGCGATATCCTGGCGCTCGCCGGCTTGCCATGCGAGATCGAGGCTGTGGCGCTGACGCCGCCCATGTTGCCCCGCCCGCTGCCACCATAGACCTCGGCATCGCTGTTGAGGATTTCGCGCCAGTGTCCGGCATGCGGCAGGGGCAGAATATAGTCGTCGCGCGGGATCGGCGTAAAGTTGGTGACCACCACGACGGGGGGATCGCCCGATCCCGAATGCCGGGCCCAGGCGAAAACCGAATTCTGGTAGTCGTCGGCGATCAGCCACTCAAATCCTTCCGCCTCGCAATCGCGCGCATGGAGCGCGGGGAGTTCCCGGTACAGCCGGTTGAGATCGCGCACCAGGCGCTGCATACCGAGATGCGGCGCATGATCGAGCAGGTGCCAGTCGAGGCTCTGGGCCTCCGTCCACTCCGTCCACGGCGCCATTTCCTGGCCCATGAACAGCAGCTTCTTGCCGGGATAGCCCCACATGAAGGCGTAGTAGGCGCGCAAGTTTGCGAATTTCTGCCAATCGTCGCCCGCCATCTTCTTCAACAGCGAACCCTTGCCATGCACCACTTCGTCATGCGACAGCGGCAGCACGAAATTCTCGGTGAAGGCATAGAGCAGGCCGAAGGTCAGTTCGTTGTGGTGATGGCGGCGGTGCACCGGATCGCGCTTCAGATATTCGAGCGTATCGTGCATGAAGCCCATGTTCCACTTGAAGCCGAAGCCCAGGCCCCCCGCATGCGTCGGCTGCGACACGCCCGGATAGGCGGTCGATTCCTCGGCGATGGTGACGATGCCCGGATGGGCGCCATAGGTTTCGTGGTTCATGCGCTTCAAGAAGGCGATCGCCTCGAGATTTTCGTTGCCGCCATATTTGTTCGGCAGCCACTCGCCGGATTTTCGCGAATAATCGAGATAGAGCATCGAGGCCACCGCATCGACGCGAAGTCCATCGAGATGATAGCGCTCGAGCCAGAACAGCGCGTTGTTGATGAGGAAGCCCTCGACCTCGCGCCGGCCGAAATTGTAGATCGCGGTGTTCCAGTCGGGATGGAAGCCCTGGCGCGGATCCTCGTGCTCGTAAAGTGCAGTGCCGTCGAAGCGGGCGAGTCCATGCGCGTCGGTCGGAAAATGCGCCGGCACCCAGTCGAGAATGATGCCGAGCCCGGCGCGGTGCGCCGCATCGACGAAACGGGCAAAACCAGTGGGATCGCCGAAACGCGCGGTCGGCGCATAGAGCCCGGTCGGCTGGTAGCCCCAGGACGGATCGTAGGGATGTTCGGTGATCGGCAGGAGTTCGATATGGGTGAAGCCCATGGAGGCGGCATAGGGTACGAGATCGGCTGCGAGTTCGTCGTAACTCAGGAAACCGTTGCCGTCCGTGCGCTTCCACGATCCGAGATGAACCTCGTAGACGGTCATCGGCGAGCGCCGCGGATCGGTCTTCCCGCGCGCTTCGAGCCAGGCGGAATCGCGCCATTCGAAATGCGAGGTATCGGTGATGCAGGACGCGGTGTCGGGCCGCATCTCGGCCGCTTGCCCGAAGGGATCGCTCTTCAGCGGCAGCAATCCTCCGGCCGAATCGAGGAGTTCGTATTTGTAGGCGCAACCGGCGTTGGCCAGAGGCACGAAGATTTCCCACACCCCGATATCGAGGCGCTTCCGCATCACATGCAGGCGCCCGTCCCAGTTGTTGAAATCGCCGACCACCGAAACCCGGCTGGCATTGGGCGCCCATACGGCGAAATGCACCCCGTCCAACCCCTCGTGATGGATCAGGTGTGCGCCGAGCTTGTCATAGAGCCGGAGATGAGTGCCCTCGGCCAGGTAATAGTCGTCGAGCGGTCCCAGCACCGGACCGAACTGGTAGGCATCGACCACCTCCCATGTTCCTCCCGCGTTGCCGGCGGAATAGCGCAACGGCTGGCGGTCCGTGAGCTTCAGCCTGCCTTCGAAAAATCCGGCGCCGTGGCGCTTCTCAAGCGACCCGAGCGATGCGCCACCGAGGGTCGAGGCGGACAGTGCTTCGGCGCCGGGAACGAACGCCCGGGCGATCCAGGTCTTGGACGGACGATGCAGGCCCAGGACCGCGAAGGGATTGCCGTGGCGGCCCTCGACGATCGCCGCGATCTCGGCATCGGTGATTTTCCATGAAGCAGCGGCCAATGCGATCCCTCCCGGAATCAATCTGCACTGAACCCGCGTTAATTGGAAGGCACCGTCCAGATGTCCCGGGCATATTCCCGGATAGTGCGGTCCGACGAGAACCAGCCCATGTTGGCGGTGTTGAGGATGGCCTTGGCGGTCCATTCCGAAGGCCTTCGCCACAAGGCATCGACCTGGCGCTGGGCCGCGGCGTAGGCGGCGAAGTCTTTGGCCACCATGAACCAGTCGCTGGTGTAGAGCGACTCGACGATCGACCGGTAGCGCCCCGGATCGCCGGGCGAGAACACGCCGGAGGACAGCGCGTCGAGCACGCCTTTCAGGTCGGGCGAAGCCTCGATGGCGGCCCGTCCGTCATGGCCGGCGCGGCGGCGCTTGTCGACTTCGGCCGCAGTCAGGCCAAACAGGAAGAAGTTTTCGTGGCCCACATGATCGCGGATCTCGACATTGGCCCCGTCGAGGGTTCCGATGGTGAGCGCCCCGTTGAGCGCGAATTTCATGTTGCCGGTGCCCGACGCCTCCATGCCGGCGGTTGAAATCTGCTCCGACAGGTCGGTCGCCGGCACGATCAATTCGGCGAGGCTGACATTGTAGTTGGAGAGGAACGCGACCTGCAGGAGATGGCGGGTGTCGGGATCGTTGTTGACCACCTGGGCCACGTCGTTGGCGAGCTTGATGATGAGCTTGGCCTGGACATAACTCGCGGCCGCCTTGCCGGAGAAGATCTTCATGCGCGGCACCCAGTTGCGATTGGGATGGGCGCGGATCGATTCATACAGTGCTATGGTCTCGAGAATGTTGAGTAGCTGGCGCTTGTATTCGTGGATGCGCTTGATCTGCACGTCGAACAGGGCCGTAGGATCGGGCCGGAATCCCAGCCGCTCGCGGATCAGCCCCGACAGGCGTTCCTTGTTCCGGAGCTTGATCGCGGCGAAATGCTCGCGGAAGCTGGCGTCATTGGCGAAAGGAATGACGGCGGCAAGCGCATCGGCATCGTCGAGCACGCGGTCTCCCACCACTTCGCGCAGCAGGTCCATCAGTTCGGGATTGATGCCGAGGAGCCAGCGCCGGGGCGTGATGCCATTGGTCTTGTTGTTGATGCGCGTCGGGTAAAGCGCGTTCAGCTCGCGGAATACGCTCTCCTTCATCAGGGAGGTATGCAGCGCCGAGACGCCGTTGATCGAATGCGAACCCACGAAAGCCAGGTTGCCCATGCGCACCCGGCGCCCGTTCCGCTCGTCGATGAGCGAGATTGAGGCAAGGCTGCCCTCGTCATTGCCTTTGCCCTGCGCCTCGGCGATCAGCTTGGCGTTGATCCCGTAGACGATCTGCATGTGACGCGGCAGCACATGCTCGAACAGGTGAACCGGCCAGCTTTCCAGCGCCTCCGGCAACAGCGTGTGGTTGGTGTAGGAGGTGACGGCCCTGGTGATCTCCCAGGCTTCGGCCCATTCGAGTCCGTCCACATCTATGAGGAGGCGCATGAGTTCGGCGATGGCGATCGCCGGGTGGGTGTCGTTGAGCTGGATCGCGGCCTTCTGGGCAAGCGAGCGCACGTCGCCGAACTGCTGCCGGTGACGGCGGAGAATGTCCTGGAGCGACGCGGAGGTGAAGAAATATTCCTGCCGCAGCCGCAGTTCCTGGCCGGCCGGCGTCGAATCCGACGGGTACAGCACGCGCGTCATGATCTGCGCCCGGTTGCTGTCGCCAAGTGCTGCCGCATAATCGCCGCTGTTGAAGGCATCGAGCTTGATCGGATCGGCCGAACGCGCCGTCCACAGCCTAAGCGTATTGACGCGCTTGCCGCGCCAGCCGACCACCGGCGTGTCGGCGGCGGCGGCGATCACCTTCTCGGCCGGTTCCCAGTGGCGGCGCTTCGTTCCGTCGGCGAGGTCTTCGACCGTCACGGCGCCGCCGAAGCCGATCTCATAGGCCGCCTCGCGCCGCGGGAATTCCCAGAAATTGCCGTTCTCCAGCCAGTTCTCCGGAAATTCGCGCTGCCAGCCGTCGATGATCTTCTGCCGGAACAGGCCATGATCGTAGCGGATGCCGTAGCCATAGGCCGGGATGTCGAGGCTCGCCATGCTTTCCATGAAGCAGGCGGCGAGCCGCCCGAGGCCGCCATTGCCAAGTGCCGCGTCGGGCTCGAGCGCCTCGACCAGGTCGAGGTCGATCCCGAGCTTTTCCAGCGCCTCGCGGAAAACCGCCGTCAGTTCCAGATTACCCAGGGCGTCGCGCAGGAGCCGCCCGATCAGGAATTCCAGCGACAGGTAATAGACCCGCTTGGCGCCCGCCCGGTAGGTGCTCCGTGTCGAGTCCATCCAGCGATCGATGATCTGGTCGCGCAGCGCCAGGATGGTGGCGGCGAGCCAGTCATGGTCATTGGCGACGATCGGGTCCTTGCCGATCGAATAGCTGAGCTTTTCCAGGATCTGGGCGCGAATGGTCTCGGCGTCGCTGGCGCGGGGCACGGGCTTTGGCATGGTGCTCATGATGGAGCCGGCATCGATGGCGGATGGCGCGGGCGCGGTTTGTGGCGGTGTCATCGCCGACATTTAGAGGGCCAAGAAGGGAGCGACAAGCGAGAAAATCAATCGGAATGATTTAACAGGTTTCTGAAACATGCGCGATCGCGGCGCGGGTTTTTAAGCCGCTTGCTAGACATCCAGGTTGGCGACACTCAAGGCGTTTTCGCGGATGAAGTCGCGGCGGGGTTCGACCACGTCGCCCATCAGCTTGGTGAAAATGTCGTCGGCCTCGTCGAGTTCGGCGACGCGGACGCGGAGCAGCGAGCGCACGCTGGCATCGAGTGTGGTTTCCCACAACTGCTCCGGATTCATTTCGCCCAGTCCCTTGTAGCGCTGCATGGAAATGCCCTTGCGGCCGGCCGCGAAGACCGCCGCGAGCAGGGTCGAGGGTCCGTGGATCGCCGTGTCGCTGTCCTTGCGCCTGAGCTTCGCCGACTTGGCGTAGATATCCTGGAGATGGGCCGCCTTGCGGTCGAGGCGGAGCGCGTCGGCGGAGCCTATCAACTTGCCGTCGATGGTCCAGCTTTCGGTGACGCCACGCAATTCGCGGGCGAATGTCAGTCCGCCGTCGCCCGACGGCGTGCCGGTCCAGCCGCGCTCGGTTTCCTCCGATATGGCATCGAGGCGGCGCGCCACATAGGCGGCGGTGGCCTCGGCATTGCGCGGGTTCGACAGGACCTCGGGACTGAGCGCTCCGGCAATCGCCGCCTGCTCGATCACGGCGCGCGAATAACGCGAATGCAGCGCATCGAGGGCGGCGCGGATCGACAGTGCCTCCTCGACGATCTCGCGAAGATCACTTCCGCCTCGCGCGCTGCCATCGGCCAGCACCAGCGTCGAGCCTTCGAGCCCGGTTTCGACCAGGTAGTTTTCCAAGGCCTTCTCGTCCTTCAGATACTGTTCGGACGAGCCGCGCTTCACCTTGTAGAGCGGCGGCTGGGCGATATAGAGATGGCCGCGCTCGATCACCTGCGGCATCTGCCTGAAAAAGAACGTCAGCAGCAGCGTGCGGATATGGGCGCCGTCGACATCGGCGTCGGTCATGATGATGATCTTGTGATAGCGCAGCTTCTCGATGTTGAATTCCTCGCGCCCGATGCCGGTGCCGAGCGCGGTGATGAGCGTTCCGATCTCCGCCGATGACAGCATCTTGTCGAAGCGGGCGCGCTCGACATTGAGAATTTTTCCGCGCAACGGAAGCACCGCCTGGTTTTCGCGGTTCCTCGCCTGCTTGGCCGAGCCTCCGGCCGAATCACCCTCGACGATAAAGATCTCGGTCTGGGTCGGATCGCGGTTCTGGCATTCGGCGAGCTTGCCCGGCAGGCCCGCCATGTCGAGGGCGCCTTTTCTCCGCGTGAGATCGCGGGCCTTGCGCGCCGCCTCGCGCGCCGCCGCCGCTTCGACGACCTTGCCCACGATCTTTTTCGCTTCGTTGGGATGTTCCTCGAACCAGGCGCCCAACTGCTCGTTCACCATGCCTTCGACCACGGGGCGGACTTCCGAGGAGACGAGCTTGTCCTTGGTCTGCGAGGAGAACTTGGGGTCGGGCACCTTGACCGAAAGGACGCAGGTCAACCCTTCGCGCGCGTCATCGCCGGTCAACGCGATCTTCTCTTTCTTGGCGATGCCGCTTTCGCTGGCGTAGTTGTTGACCACGCGGGTCAAAGCACCCCGAAAGCCAGCGAGATGGGTACCGCCGTCGCGCTGCGGAATGTTGTTGGTGAAGCACAGAACATTCTCGTGATAGCTGTCGTTCCACCACAGCGCGCATTCCGTGGTGATGCCGTCTTTCTCGCCCCGGATCATGATGGGGTCGGGAATGGTCGGCTGCTTGGTGCGGTCGAGATAGCGCACGAAGGCCTTGATGCCGCCCTCATAGTGAAGCTCGACATCCTTTGGCTCGACGCCGCGCCGGTCGGCCAGCAGGATGCGCACCCCGGAATTGAGGAAGGCCAGTTCGCGCAGACGATGTTCGAGCGTTGCGAAATCGAATTCGGTCTTGGTGAAGGTGTCGGTCGACGGCAGGAACGTCACTTCCGTTCCGCGCTTTCCCGGCGCATCGCCGGTGATGGCGAGCGGCTGGTCCGCATCGCCATGGGTGAAGCTCATGAAGTGCTCTTTGCCGTTCCTGTATATGGTGAGTTTCAGTTTGGACGACAGCGCATTCACGACCGACACGCCGACGCCGTGCAGGCCCCCCGACACCTTGTAGGAATTCTGGTCGAATTTTCCGCCCGCATGAAG
>JANNSP010000066.1:0-29328 GCA_031402975.1 Hyphomicrobiales bacterium
GGCCTTCGCGAAACGACACCAGCCGCTTCGCCTCTTCATCCCACAGCGTGAGGCGAACGCATTTGAGGCTCTCCCACAATGTGAGGCGGCCGATTTCGCCGAGTTCCGGATACCCTTTCACAAGCTTCCCAAGGTGTTGAAAGACCATCCGGAACTCGGCGAAATCGGCCGCCTCACATTGTGGGAGAGCCTCAAATGCGTTCGCCTCACGCTGTGGGATGAAGAGGCGAAGCGGCTGGTGTCGTTTCGCGAAGGCCGGCGGAAATTGCAGCTGGCCTGAGTCAGCCCGGCGATTTGGTGATCGAGCGGATGGCGCCGCGCTCCAGACCCGACATCGCCGCGATGGCGCGGTCCTGGGTCATGATGATCGTCTTGGCGTGAGCATCGCTTTCGGTGTCCGGCAGTTCGGCGGCGGCGACGCGGCGCCGCGAGGATTTCCGGCCGTCTTCGTAAATCACGTCGAACAATACGAAACTGTCGTCAACGCGCGGTTTCTTCTTCGCCATCAGGCTTTTTCCTTGTGAGTTTGCGCCGACGCCGAATCAGCGGGATGTTCGGGGTGGTCCTGCTGTTTACGCTGCGCCGATTTCTCGTCGCGCTTCGATTGCTTCTCAAGTGCCTTGCGCGCCTTGGCGCGAGCCCTGTTGTTGCGGTCCTGATTGTAGTTTGGCGGAAATGCCATGTCTTCGCTCCTCGCTCCTCGCGCTGGGGTTCGTCTAGCAGCGCAACCGTGCAATACCAAGCGGAAGTGCAATAAGTTCGCATTTTGAACGAATAGGGTCCATATAGGCACGACGACACGCATTTGCAGCACGTGCCCTGGCTGCATCACCGAAAGAATTCATGACTGCTGCGCGCTATCTGGCGGGTCAGACCCTCCATCTTCTGAGAGATCTGCGCTCACCCAAGGTCCAGGCCGACGGATTGTACAGGATCGTCGGTGTGCAGCCCAATGAAGGCCGCGAGCAGCGCTACCGCATCAAGAACGACGCGGAGGCGTTTGACCGAGTAGTCACCGAAAGCCAGCTGGCCGAACCGAAAGAGGAATGAACATGAGCCCAGCAAAATCAGCAACGCGAACCCCGGACAGATATGGATTGAGCTACCGTCAGGGACGCAACGAGGCGCTCCGCAAAGCCCGGCTCGAGCATGAAACGGCGCAGAAGACGGCAGGACTTTGGGGTGAAATGTCGGTGGGAGTGATCCAGCGCGAGGACACCGCGTTCGTGCATGTCTGGAAGGGCGCGTCGCTCACCGATGTGTTCAAGCTTGCGGCCAAACGGCCGAAGGAGATCTCCAAGCCCGAGCACGAAGCTTTGTGCACCTGGCTGAAGGCTGGCCGCTACGAAGGGTTCAAGCATGGCATTTCGGCCTGGAATGTGACGGCCGACGAAGCGCAGCGGATCAAGGGTGAAGTGATCTCGGGCCTCGCCGCCGCCGGCACGAAGGTTGTCAACCCGTCGCCCTGATCAGGTCCGACGCTTTCTCCGCGATCATAATTGTAGCGGCATTGGTGTTGGACGACACAATATAGGGCATCACCGAACTGTCGCAGACGCGCAAACCTTCGATGCCGTGAACGCGAAGCTCCGGCGATACGACGGCCATGGCGCCCGTGCCCATGGCGCAGGCGCCCGAGGGGTGGTGATCGGTCTTGGCCATCCGGCAGGCGTAGTTGATTAATTCTTCCTCGGTTTGGCACTCTGCGCCGGGCAGCCGTTCCGCCAGGATATAAGGTTTGAAGGCGTCCTGGCGCATGATCTCGCGGGCGATCATGAGGGCCCGCAGCGACAATTCGCAGTCATAGGAATCGGACCAGTAATTGGGATCGATGAGGGGCGCCGAGGCCGGGTCGGCGTTTGCCAGCCGCACCGTGCCGCGCGAGCGCGGCCGCATGGGCGCTGAGTTCAGCGTCACACCCGGATTTACCAGCTTGGCGATTCCCGCCTCGATCCCCGAACCCAGTCCGAAATGAAACTGGATGTCGGGGGCCGACGCGTTCTTGTCGGCATACCAGAAGCCTCCGGTTTCGAAGAGGCTCGAGGCGACGGGGCCGGTGCGAGTCAGGAGATAGCGCAGCCCCGCCAGCGCCGCCCAATGTGGCTTGCCGTATTTGTCATAGCTGTGATCGCCGGTGCATTCGCTGATGACGCAGACATCGACATGGTCCTGCAGGTTTTCACCCACGCCCGGCAGATCGTGGCTGGGCGTTACCCCGGCTTTTTTCAGGTGATCGGCCGGGCCGATGCCGGACAGCATCAACAGCCGCGGCGAGCCGATGGCTCCAGCGCTGACGATCACCTCGCGGGCTGCATGATAAACTGTGCGGTTGGCGCCCTCGGCGGTTTCTACACCAATCGCGCGCCCATTCTCCAGGATGATCCGCGTCACCATGCCGGTCAGCACGAGCTTGAGGTTGGGCCTTGCCAGCGCCGGTTTCAGATAGCCGGTCGCGGCCGATGAACGGCGCGCGTTTTTCTGGGTGAGTTGATAATAGCCGACGCCTGCCGGATCGGGGCCGGCCAGATCCTGGTTGTGGGGAATGCCGAGCTGGCCCGCGGCCTTGAAGAAGGCCTCGCAGATAGGGAGAGGAGCGCGCGGTTGCGACACGCCGATCGGGCCGCCTCTGCCGTGAAACTCGTTGTCGAATGTATCGTTGTCCTCGGCCTTCCTGAAATATGGCAGCACCTCGCGGTAGCTCCAGCCGATGCAGCCGGCCTGGGCCCAGCCGTCATAGTCGAGCGCGTTGCCGCGCGTGTAGATCTGCGCGTTGATGGTCGAGCCGCCGCCGATCACCTTGGCCTGGGTGTACCAGAACACCCGGTCCCGCATGTGTTTCTGCGGCACCGTGGACCAGCCCCAGGAGGCGATGCCTTTGGTCATCCGGGCGAAGCCCGCGGGCCAGCGGAACAGGAAATTGCTGTCGTTGCCGCCGGCCTCGATCAACAGCACCCTTACATCCTTGTCTTCCGACAGCCGCGCCGCCAGCACGCAGCCCGCCGACCCGCCGCCCACGATGATGTAGTCGTATTCGTTGGTCATCGAGCTTCTCTCAAACCGAACAGTTGCCTTGCCTCGGCCGCATTCGCCGGGTGGCGGCCATATTCCGCGCACATCTCCGCCACGCGCGCCACCAATTCGGCGTTAGAGGCGGCAAGCCTTGTTTCATCCCAGCGAACATTGTCCTCAAGACCGGTGCGGCAATGGCCGCCGCGCTCCAGACACCAGCGATTGACCTCCAACTGATGCCTTCCAATGCCGGCGGCGACCCATGTCGCTTCGGGAGCGAGGCGTTGCAACTCATCGACCATGAAGTTAAAGGCTTGGGCGACGGCGGGAAGCGCGTTCTTCACCCCCAGCACGAACTGGACGTGGAGCGGTTTATCGAGAACGCCCTCGTCCGCCAGGCGCAGCGCCTGATAGAGCATCGAGAGATCGAACACCTCGATCTCCGGCTTGACGCCGAACTCTCGCATCCTTCCAGCCAGGAAGCGGATGAGGTCGGGGTGGTTTTCGTAGATGATGGTTGGGAAATTGCACGAGCCGGTCGACAGCGAGGCCATGTCGCAGCCCAGATGCAACATGCCGCCGCGCTCGGTTCCCTTGCCTGACCGGCCGCCGGTCGAGAATTGCACGATCATGCCGGGGCAGGTGCTGCGCAGGCCCGCCAGCAGTGCCGCAAAACGATCCGGATCGGATGTCGGCGTCTGGTCGTCGTTGCGCACATGCATATGGGCGAGCGCCGCACCCGCTTCGAACGCGGCCTGGGTCGACTCGATCTGCTCGGCCACGGAAATGGGCACCGCCGGATTGTGTTCCTTGCGTGGGACCGACCCGGTGATGGCAACGGTGATGATGCAGGGCGCGCTCATCACTTAAGTGTGCCCCGGCGCGGCGTGTCTTGCAATCGGCGGGTTGGTGCTAGATCGCCCTGGCGGGCGGGGTCGAGTTGCGAACCACCAGATCGACCGGCCAGATTTCGGCGGGCAGCGGAGCTTGCGGATTTCGCAGCATGGCAATCATGAGTTCGACGATGCGGCGGCCGGCGTCGCCGATCGAGGATTGCGTCGTGGTGAGGGGAGGATCGAAATTCTCGGCCCGGAATTCCTGCAGCCGGTCGTCATGGGCGATGAGCGCCACATCGCGTCCGATATGGAGGCCTGCCGCCATGCAGGCCTTGGCCGCCCCCTGGGCTTGGGCGATGCTCGAACACAGAAACGCCGTGGGGGGCTCATCGCCCGCCAGCAATTGCGTCGCCTGGCCGAATGCGGTCCCCTCCTGCATCGGCGCCTCGCATAGAAAGCCGGGAGGAATTGCAATGTTGCGTTGCCTGGCGGCGGAGAGAAATCCGCGCCGGCGGTCGGAGGCGTAGTTATAGCGGCACTCGCCGTTGAGAAGCGCCGTTCGCCGGTGGCCTAGATCGAACAGCAGATTGGCCGCGGCCCGGAAGGCGCCCTCGTTATCGATATCGAGAAAGGCGTAAGGCTCATCCGCCTGGGTGCGGCCATGAACGATGAACGGCATGCCGAGCGAGGCCAGCAGCGGCAGGCGCGGATCGGCGAGGATGGGGCTCGACACGATCATGGCATCGACCCTGGCATTGCGGACGGTGCGGCGGTAGACCGCCTCCTCGCTCATTTCACCCCGCGCCATGGCCAGCGTGATGTCGTAGCCGAGGTCGCCCGCGTGTTCGACGCAGCCGCCGAGAAACTCGGTGAAAATCAGGTCGCCCGCCATGTTGCGCTCGGCCGGAAAGATCATGCCGATAGTGCCCGACTGTCCGGTCGCCAGGCGCCGCGCCGCGGCACTGGGCCGATAGCCATGCAGTTCGGCGGCGGCGGCGACGCGGGCGCGGGTTTCGCTCGACACTTCCGGATAGCCGTTAAGCGCCCGGCTGACGGTTGTCTGGGACAGGCCAAGCTTGGCGGACAGTGCCTTGAGATTCATCGGAGGATTCATTGCATATTGCCAAAGCGCTTTCAATGGCTGTCGACATTGCTTCCAAGTTAAGCTGCAATGCAGCATTTAAAAGCTAATAAACAGTTGACGTTCACGCGTATTTGAGCTATGTGTGAATTATTCAAAGCGCTTTGGATTTTGCAATGAGAAGAGCGCCGGCGGTCCACGAACTGTGAACTTAATGGGAGGACATCACGTGAAGACTCATCTTCTGACCTGCGTCGCCGCGGCCACGCTGTTTCTCGCCACTCCGGCATTGGCTGAACTCAAATTCAATCCGGGCGAGGATACCCGTTTCCACTGGGCTGACTATGACGCGCTCAAGAAGGTCGATCTCAAGGGCGAGACGCTGACCATTTTCGGGCCCTGGCGCGGCGATGACGAGAAACTGGTGCAGAGCGTCCTCGATTATTTCCGCGAGGCGACCGGCGCCGACATCAAGTATTCCTCCTCGGAGAACTACGAGCAGCAGATCGTCATCGACACGCAGGCGGGGAGCCCACCCAACATCGCGGTCCTGCCGCAGCCGGGACTTCTCGCCGATCTCGCCGCCAAGGGGTTGCTGACGCCGCTGGGCGATGACACCGCGAATTTCATCAAGGACAATTACGGGGCCGGCGCGTCCTGGGTCGATCTGGGTTCCTACAAGGACAAGGACGGCACGAAGAAGTTCTTTGCCTTCCCCTACAAGGCCGACCTGAAAAGCATGGTGTGGTACAGCCCCGAGAACTTCGCCGACGCAGGCTATGAAATCCCCAAGACCATGGAAGATCTCATCGCGCTTTCCGACAAGATCGTGACCGACGGCGGCAAGCCCTGGTGCATCGGGCTTGGATCGGGTGGCGCCACCGGTTGGCCCGCGACCGACTGGGTCGAGGACATCATGCTCCGCACCCAGCCCCCTGAAACTTATGACAAGTGGGTGACCAACGAAATCAAGTTCGACGATCCGGCGGTGACCGGCGCTCTCGATATCTTCGGTTCGATCGCCAAGAACGAGGCCTATGTGGATGGCGGTGCGGCGGGCGTGGCGTCCACCGACTTCCGCGACAGTCCCAAGGGTCTCTTCTCGACGCCGCCCAAATGCTACATGCACCGGCAGGCCTCGTTCGTCCCGTCCTTCTTCCCGGAAGGCACCAAGCTCGGCGAGGGCCAGGACGCGGACTTCTTTTATTTCCCGCCATTTGCGTCGAAGCCCGAGCTCGGACGCCCGGTGCTGGGTGCCGGCACGCTGTTCACCATCACCAAGGATTCGAAAGCGGCGCGCGCCTTCATCGAATTTCTCAAGATGCCGCTGGCGCATGAATTGTGGATGGCGCAGTCGAGCTTCCTGACCCCGCTCAAGACGGTGAACAACGAAGCCTATGCCAATGAAGTCATGAAGAAGGAGGGCGAGATCCTGACCTCCGCCACGACCTTCCGCTTCGATGGCTCCGACCTGATGCCCGGCAAGATCGGCGCCGGCGCCTTCTGGACCGGCATGGTCGACTTCGTCGGCGGAAAATCGGCGGCCGATGTCGGCGCATCGATCCAGAAGGCCTGGGACGAAATCAAGTAGCACTTTGCAAGGCCACCCCTTCCCCCGCGAGGGGGGAAGGGCACGTCATTGAGTGGGGGCACTTCGATGCTGTCGCAGGCTTTTTACGCGCTGTTCACCGTCGTCCTCGGTGTCGGGGGTTGCGTCGGTTATTTCTTCGGGTCCAACTGGCTGCTCGACCGCATCTTTCCGGCCGATGCGAGCAATGATGCATCCGCGGTCCGCAATCTCAAGATGCAGGGGATCATACGCCCGTGGCTGTTCCTCGGGCCGGCACTCCTGTTGCTCGGGGTCTATCTCGTCTATCCGGTATTCGAGACCATCTGGCTCTCGTTTCATGACAAGGACGGCGAGAATTTCGTTGGCCTCAACAACTACATCTGGGCCTTCAAGGACAGTCAGTTCCGCCAGTCGATCTTTAACAATCTGATCTGGCTTCTGGTGGTGCCGGCGGCCTGTACCGCGATGGGACTGCTCATCGCCGTTCTCACCGACCGCCTGTGGTGGGGCAATCTCGCCAAGAGCCTCATCTTCATGCCGCTCGCCATTTCCTTCGTCGGCGCCAGCGTCATCTGGAAATTCGTCTATGACTATCGCGGCGAAGGCCAGCAGCAGATCGGCATCCTCAATTCCATCGTGGAATTTTTCGGTGGCAGTCCGCAGGTGTGGATCGCGCTGCCGTTCTGGAACAACTTCTTCCTGATGGCGATCCTCATCTGGATCCAGACCGGTTTCGCGACCGTCATTCTCGCGGCCGCCCTGCGCGGTATCCCTGAGGATACGCTGGAAGCCGCCGTCATCGACGGGGCCAGCCCGTTCAAGATCTTCACCCGCATCATGGTGCCGCAGATCATGGGCACCATCGTCGTGGTGTGGACGACAATCACCGTCCTGGTGCTCAAGGTGTTCGACATCGTCCTCACCATGACCAACGGCCAGTGGGACACGCAGGTTCTGGCCAATCTGATGTTCGACTGGATGTTCCGCGGCGGCGGCGATTTCGGCCGTGGCGCCGCCATCGCCATCATCATCATGCTGGCGGTTCTGCCGATCATGATCTGGAATATCCGCCAGGCCAACGCCGAACGCAGCCAGGGGCACTGACATGCTGAAACGCATCGCTCTCGAACCGTCGCGCTTCGCGCTCCACTTCGCGGTTTTCATCATCGTGGCGCTGTGGACATTGCCCACCGCCGGTTTGCTCGTTAGTTCGCTCCGCGACAAGAACCAGATCGCGGTCTCGGGCTGGTGGACAGCACTCACCACCAGCGACAGGAGTTCCGTGGGCCGCCTCAAGGGCATGGCGGATCAGGTCGAGACTGACGGCAAGTTCACCATCTCCGGCAGCCTGTTCGAAGGGGCCGAGCAGGCGGGCGTGATCAAGGCCTTCGGCACCCGGGTGCAGACCCCGGACGCCTATGCCGCCGGGACCACGGCGGAGCTGGAAAACGGACAGACGCTCACGGTCAACGCCGACGGCTCCTATCTCCTGTCATCGCCCAAGACTTTCGATAATGAGCGGGGATCGCGCGTCTTCTACGTGACCTCGGTGCCGCCGCGCTTCACCTTTGAAAACTACGGCACGGTGCTGTTCTCCGAGGGGATCGGCCGGTCCTTCGTCAATTCACTCACCGTCACCATTCCGGCCACCATCATCCCGATCCTGATCGCCGCCTTCGCGGCTTACGCGCTGGCCTGGATGAAACTGCCGGGCCGGGGACTGCTGATCGCCATCATCGTCGGTCTGCTGGTCGTGCCGCTGCAGATGTCGCTCATTCCGCTGCTCAAGCTCTATAACGCGGCGGGAACCTTCATGGGCGTTCCCTCCAAGACTTATCTCGGCATCTGGCTCGCCCATACCGGCTTCGGCCTGCCATTCGCGATCTATCTGCTCCGGAGCTATATCGCCGGCCTGCCGCGCGACCTGATCGAGAGCGCCCAGGTCGACGGCGCCAACGACTTCAAGATTTTCCGCCGCATCATTCTGCCGCTGTCGTTTCCGGCACTTGCCTCGTTCGCGATCTTCCAGTTCCTCTGGGTGTGGAACGACCTGCTCGTCGCCATCGTGTTTCTCGGCAGCGGCGACGACCAGCTCGTGCTCACGGGGCGGCTCAACGCGCTGCTCGGCTCGCGCGGCGGCAATTGGGAGATCCTGACCGCGTCCGCCTTCGTCACCATCATCGTACCGCTCCTCGTGTTCTTCGCGTTGCAACGTTATTTCGTCCGGGGCCTACTCGCTGGCTCGGTCAAGGGAGGCTGACATGGCTGACATCAAACTCACCAATCTCTACAAGTCCTATGGCGCCGTGCACATCATCAAGGACGTCAGTCTCGACATCACGTCCGGCGAGTTCATCGTGTTCGTGGGTCCGTCGGGCTGCGGAAAATCGACGCTGCTCCGGGTGATCTCGGGTCTCGAATCGATCTCGGCGGGCTCGCTCGAGATCGACAGAGCGGTGGTCAACGAGGTGCCGCCGTCAAAGCGCGGCATCGCCATGGTGTTCCAGTCCTACGCGCTCTACCCGCATATGAGCGTGTTCGAGAATATCGGCTTCACACTGGAGAACCAGGGACTATCCCGCGCCGAGATCAAGGCCAAGGTCGAGAAGGTGGGCGAGATGCTCCAGCTCACGCCCTATCTGACCCGTTTGCCCAAGGCGTTGTCGGGCGGCCAGCGCCAGCGAGTGGCCATCGGCCGCGCCATCGTGCGCGATCCCAAGGTGTTCCTGTTCGACGAACCGCTGTCCAATCTCGATGCGGCACTGCGCGTGCAGATGCGGATGGAGATCGCCAGGTTGAAGCGCTCGCTGCCGAATACGACAATGGTCTATGTGACGCATGATCAGGTCGAGGCGATGACCATGGCTGACCGCATCGTCGTTTTGAACGCCGGCCGGGTCGAGCAGGTGGGAACGCCGATGGAGCTGTATGACAGGCCCAACAGCCTGTTCGTCGCGGGATTCATCGGTTCACCCAAAATGAATTTCCTGACCGGCGCTCCGGCCGAGAAACTGAAATCGAAAACCGTTGGCGTGCGACCCGAGCATCTCACGACGGGCGCCGACAAAGGCGACATCAAGGGCACGGTCGAATATTCCGAGGTGCTGGGCAGCGACAGCTTCCTCTATGTCGGAACACCGCACGGCACGCTCAATGTCCGCGAGCAAGGCAAGACGGCGTTCAAGACCGGCGACACGATCTATCTCAATATGGACCCCGGCAAGGTGCATCGCTTCGATGACAGCGGCGCCAGGCTGAACTGATCAACAACAGGACCAACGCCTATGACCATCCGCGCGCTGATCTGGAATGAAAACCAGCACGAGAAAACCAATGCCCTGGTGCAGCAGCTCTATCCCCAGGGAATTCACAACGCGATCGCCAAGGCATTCGATGGCGCTGGCGACATCGTTGCCGAAACCGCGACACTGGACGATCCCGAGCACGGTTTGACGGTTGACCGACTGAACAAGACCGACGTGCTGTTGTGGTGGGGTCACATGGCGCATGGCCGCGTGGATGACGCAATCGTCGAGCGGGTCCAGCAGCGCGTGTGGGAGGGGATGGGATTGATCGTGCTCCATTCCGGGCACTTCTCGAAAATCTTCAAGCGCCTGATGGGAACGCCATGCTCCTTGAAGTGGCGCGAGGCGGGCGAGGTCGAGCGCGTGTGGGTCATCAACCGCAACCATCCGATCGCGGCGGGCCTGCCGGAATATATCGAGATCGGCCATGAGGAAATGTATGGTGAGCCGTTCCTCGTGCCGGAGCCGCTCGAAACCGTGTTCGTGTCGTGGTTCGAAGGCGGCGAGGTGTTTCGCTCCGGCCTCACCTATCAGCGCGGCGCCGGACGTATCTTTTATTTCCGCCCCGGCCACGAGGCCTATCCCACCTATCACAACGCCGATGTGCTGAGGGTCATCCTCAACGCCACGCGCTGGGCGCACAATCCACTGCCCGCCTGGAAGACAATCGGAGAAGCGCCGAACGTGCCGCATGACAAGGCGCCGGTTCCGCTGGAGGTGAAAGGTTCGAAGCTCCACAAGGATGGCGAGGCGGGTTTCCGCTGATGCCCAGGCCGCGAATCCTCGTGCTCGGCACCGGCGCCATGGCGGTGCAGCATGTCAAGCATTTCCGCCTCGACAGCCGGTGCGAGGTCGTGGCCTGCGCCGACATCGATCTGGCGCGAGCGCAAGGCTTCGCGGACAGGCTGGAGATCGCCACCGCCTTCGGCGATTTCGACGGTGCGATCGCCTGGGGCAAGTTCGACGCGGTGGCCAATGTCACGCCCGACAGCGCCCATCATCCGACCACGATGAAGCTGATCGCCGCCGGCAAACATGTGCTGTGCGAAAAGCCGCTGGCGGAAAGTTTCGATCTCGCCGATGAGATGGCCACGGCCGCGGAACGCGCCGGCGTCGTCAACATGATCAATCTCAGCTACCGCAATGTCGCGGCCCTTGAAACCGCGCGCAACATGGTTGCCTTGGGCGAGATCGGCGGGTTGCGCCATGTCGAGGCGTCGTACCGGCAGAGCTGGCTCGTCGGCAATCACTGGGGCGACTGGAAGACCGATCCCAAATGGCTGTGGCGGTTGTCGGAAAGCCACGGCTCCAAGGGCGTGCTTGGCGATGTGGGAATCCACATTCTCGATTTCGTCACGCATGCGGCGGGCCAGATGCCGGTGTCGTTGCAGGCACGGCTCAAGACCTTCGACAAGACGCCGGGCGGCAGGATCGGCGACTATGTGCTCGACGCCAATGACAGCGCCATGATGTCGGTCGAATTCGACAATGGGGCGCTCGGCGTCATCCATGCCAGCCGCTACATGACGGGCTATGGCAATGTGCTGAAACTCGATCTGTTCGGCAGCGAGGGGGCGATCGAGATCGAGCACGGCCTCGACTGGACCGAAATCCGCGCCTGCACCGGCGAGGATGTTCACAATCAGGCCTGGCGCCGCGTGATCTCCGATCCCGTGCCATCGCTCTACAGCAAATTCGTCAGCGCCGTCATCAGCGGCAAGACTATCGAGCCCTCGTTCCGGCGCGGCGCCGATCTGCAGAAGATTCTCGACCGCTGCTTCAGCAGCGATGCGACACGCGCATCCGTGCTGGGTTAAGTCAGGCGGCGCGCTTCGTTCTCGCCGAGTGCGGCGGGTCTTGTGGAGGCCGGCAGGTTGATGAACTGTCCGGTGCGCCCGCTTTCGAGAATGGCATTCATCACGTCCACGACGTGCTGGCCAGCCTCGGCGGAGGTGCGGTGCGGCGTGCCATGGAGGATCGAAGAGGCGAGATCGGCGACGCCCAATCCCCGGTAATTCGCATGCTTCGGCTTGTCCGCCGGCCAGTTCGGAGCGCCCAATGCCAGATCGCCGCAATCGGTCTTGCGCCATTTCTGTCCGCGTTCGGAGACTTCAATGATACCGCCGAAGAAATTCGGATCGGGAACGCGGATCGAGCCCTCGGTGCCGTGGAGTTCGATCGGCGGATGCGAATGCCGCCAGACATCCCAACTCGCGCCGAACGAGATGACGGCGCCATTCTCCATGTGCAGGATGGCGAGTGCGGTGGATGGTGTCTCGACGCGGATCGCCGTGCCGCGCTTGGGTGATTTGGCCGTGACAGTCCGTGTTTCCGCACCGATCGATGTCAGCGCGGCGAGGCGTTTCACCGGTCCCAGGAGCTGGACCAGCGCCGCGATGTAATAGGGACCCATGTCGAAGACCGGCCCGGCGCCTGGCTTGAAGAAGAATTCGGGATCGGGGTGCCAGTGTTCCATGCCATGCGAGAAGATCGTCGCCGTGCCCGTGACGATCCGGCCTAATTTTCCACTGTCGATCAAATCGCGTGACCTGCGAAGTCCGGCGCCCAGAACGGTATCGGGCGCCACGCCCACATTCAGGCCGCGACGACTGGCATCCGCCACGATAGTCGCGGCATCGGATGACGTGACGGCGAGGGGCTTTTCGGAATAGACATGCTTTCCCGCCGCGAGCGCCCTGAGCGTCACCTCCGCATGGGCGGAAGGAACTGTCAGATTCACGATGATGCCGATATCTGGTCGTTGTAGAATCTCATTTACACCGGCTGCCGTTATGCCGAAGGCTTCGGCTTGCCGGGCTGCCACATCCTCGCGCAGGTCGGCGCAGGCGACGACTTTCACATCGGCGAATTTCGGGAGATTTTCGAGATAGATGCTCGAAATGTTGCCGCAACCGATGATGCCCGCCGACAGTTTCATGGCTGTGTCATCAGCTTCTGCAGATTGGAGTAGGACGCCACGGCAAAAGCCGCCGCGTCGGGCGGATTGTCGTGCTCTATGATATATTCGGCAACCGCGTTGTTCCGCGCCGCTGCGAGGATCGGGATCCAGTCGATGGCGCCCGTTCCCACGCTGCACCAGCCGTCTCCAACCTGCTGCGAGCCGGGCTTTGCAATGTCCTTGATATGCAAGGCAGAGATGCGCGGGCCATGGCGGGCGAACCAGGCGAGAGGGTCCTGGCCTGCCAGCACTGTCCAGCCTACATCCACTTCCCACAACAGGTTCGGCGCGTCGTCAAGCAGCACGTCCATCGGCAGGCTGCCGTCCGGAAGTTTCGCGAACTCGAAATCGTGATTGTGCCAGGCGAGGCGCAGGTCTTGTGCCTGCAAACGTTTTGCATGGGACTCGAGTTCGCGGGCAAGTTCACGCCATCCATGGCCCGATTGTGGCCGTTCGTCCTCACCCAGATAGGGAGCAACGACAAGTTTTGCGCCGAGTGTCGTGGCGATGTCGATGACGCGCTGGAACTCGTCCTTGATCATGGCAAGTGCGATATGCGCCGTCGGAACCGACAGACCGTGACGATCGGCGAGGCTACGGGTGCGATGCGGATCGTCGTGCCAGGGTCCGTAAGTCTCGACATGACGATAGCCGGCCCCTGCCAGCATCGACAAAATCGCTTCATCGGCCGGCAGCGCGCGGGCCGAATAGAGCTGGAAACCTATGCGCGGGGTTTCCTTCACGGCGCGGCCGAAAGTTCGCGCATCCGCCGCTTCGTCGCTTTCATGTCAGCGGTTTGAGGTTGGCTTCGATTTCTCCCCGGCGGTTTTCCAGGAACGGCGGCAGCGACAGGGTCTTGCCGAGGCTGTCGAGCGGCTCATCGGTGGCGAAGCCCGGGCCGTCGGTGGCGATCTCGAACAGGATGCCGGCGGGCTCGCGGAAATACAGGCTCTTGAACCAGAAGCGGTCGACTGGGCCACTGTTGGGCATCTGCAGATCGCGGAGGCGCTGCGCCCAGGCGGAATAATCAGCCGACGGAATGTTGAAGGCGACATGATGGACGCCGCCCGCGCCCTGGCCTGCGGGTGGACTGGTGGGTTCGAGGACCACATGAAGTTCGGCCACCGGGCCATCGCCCTTCATCCGGTAGGCGAGCACGTCTCCGTGACTGCCGAGCGCCGTCATTCCCATGAGATTGGTGAGCACTCGCTCGGTGGGCTGGAGATCGGGGACGCTGATGGTAATGGGGCCAAGGCCGCGAATCTGGCAGTCAGCGGGAACCGGACTGTCCGTCCACGGATGAACCTCGGCATTGCCCTCGTCGTCGATGAGGCTGAGCCTCTGGCCTTCTTGATCCTCGAAGTCGAGGGTCATACGTTTCAGCCGCTCTGTCACCTTGCCGTGCTTGACGCCGAGTTCGGCGAAGCGCTTTGTCCAGTATTCGAAGGCCGCTTCCCCCTTGATGCGGAAGCCGGTGCGGCAGATGGAATTGGTGCCGCGCCGCTCGCGCCCCACCGGCCAGTCGAAAAAGGTGATGTCGGTGCCCGGCGACCCCACGCCATCGGCATAGAACAGGTGATAGGCGCTGACATCGTCCTGGTTGACGGTCTTCTTGACCATGCGAAGGCCCAGCGTCTCCGTATAGAAGCGATGATTCGCGGGTGCGTCGGCGGTGATCGCGGTCAGATGGTGAAATCCGTTGAGCTTCATCACTGGTGTCCTTTCAGCCAGCCTTGCGCGATGGCGGCATCGTTCTGGGTGAGGCCGTGGCCGGTGTGCAATGTCTCGTGGGTGACGGTCGCATGGGCCTCTCGCAGCATATCCGCAAGCCGCGCCGCATTGGCAATGGGAATGATCGGATCGGCAGATCCCGACAGCAGAAGCACTGGAGTGCCCGCCAGATCAGCCGCCGGTGGCTTGCCCAGAGGCACCATGCCGCGAATGAGAATGGCGCCCGCCAATATGCCTGGATGCAGCAGCAGAATCGCCGCGGCGATGTTGGCGCCGTTGGAGAAACCCACGGCAATCGGCTTTCCAAGTTTGTACTCCGCGCTAGCGGCCGCCACGAACTGGCCAAGATCGCCGGCCCTCCGGCGCACGTCGTCCTCATCGAACACGCCCTCCGCCAGTCTCCGGAAGAAACGCGGCATGCCGTTTTCGAGCACCTGTCCACGTGGCGACAGAAGGACCCGGCCGGGTGCTATCATTTGGCCAAGCGGGAGAAGATCATTCTCATCGCCGCCGGTGCCATGGAGCAGAAGCAAGGGTGCTGCGGAATCGCCGGGTTCAAAGCGATGGATGAAATCGAGGCCGGTCATCAAACGTCCTCTCCTGCGAAGCGGGAGAGGACAGGGGCCCGCGCCGCGTCAGCGGCGTGGGAAAGGTGAGGGGGTGACTTCAATGAATTATCCATCATCTTTAACGGGCCCTCACCTCCCCATCGCTGGCGCGATGGGTCCCTCCCTCTCCCGTTGCACGGGAGAGGACATTTCATCCCCCCTGGATGCGGGGGAGAAGATAGATTTCCGCGTCGCCAGGCAGTTTTTCGCTCCATGAATCGCGGTAGATCTTGCCGTTGATCGAAACCGCGACACCGCGCGCAATATGGGATGCCATGCCCGGATAGCGCTCTTCGAGCTTTCTGAACATTTCGCGGATGTCTGCCGCCTCGACCTCGACCGAGGAGGCTCCGCCCGCGGCGGGGCGGAGCGCTCCCCAGAGATGGATTTCAGCCATGCCTAATGCTTCTTGGCGCCCTCGATGGCCTTGAGGATGCGGGGCGGCGACATCGGCGCGTGGTTCATGCGGATGCCGATGGCGTTCGACACGGCGTTGCCGATGGCTCCCAAGGGCGGCACGATCGAGGTTTCGCCGACACCCCTCACCCCGTAGGGATGATTGGGATTGGGAATCTCCAGGATCACCGTGTCGATGAAGGGCAGGTCCGAACACACCGGCATGCGGTAATCGAGGAAGCCCGCGTTCTGCAGCCTGCCATCCTTGCCGTAGATATATTCCTCGTTCAGCGCCCAGCCGATGCCTTGCGCCGCACCACCCTGATACTGGCCTTCGACATAGGTCGGATGCACCGCCTTGCCGGCATCCTGGATCACGGTGTAGCGCAGCACTTTGGTCGAGCCGGTTTCGGGATCGACCTCGACATCGCAAATGTGCGTGGCGAAGGACACGCCAGCGCCATCGGCGACGATCTCGTTGTGGCCGGCGATGGGGCCACCGGTATTACCGGCGGCGGCGGCGATGTCTTTCAAAGACAGCGGCGCCAGATTGCCATGGCTGTCGCCCTTGGCCTTGGCGTGGCCATCCTCCCAGACAACATCGTCGACGGGGATTTCCATCATCTGGGCGGCGCGGTCGCGCAGCACCTTGATGGCGTTGCGGGCGGCAAACACCGTCGCCATGCTGGACGAGAAGGTGCCGCGGCTGCCGTCGGTCATGTCGTTATGGCCAAGGCTGCCGGTGTCGGCGATGTTGCACTTGATCTGGGAATAGGGAACGCCCAGTTCTTCCGCCGCCACCAGCGACAACGCAGCGCGCGAGCCGCCGACATCGATGGTGCCGACCGTCAGCGACACCGTTCCGTCGATGCCGATATTGATATCGGTGCAGGTCTGGCCGCCGAAATTGAACCAGAAGCCGCAGGCCATGCCGCGTCCCTGGTTTTTGCCCAGCGGCGCTTTCATGTGCGGGTGGTTTTGGGCCGCTTCCAGCGTCGGACCGATGCCGATCGGGCCGTAGACGGGTCCGTACGATGACTTGGTGCCCTGCTTCGCCGCGTTCTTGATGCGGAAGGCGATCGGGTCCATGCCGATCTTCCGGGCGAGGTCATCGATGACACTTTCGACCGCGAAGGCGGCCATCGGCGCTGACGGCGCGCGATAGGCGGCGACCTTCGGGCGGTTGACCAGCACTTCGTAGCCGACCGATTTGACGTTTTTCAGATCGTAGCAGGCAAAGGACGTCATGGCGCCGAGCTCGGCCCACATGCCGAGATAGGGCCCGCCCTGATAGCGGAGTTCGGCCTGTGCTGCCGTGATGGTGCCGTCGTTCTTGACGCCGATCTTGACATCGATCGAGGTCGAACTTGTTGGGCCCGAGGCGCGGAACACCTCCTCGCGCGACATCACGATCTTGACCGGCCGGTTGGCCTTGCGCGACAGCGCGAGTGCCACCGGTTCGGCCCACACATGGGTCTTGCCGCCGAAGCCGCCGCCGATCTCGGACGCCGTCACTTTCAGTTTCGCCACGTCCATGCCGAGAAGCTGGGCGCAGGTGTTGCGATAGACGAAGTGGCCTTGCGTACACACCCACAATTCGCCCTGGCCGTCGGGGCCGATCGTGGCGAGGCAGGCATGGGGCTCGATATAGCCCTGATGCGTCTGCTCGGTCTTGAAGCTCTCCTTGATGATATGATCGGCTTCAGCGAAGCCCGCTTCGACATCGCCATGGCCATATTCGGTGCGCTTGGCGATATTTGAGGCCTTCTTCGGCCGGGGCTCCATGCCGATCGTGAACATCTTGGGATGCAGCACCGGGGCCTTGGGGCTCATCGCCTCGTCGACATCGGTCACATGGGGCAGGATTTCGTAATCCACCTTGATGAGCTTCAAGGCTTGCTTGGCGGTTTTCGCATCGATGGCGGCAACGGCGGCGACCGCGTGGCCCTCATAGAAGACGGTGGTGCGCGCCATGCAGTTTTCGAGCACGTCGAACATGCTCTTGTCGCCTTCGGTCAGATCGGGGAGATCGGCCGAGGTGAGCACGGCCTTGACGCCCGGCAGCTTTTCCGCCTTCGAGATGTCGATCTTTTTTATCCGGGCGTGAGCGTGTGGCGAGCGCAGGATGAGGCCCACGAGCTGCCCCGGTGCCGTCGTATCGGCACCGTAGCGGGCGCGTCCGGTGACCTTGTCGATGCCATCGGGGCGGATGGGACGGGTTCCGACGGAGGCGAATTTCTGGCCGGTGAAGGCGGTGTCGAGCGGCATGGGTTAGGCTCCTCTCATTTCCAATGCGGCGTCCTGGACGGCGCGCACGATCTTGTCATAGCCGGTGCAGCGGCAGAGATTGCCGGCCAGGCCGAAACGGATTTCTTCTTCGCTGGGGTTGGGATTCTTCTTGAGGACGGCTTGCGCCGCCATCAGGAAGCCCGGGGTGCAGATGCCGCACTGCAGGGCGCCATGTTCGAGGAACTTGCGCTGCAGCGGATGGAGGATCGCGCCATCCGACATGCCTTCGATGGTGTCGATGCCGCGGCCTTCGGCCTCAGCCCCCAGCACCAGGCAGGAGCAGACGATGCGGCCATCGAGACTGACGCTGCAGGCGCCGCAGTCGCCGGTGCCGCAGCCTTCCTTGGCGCCGGTCAGTCCGACCCGATTGCGCAACGCATCGAGGAGGGACTCATCCGCCTCGCAGATGAAATCCACCCTGTCGCCGTTGATCGTGGTTGAAACCTGTATCGACATTATTTGCCTCCCGCGCGGCCGTAAGCGATTTTTGCCGCGCGCCTGGCCAATACGCTTGCGACTTTGGTTCTGAATTCGATGGTGCCGCGCTTGTCGTCGATCGGACGGCAGGCGGCGGAACAGGCTTGGCCGAGTTTCTCAAGGGCCGCGTCGTCGAGCTTCGAGCCGATCAGCGCCTTGGCGGCCGCGCCCACCAGAATGACGGTCGGGGCCACCGCCCCCAGCGCCACGCGCGCCGCCGTCACCACGCCCTTCGAATCAAGCGTCAGATTGATGCCGGCGCTCACCACCGCGATATCCATTTCACTCCGTGGAATGAAGCGGAGATAGGCATCGCCCGAGCGCGGTTGCTTCGCCGGTAACTGGATGGCTTCGATGAACTCGCCTTTCTTGAGGATTGTCTTGCCGGGGCTGACCGGAATCTGTTCGACCGGCACAGTGCGGCGGCCCTTGGGACCGGCGATCACCGCTTTGGCGCCGGCCGCCATCATGGCGGGCACGCTGTCGGCGGCGGGCGACGCATTGCACAGATTGCCGGCAATGGTGCAACGGCTCTGCACCTGCTTCGAGCCGATCAGGTTGGCGGCCTCGACGACGCCGGGCCAGGCTTTGCGCAAGCCCGCGTTCTCGCCCATCTCGGCGCAGGAGACGGCGGCGCCGATGGAAAACCCGCTCGCCGACTTCTTGATTTCGCGCATGCCCTTGATGCGCTTGATATCGACCACGAGATCGGGTTCGAGATAGCCGCCGCGCATGCGGACGAGCAGGTCGGAACCGCCCGCCAGCACATAGGCGCTGCCTTTGGCTTTCGCCAGCAGGGCCACCGCGGCCTTGGTCGTGTCTGGTGCTGCATATTGCATTCAATTCACCTTTTGTGGAATCCCTGCTGTAGTTTGGGCCATGTGCATGGGGAAGGTCAACAGGGACAGGCGTTTTGCCTCAGGGCGTTTCGCTGGGTGGTGACATTGACAGACCGCGCGATTTGGGTCGACAGTACGGCCAAGGGCCGCCGCAAGGCGACCAAACCGGGAGAGCGAGGAAAAAAATGATCAGATACAAAGCCTGGAGGCAGGCCGCCTTCGCGGCGGCTGTTCTGGGTGCAACAGTTCTTTCACCCTTCAGCGCCAACGCCGTCGAATCAAGCGATCCGATCAAGATCGTGCTGTTCGACTGGACCAGCGTCAATCTCAATGCCAAGATTCTGGGCGGCATTCTCGAAAAGCTTGGCTACACCGTCGAATACCCGACCGGGGATTATCTTTCCAGTCTCAATACCAGCATGACCAACGGCGACGTGACCGTCGGCGTCGAATATTGGGATACGACGGCGGGCGAAGCGATGAAGGCATCGGAAGCCACCGGCCAGACCGAACGTCTGGGGACCCTCGGGCCTAAGGCCAAGGAAGAGTGGTGGTATCCCTCCTACATGAAGGAGAAGTGCCCCGGCCTGCCGAACTGGGAAGCGCTCAAGGACCCCAAATGCGCCGAAGCCTTTTCCACCGCCGAAACCGCCCCCAAGGGCCGTTATCTCGGCGCGCCGGTGACCTGGGAAGGCTTTGACGACGAGCGCGTTGTCTCGCTCGGGCTACCATTCACGGTCATCCATGCCGGGACCGACGCCGCGATGTTCGCCGAGCTTGATTCCGCCTATCAGCGCAAGGCGCCGGTGATGCTGTGGGTCTATTCGCCGCATTGGGCGCCGGCCAAATACGAAGGCGAATGGGTCGAATTCCCCGAGCATCAGCCTGAATGCTACACCGATCCCAAATGGGGCTCCAACCCCGACATGGCCTATGACTGCGGCAAGCCGCATGGCGAAATCTGGAAATTCTCCTGGGCCGGCATGAAGGACAAGTGGCCCCAAGCCTACAAGGTCGCCAAGGCCTATCAGATCGAGGCGGCCGAACTCAATGACTTGTCCGGCCAGGTCGATCTCGACGGCAAGACGATCGAGGAGGTGGCCGCCGCCTGGGTCGAGGCCAATCAGGACAAGTGGAAGGCCTGGGCGCAATAGTCAGCCGGGCCAACGATCCGGTGACACCCGTGCGAACGGGCAGCGGTGCTGCGCGCCCGATCAAGCTTGCCTGCCGGAACGTCTGGAAGATCTACGGGAAGAACGCGTCCGCCATCCTCGGACAGGGTGGCGGCGATCCCACTGCGCTGGACCTGGAACGGGCGTCGCTCATCGGCGCTGTCCGCGATGTGTCGCTCGACTTCCATGAGGGTGAAATCTTCATCGTCATGGGCCTGTCGGGCTCCGGCAAATCCACTTTGCTGCGCTGCCTGTCGCGGTTGATCGAGCCGACCAGCGGCGAGATCACTTTCGACGGCCGGGACCTGCTCAAGGCGAGCGAGTCTGAACTGATTGAAATCAGGCGCCACAAGATGGGCATGGTGTTCCAGCACTTCGCCTTGTTGCCGCATCTGACCGTACTGGAGAACGTGGCCTTTCCGCTGTCGATCCAGGGCATTGCCAAAGCGGAGCGCGAGGCGCGCGCCAGGGCCGTCATCGATCTCGTCGGTCTCACCGGGCGTGAACGGCATTTTCCCGGCGAATTGTCGGGCGGCCAGCAGCAGCGCGTCGGCATTGCCCGCTCGCTTGCCGTCGAACCCGAAATCTGGTTCCTCGACGAGCCTTATTCGGCGCTCGATCCCTTGATCCGCCGCGAGATGCAGAGCGAACTGATCCGCTTGCAGAGCGTTCTGAAGAAAACCATTGTGTTCATCACCCACGATTTCGACGAGGCCATCCGCCTGGCCGACCGCATCGCCATCATGAAGGACGGCGAGATCATCCAGGTGGGCAGCCCTGAGGAACTGGTCATCCGTCCGGCCACGGACTATGTGGCCGAGTTCACCCGCGACGTGAACCGGGCCAAGGTGATGTCGGCGAAAAGCTTGATGGGCGCGGCAACGCCCGGCAGCGGAAAGCTGCAGAAAGTGAGCGGCACGGCAAAGATCGCAAGTTTCGCTCCGGCCATCATCGAGGCTGGAAAGGCTTTCGCGGTCGTGGGCGATAACGGTCAGGTTCTCGGTGAAGTGACGCCGCAGGCGGTGATCGATCTCCTGTCCGGCAAAGATCGCGAGAGGCGGCTGTGAGCGAGGCGACACTGCCAAGGACCGAGGCGAAACCGGTGCTGAGCGGCGGCGCCATGGTCTGGCTGTTGCTGGCGCTGATCGCGCTGGCGTCCATCCTACTGCGCGATCTCGTGCCGGCTGCGGCGCAGTATCCCGACAGCCTGATCATTCCCGTCCGCGACATCGTGTCTGCGGCGATGGCCTGGGCCAAGAGCAATCTTTTGTGGTTCACGCGCTCGATCACCGCGGTGATCGACGTTCCCCTGCGCCTCGCCTTCGGAGTTCTCGCCAAGGGGTTCAAGTTCGGAACCGGAGAGGAAGCCTTCGTGGCGCCGCGCCTGTCGTGGGTGGGCGTCTGCCTGGTCATGGGGTGGCTTGGTTATCTCTATGGCGGACTCCGGCTTGCGGCCCTCTGCGGGTTGAGTTTCCTGGCGCTGGCGGTGTTCAAGCTGTGGGACAATTCCATGCTGACGCTGGCGCTCATCGTCATCTGCGTGCCGTTCTGCGTCGTGACCGGCCTTCTCGCCGGCATCTGGGCCTACTACTCGCCGCGCGCCAGCAAGCTTTTCATCCTTCCCGCGCTCGATCTCATGCAGACCATGCCGACCTTCGCCTATCTGATCCCGATGCTTATCCTGTTCGGCGCCAGCCCGGTTTCGGCACTGCTTGCCACCGGACTTTTCGCCACGCCGCCGATGGTCAGGGCAACGCTTCTGGGGCTCAACAAGGTGCCGCAGGAGATCAAGGATTTCGCCGACATGGCGGGCTGCACGGGCACCCAGAAACTGTGGCGCGTGCTGGTTCCGTCGGCCAAGCCGTCGCTCATGCTGGGGGTCAACCAGGTGATCATGCTGGCCCTCAACATGGTGATCATCTCGTCGATGATCGGCGCTGGCGGGCTTGGCTACGACGTGTTGCTGGCGCTCAGGGCGCTCCGGATCGGGCAGGCGATGGAAGCGGGTCTCGCCATCGTCATCATCGCCATCGTGCTCGACCGGCTCAGCCAGGCCATTGCGCGCCGCCGGCCGGAAGCCGCGTCAGCCGATACCAATGTGCTGGCGCGCCACGGCAATTTGCTGCTGGCGCTCGCCGTGCTGGCCGTCACGACGCTGCTCGCCCTGGTGTTTCCGGCTCTCAACAAGATCCCGGACTCGCTGACACTGACCACGGCGCCCTTGTGGAAGGCGGGCGTCGACTGGCTCACCATCAACTGGTTCGATGCGATCGAGGCGGCGCGCACTTTCGTTTTGCTCAATTTCCTTAATCCGCTGCGCCGGCTGTTCGAGGCCCTGCCATGGCTCGGCGTCACGCTGACGCTGGCGCTTGCCGGCTGGCGACTGGGCGGCACGGCTCTCGCGGTTGTGGTGGGGCTGCTCAGCGCTTTCTGCGCCGCGACCGGACTGTGGCTGCCCGCCATGCAGACGCTCTATCTGTGCGGAGCCTCAGCACTTGTAGCATCGGCGATCGGCATTCCAATCGGGCTCATGGCGGCGCGGAGCGACCGGGCGCAGTCGGTGGTGATCCCCGTCATCGACACGCTGCAGACCATCCCGTCCTTCTGTTTCATCATTCCGGTTGTCATGCTGTTCCGGGTGGGCGATGTAACCGCGATGATTGCCACCGTCGCCTTCGCCATCGTGCCCGCCATCCGCTACACCAATCACGGCATCAGGCAGGTGCCGCATCAGCTCATCGAGGCGGGCATCGTTTCGGGCTGCACCAGGTGGCAGTTGTTCCGCCGCGTGCAGCTTCCGGTCGCCATGCCGGAAATCATGCTGGGGGTGAACCAGACTATCCTCTTGTCGCTCAGCATGATCATCATCTGCGCCATGATCGGCACCCGCGATCTGGGCCAGGAGGTGTTCAAGGCGCTGTCCAAGGCCGATGCCGGGCGCGGCATCGTGGCGGGCCTCGCCATCGCCTTCATCGGCATCATCGCCGATCGCCTGATCACCGCCTGGGTCGAGCGCATGCGCTCGCATCGGCGCCTCGCATGAGCGCCGAAGCGGCCGTGCGCGCCCTTCCTATCTGGAAGGGAGACATCGAAGTCACGCCTCTCAAGGGCGGGGTGAGCAATGCGAGCTTTACGGTAACCGACGCTAGCGGCAAGTATGTCGCCCGCGTCGGCGGCGACTATCCCTGCCACCAGGTGTCGCGGCAACGCGAGGGGATCGCGGCCCGGGCCGCCGTCGAAGCCGGCCTGTCGCCGCAAGTGGTTCATACCGGTCCCGGCATCATGGTGCTGCGGTTCATCGAGGCGCGAACATTTCAGGAAGCCGACATCCGTGAAAACCTGCCGGCCTGCCTCGACATGATCAAGCGCTGCCACCACGAGATGCCGAAACGGATCACCGGGCCTGCCGCCTTCTTCTGGGTGTTCCAGATTCTGCGCGATTACGCCCGGACCCTTGAGGCCGGCAATCACCGTCACGTTCCCGACATCCCGAAATGGCTCGCTATCGCGGAAAAGACCGAGACGGCGCAGGTTCCGCTTCCGATCGTTTTCGGCCATCACGATCTTCTGGCGGCGAACTTCATGCATGACGGCAGCCGGTTGTGGCTCCTCGATTGGGAATACGGCGCATTCGGCACGCCGATGTTCGATCTGGCCAATCTCGCCTCGAACAACTCGTTTGAAGAGAAAGACGAGCGCCGCCTGCTTGAGCTTTATTTCGGCAAGGCGCCGGATGAGAGCCTGCTACGCGCCTTCTACGCCATGAAGGTGGCGAGCGCTTTGCGCGAAGCGGTCTGGGGCATGGTCTCGGAACTTCACCTCAACGCGCCGGGCGTCGATTACATTGCCTACGCGACTGAATTTCTCGCGCGTTTCGAAACCGTCCATGCCGCGTACAACGAAAGGTTCGGCTCCCGATGACGGATCTTCCTAAGCGGGCGCAATTCGTGGTGATCGGCGGCGGCATCATCGGCTGTTCCACCGCCTATCATCTGGCCCGCGATCATAACGCCGATGTTCTGTTGCTTGAACAGAACCGGCTGACATCTGGCTCGACCTGGCACGCGGCGGGGCTGGTCGGGCAATTGCGCTCGTCGGCCTCGATCACCCAGGTGCTGAAATACTCGGTCGAGCTCTACAAGAACCTCGACAAGGAAACCGGCCTCGAAACGGGGTGGAAAATGACGGGCTGCCTCAGGTTGGCCTGCAACCAGGACCGCTGGACCGAATTCAAGCGCCTCGCCACCACGGCGCAAAGTTTCGGCATGGACATGCATCTGCTGTCTCCTGCCGATGTCAAAACCATGTGGCCCTTGCTCGAGACCGGCGATCTGGTGGGCGCCACGTTCCTGCCGACGGACGGCCAGGCCAGCCCCTCCGACATCACGCAGTCGCTCGCCAAGGGAGCCCGCATGCATGGCGCGCGGATTGTCGAGGGCGTGCGTGTCAAGGGCTTCGACATTCGCGAGGGACGGGTTGTCGCGGTTAAAACCAATCGCGGCGACATCGCCTGCGATACAGTGATCAACTGCGCCGGCCAGTGGGCGCGGCAGCTAGGCGCCATGGCTCAGGTCAGCGTGCCGCTGCAGCCTGTCAGGCACCAGTATATCATCACCGAGAAGATCGAAGGCCTTGCCAGCGACGCGCCGACGATCCGCGATCCCGACCGCCGCATCTATTTCAAGGAGGAGGTGGGCGGCTTGGTGATGGGCGGATACGAAACCAATCCGCAAGCCTGGTTGCAGGACGACGTGCCGGACGATTTCGAGTTCCAGTTGTTCGAAGACGACTGGGAGCATTTCGAACAGCATATGGAGCAGGCCCTGGCGCGCCTGCCCGCACTGCAGACGGCCGGCATCAAGAAGATGATCAACGGACCGGAGAGTTTCACGCCGGATGGAAATTTTATTCTGGGGCCCGCGCCGAACCTGCGGAATTTTTATGTGGGCGCCGGGTTCAACGCCTTCGGTATCGCTTCGGGCGGAGGTGCGGGCTGGGTGCTGGCTCAGTGGGCGGCTTCCGGCGAAGCGCCGATGGACCTCTGGGTCGTCGACATCAGGCGCTTCTCGGGACTGCATGACGATCGGTCCTGGACGTCGGAACGCACGCTGGAGGCTTACGGCAAGCATTACAGCATCGGTTTTCCGCATGAGGAATACGAGAGCGGCCGCCCGCGCATCGTCTCGCCTCTCTACGAACGGCTCAAGTCGCGCAATGCCTGCTTCGGCTCGAAGCTCGGCTGGGAGCGGCCGAACTGGTTCGCGCCACCGGGTGTCGTGCCGAAAGATGTTTACTCGATGGGCCGCCAGAACTGGTTCGCCGCAGTGGGCGAGGAGCACCGGGCGGTGCGCGAGCGCGCCGGCCTGTTCGATCAATCCTCCTTCGCCAAATACGAGATGCGGGGGCGTGACGCGGCGGAGGCGCTGTCGTGGATCTGCGCCAATCGCGTCGACCGCGAACCGGGACGCCTCACCTCTACGCAGATGCTCAATTCGCGCGGCGGCATCGAATGCGACCTGACGGTGGCGCGCCTCGCCGAGGATCACTTCTACATCGTCACCGGCACGGGTTTCCGCACCCATAATCTGGCCTGGATCGCCGACCACGTGCGTCCCGGTCTCGATGCAAGGCTCACCGATGTCACCGAGAATTGGGGAACGCTGTCATTGATGGGCCCCGCGTCGCGGGTCATCCTAACTGCAATTTGCGATGACGACATCGGCAATGCCGGATTCCCCTTTGGTCACGCGCGCACCATCGCGCTCGCCGGCCACCCGGTCCGGGCGCTGCGCGTCACCTATGTCGGCGAACTGGGCTGGGAACTGCATGTGCCCATGACGGCGATCGGCGAAGTTTTCGATGCGCTGGTGGAAGCGGGCCGCGAACACGGCATGGCGCTGGCCGGTTATCGCGCGCTCGAATCGTTGCGGCTTGAGAAGGGCTACAGGGCCTGGAGCTCCGACATCACCCCCAATGACAATCCCTTCGAAGCGGGGCTCGGCTGGGCGGTGAAGTTGAAATCGAACCAGCCCTTCCTCGGCCGCGAGGCTTGCGACAGGGCTTTGCAATCAGCGCCGCGCAAGATGTTCGCTGGCTTCACCACGGAGCGCGAGGATATCGTGCTGGTGGGCCGCGAGACCATCCTGCGCGACGGCAAATTCGCCGGCTACCTGACCAGCGGCGGTTATGGCTACACGGTGGGAAAGCCCATCGGCTTTGGCTATGTCCGGAATGGCGCTGGTGTCAGCGATGACTATCTCCGCTCCGGCCGCTATGAACTCGTGGTGGCGAAGGAAACCTTCAAGGCGCGGTTGCATCTCGAAGCGCTCTACGACCCCGGGAATGCGCGGGTCAGGTCGTGACGTTCCGGGCCGATCGCCATGTCCGCATCCTGATCATCGGCGGCGGCGCGATCGGCGCCTCGGTTGCCTATCATCTGGCGCGCGACGGCGCGCGCGATGTGCTGCTCGTCGAGAAGGCCCAGCTCACCCATGGCTGCACCTGGCATGCGGCGGGGCTGGTGGGACAGCTTCGGGGCAAACGCAATCTCACCCGGCTGATGCAGAATTCGGTCGCCGTTTTCGACCGGCTGGAACAGGAAACCGGCCAGGCGATTTCGTGGAAAAAAGTGGGAAGCCTGAGGCTTGCCGGCAGCCAAGACCGCTGGAGCGAAATCCGTCGCGCCATGACGCAGGCCAAAAGCTTCGGCGTTGACTGTGAGTCACTCTCGGCCGACGAGGCGAAGGCGCTGTTTCCCTTCATCGCCACGGACGGCATTGCCGGCGCCGCCTTCATTCCGGGCGATGGCTATATCGATCCCCATTCGCTGACCATGGCCTATGCGATGGGCGCGCGCATGAACGGAGCCCGGATCGAGGAGGGTGTCTGCGTCGAGGAGATCGCGATCGAAGGCCGCCGCGCCGTGGGGGTCGTCACCAATGGCGGCAATATCTCCTGCGAAATCCTGGTCAATTGCGCCGGGCTGTGGGCAAAGCGCGTCGGCGCGCTGGCGGGCGTTCCCCTGGCGGCGGGGATCGTCGAGCACCAGTATTTCCTCACCGAGAAGACGCTCACTCTCGATCCCTCGCTGACGACGCTGCGCGATCCCGACAACAATTTCTATCTCAAGCCCGACACCGGGTCCTTCGCCATCGGCGGCTGGGAGGAGGGGTCTATCGGTTTTCATCGCGGCTCGCCGCCCTTCTCCTTTGCGCGCGAACTCTTGCCGCCGAACATGGAACGGCTGGAACGCTTCGCGCTGCCCGCCGCCACGCGATTGCCGGTTCTCAACGAGATCGGCATCCAGACGGTGATCAACGGTCCCATCCCCGTCTCCGCCGACGGCGAGCCGATCATGGGGCTCGCGCCGGAACTCGATAATTTCTATGTGGCCTGCGGTTTCACGGCGGGCATCGCCGCATCGGGCGGGGCGGGGCTGGCGCTGTCCAACGCCATCCTCCACGGCGATGCCGGGATGGACCTGTGGCCGTTCGATGTGCGCCGCTTCTCAAGCATTCACGCGCAGTCTCTCTATCTCGAACAACGCGCCATTGAGGCTTATGCGTCCTACTACCAGATTCATTGGCCGGCGGAAGAGACGCATGCGGGGCGGATGCTGCGCACATCGCCGATCCACTTCCGCCTCAAGAGGGCGGGAGCGATGTTCGGCTCCAAGATGGGCTGGGAGCGCCCCAACTGGTTTGCGCCGCCCGGCGCCGATCACGGCGAGGGGCCGTCCTTTGAAGGCAAGCCCGGCTGGTTCGACCCTGCGGCGGCCGAGCACAAGGCCATCCGGGAACGCGCCGCGATCATCGACCAGACGTCGTTCGCGAAGTTCGAGATCAGCGGCAAAGGCGCCGAGGCCGCTCTTCAGCGCATCGCCGCGAACGATCTTTCAGGACCCTTCGGCAAGGCGGTCTATACGCAGCTGTGCAACGAACGCGGTGGGATCGAAGCGGACGTAACCCTCATTCACGATGCACCGGATCACTTCTATCTTGTGACCGGGTCCGGTTTCGGTGTGCGTGACGGGGGATGGGTGGCCAGCCATCTGCCCCCCGGCATTGCCATTCGCGAAGTCACCAACAGTTACGCGGTGCTTAACATTTGTGGACCGCAATCCCGTTCCATCCTGCAAGAACTGACCGACAGCGATCTCTCGAGCGACGCCTTCCCATTCCGCACGGCGCGATGGATCGACTATGGTTACGCGCGCGTTCTTGCTGTCCGCATCGGTTATGTGGGGGAACTTGGATACGAACTTTACGTGCCCCAGGAATTCACCGGACAGGTCTACACGTTTCTTTGGTTTGAAGGACAAAAACACGGCATCGCCAATGCCGGCTATCGCGCCATCGACTCCTGCCGGCTGGAGAAGGGCTATCTCTACTGGTCGGGTGACATCTCGCCCGACTACAATCCCTACGAGGCCGGCCTCGGCTTCTGCGTGGCGCTGGACAAGGGCGATTTTCTCGGTCGCGAAGCGCTGGCCCGGATCAAGGCGGAAGGCGTCTCCCGCAAGCTCTGCACCTTCACGCTCGACGGGTTCGCGCCATTCCATGGCGGCGAGGCGATCCTGTTCGACGGCCGACTGGTCGGATCGACCACCAGCACCGGCTACGGCCACACACTGGGAAAGACCATCGCCTTCGGTTATCTCCCGGCAACCATTGCCGGGGAAAGGCGTTTCCAGATCGAGGCATTTGGCCGGCGATATGACGTGGAGCGGGGCCCCCGATGCCTCTATGATGCCCGGATGGAGCGGCTGAGAGCGTGAGCATGGATGATCAGGGCGTGGCGCAGGCCCGCGAGGTTCTGCGGGGCCTTCAGATGTTCTGGTGCCTCGACGACGCCGACATCGAAGTCACGCGTCTCGGCGGGCTGACCAATCTGGTATTCCGCGCCGACCATGCCGGCGAGCAGTATGTGCTGCGCCTTCCGGGCAAGGGCACCGAGGACTATATCAACCGCCGCAATGAAGCCCAGGCGGCGCGCGAGGCGGCCCGCGTCGGGGTCAGTCCCGACGTGTTATTCTTCGATGCCCAGACCGGGGTCAT
>JANNSP010000067.1:0-5979 GCA_031402975.1 Hyphomicrobiales bacterium
AGTTTCCGGACCTCATCCACTCGGTCAAGATGGAGCCTGACCGCGGCTATCCGCAGGCGGGCTCGGCCCATGATACGTTCTGGGATTTCGTGTCGCTGATGCCCGAAAGCATGCACATGGTCATGTGGGCCATGTCGGACCGCGCCATACCACGCTCGCTCCGCATGATGGAAGGCTTCGGCATCCATACGTTCCGGCTGGTCAATGCCGATGGCCGCGCGACCTTCGTCAAGTTTCACTGGCGCCCCACCATCGGGTCGGCCTCCGTCATGTGGGACGAGGCGGTGAAGATCAACGGCGCAGACCCGGATTTCCACCGCCGCGACCTGTACGAAGCGATCGACAAGGGCGATTTCCCCGAATGGCAGTTCGGCATCCAGGCCTTTGACGAGGAACAGGCAGCGAAGCTCGATTTCGACGTGCTCGACGCGACCAAGCTGATCCCGGAGGAAGTGATCCCGATCGACTTCATCGGCCGCATGGTGCTCGACCGCAACCCGGTGAATTTCTTTGCCGAGACCGAACAGGTGGCCTTCCACCCGGGCCATATCGTGCCCGGCATCGATTTCACCAATGATCCCCTGCTGCAGGGGCGGCTGTTCTCCTATACCGACACGCAACTGCTGCGCTTGGGCGGCGCCAATTTCCACGAAATCCCGATCAACCGCCCGCGCTGTCCGATGCGCAATTTCCAGCGCGACGGGGTAAGGCGCATGGACGTCAATCCGGGCCGCGTCGCCTACGAACCCAACAGCCTCGATCCATCAAGCCCGCGCGAGGATCCCAAACGCGGGTTCAGGAGTTTCAGCCCGCCCCAAGGTCCGGCCGAAAGCGGCGAAAAGCTCAGGATCAGGCCCGAGAGTTTCGCCGATCACTACAGCCAGGCGCGGCTGTTCTTCCGCTCGATGACGCCGCCCGAGCAGCTTCACATGGTGAAGGCGATAAGTTTCGAGCTGTCCAAGGTCGAGACACTGGCCATTCGCAAACGCGTACTGGGCCATCTCCACCTGGTAGATGAAACGCTGGCCTCAAAGGTCGAGGCGGCGATAGGCATGTCGGGCGAGGCGGCGGTTATCACGCCCTATCGCGAACCCGTCGATCTCGACCCCTCGCCCGCTTTGTCGATTATCGCCAAGGCGCCCGCCACCATCAAGGGCCGCAAGATCGGCGTGCTGGTGTCGGACGGCGTGGACGAAGCCGAGATCGAGGCGCTGCGGATTGCGGTCGAAAAAGAAGGGGCAGCCCTCGTGGTCATCGCAGCCAGGATCGGCGGGGTGAACCCGGCCAAGGGCAGGCAGCTCAAGCCCGACATGGCGCTGTCGGGCGCGCCTTCGGTGTTCTTCGACGCGGTGGCGGTCCTCGCGTCGAGCGAAGGCATCGATGCGCTGCTCGAAAATCCGGCGGCGGCCGATTGGGTGAACGATGCCTACAACCATCTGAAGGTCATCGGCTACAACAGCGCAGCCCTGCCGCTTCTCGACGATGTCGGCATCGGCGAAGACGATGACGAGGGCATCGTTGAGCTGGGCGCCGCGGCCCGCCGCAAGCAGTTCATCGAGGCGGCGAAGAAACAGCGCATCTGGGAGCGCGAAACGCCGGTTTAGGGCGGACTTAAACGTTCACCGAGGGATCGAGCAGCCGGTGCAGGTGCACGATGAAATAGCGTGTGTGGGCGCTGTCGATGGTCGCGCGCGCCTTGGCCTGCCAGGCCTGGTGGGCGTCGGCGTAATTGCCGTAGAAGCCCACGACGTCGAGCTTCGACAGGTCCTTGAAATCGACTTCCGCGAGATCGGTCAGTTCGCCGCCGAAGACCAGGTGGAGCAGGTTTTTCTTGAGTTCGGTCATGGCGTCCTCAGGGCGTTGACAAGGGCTGAGTGGCGCAGCGCACCGGCGGCGATCATGCCGGGCTGCCACGGCTCGGCGCGATTGTAGCAGAAAGGCGAGCCGCCGGGAGTGCCAGCCAGGCCTCCCGCTTCATGGATCATGAGGTCGCCCGCCGCCAGGTCCCAGTCGTTCTTGTTGCCGATCGAAATCGTGGCATCGTATTGGCCCGAAGCGACCAGCGCCAGGCGAAGCTGGAGGGGCACCGACGATCTCGCCACCGCCACGATGCCGGAGCCGGCCAGGCGGTCGAGCGATTTCCGGTTGCCGATCACCGAGGCACCTTCCAACCTCTCGCCGTCTCCCATCACCAAGGTACGGTCATTGAGCATCGCGCCAGTACCCGCCGTCGCCTGATAGAACTCTTCGCAGACGGGGCGGTAGATGGCGCTGACGACCGGCCGGCCATCCTCGATCAGGGCCGCCGCGATGCACCACTCGTCGCTGCCGTTGATGAAGGAGCGGGTGCCGTCGATCGGATCGACGATCCACAGTCGCTTCCTCCCCGTGATATCCGCGTCGCGCGATTCCTCCGACAGCCAGCCATAGGTCGGACGTTCATCGCGGAGCCGCCGCGCCAGCAAGGCGTCGACCTTGAGATCGGCTTCCGACACGGGCGACCCGTCGGTCTTGTTCCAGTTCCGCACCTGCTGGCGAAACAGCGTCATGGCAAGGGCTCCCGCCTCGCGCACGGCCTCGAACAGCAGCACCGCGTCCTGGCGCAGATGCTTAGCGCCCGGCAATCGTCAGGCCCTCAACCCGGCAGGTCGGCGCATTGGTGGAGCCGCGGAATTCGAGATCGCTGGCCGGCGTGATCGTCAGCAGCATGTCCTTCAGATTTCCGGCGATGGTGATTTCGCTCACCGGATAGGCCAGCTCGCCATTCTCGATCCAGAAGCCCGACGCCCCCCGGCTGTAATCTCCGGTCACCAGATTGACTCCCATGCCGATCAGTTCGGTGATGTAGAGACCCTGGGCGATGTCGCGGCGCAACTCTTCCGGCGTGACGGTCCCGGCTTCGAGATAGAGGTTCGAGGTGGTGGGGCCGGGCGGCGAGTTCAGCCCTCGCGCGCCCTGGCCGGTGGGGGGCAGTCCAAGCTGCCGGGCCGAGCGGAGATCGAGCACCCATGTGGTCAGCACGCCGTTCTCCACGAGGTTGCGCCGCCTCACCGCCAGCCCCTCGCCGTCGAACGGCCGTGAAGCCAGCCCCCGGTGCCGCAGCGGATCGTCGACGATAGTGATCCCCCTGGCCAGAACCTGCTGGCCCAGCCGCTCTTTCAGAAAACTCGTGCCGCGCGCGATTGACGCCCCGTTGATGGCGCCCGCCAGGTGGCCCACGAGGCTCGATGCGATGCGGCGGTCGAAAATCACCGGCACGGACTGCGAGGCGACCTTGCGCGGATTGGCGCGGCGCACCGCGCGGCGGCCGGCCTCGAACCCCACGTCTTCGGGCGAACGGAGGTCGCCGTAATGGATCGCGACGGAGAAATCGTAGTCACGCTCCATGGCCGTCCCCGACCCCACGATGGCCGAGACGCTGATTGACGCGGAGGTCTTGCGATAGCCGCGCGCAAATCCGTTCGACGTCACCAGCGCCACGGCGCTGTCCGACACCGAGGCACCGGCCCCGCCCGACTTGCTGACGCCCTCGACGCCGAGTGCCGCGCGTTCGGCGCGGAGCGAAAGTTCTTTCAACTGTTGTGAGTCTGGCAGTGAGCCCGAAACCAGATCGAGATCCTCGCTGGAGGCTGACAGATCTTCGGAAGCTGCAAGACCCGCGAACGGATCGGGCGGCGCCAGCCTGGCCGCCGCCACTGCGGTTTCGGCGAGCCGCCGGATCGCGTCGGTGGTCAGCACGCTGCCCGAAATCATCGCCGACGACTGGCCGACGAATACCCGCAATCCCACCTCGCGCGCTTCCGCCTGTTCGAGCTTTTCGATCCGGCCCTCAAGCATCGCGATATCGGTGCCGCGGGCGTCGATCGCCAGCGCATCCGCAGCATCTGCGCCGGCTTTCCGCGCGGCGGCGACGGCTTCGCTCGCCAGGGTCAGGAGGGTGTCGATCATGCGATGAGACTATCCAGAAACAGGCCAGCGACGAGGATGAGACCGAACGTCCGGTTGGACCGGAACAGCATCAGGCAGCGCGCTCCGTCGTCCGCATCGAACCGCGCCAGTTGCCAGGCGGCGTGAAGGGCCGCCCCGGCCACGCCGATATGGGCGATCGGCGAGCCCCCTGCAAGCCATATCGATGCATCGATCAAGACCAGGGCTGCTGTGTAAAACGCGATGAGCCATGGCAGCGAATGACGGCCGAATTTCAGCGCCGTCGATTTGACACCGACCAGCACGTCGTCCTCCTTGTCCTGGTGGGCGTAAATCGTGTCATAGCCGAGAGTCCAGAAAATCCCGCCGGCATAGAGGAGGAGGGGGGGCAGGGACAAACCGCTCTGCAGGGCCGTCCATCCCAGCAGCGCTCCCCAGTTAAATGCAAGACCCAGAATCACTTGCGGCCAATAGGTGATCCTTTTCATGAAGGGATAGATGGCGACGATCAGCAGCGAGGACGCGCCCAGCAGGATGGTATAACGATTGAACTGCAAGAGCACCGCGAGACCGATCAGGCTCTGCGCCGCGAGAAACACGAAGGCCGCCGGCAGGCTGATCCGGCCCGCTGCGATGGGGCGCAATCTCGTCCGCTCCACTTGTGCGTCGATATCGCGGTCGACCATGTCGTTGAGGGTGCAGCCCGCCCCCCGCATGACGATGGCGCCCAGCCAAAACAGAGCTGCGTACCAGACCTCGACGCCGCGCCCGTTGGCGATCCCCGCCAGCAGCAGTCCCCACCAGCACGGCAGCAGCAAGAGCCACCAGCCGATCGGCCGGTCAAGCCGCGCCAGCCTGGCATAGGGGCGCAAGCCCCGGGGCAGGGCCCTGTCCACCCAATTGCCCTGAGGGGCGTCGGCGATCGCTCTGTCGCTGGCTTCGCTCACGCCCCGCGTGTTACAGGATCGCTCCCATGAAAACCACTGCGCGCATCTTCGTCGAAAACGGACTGTCGCCGGGTGGCGAAATCGACTTGTCGCGCGAACAGGGGCATTACATCGCCAATGTCATGCGCCTCCGCCCCGGCGATCCACTGCGCGTGTTCAACAGCAGCGACGGCGAATTCCTGGCCTATCTCACCCAGGTCAAAAAGAATGCCGTGGCGATCCGCTGCGAGAAACAGGTGGCGGAAGCCGCACCCCCTCCCGACATCGATTTCATTTTCGCCCCCCTCAAGCATGCCCGCCTCGACTATGTGGTGCAGAAGGCGGTCGAACTCGGAGCGAGGCGGCTGCGCCCGGTCATCACCGAACGCACCATCACGAGCCGCGTCAATCTCGAGCGCATGCGCGCCAATGCGATCGAGGCGGCCGAGCAATGCAATCTCGTCCATGTGCCCCAAGTCCTGGAACCAGAACCCTTGCACCAGATCATCGCGGGCTGGGATCACGCCCGCGCCCTCATCTATTGCGACGAGGCAGCACTCGTCTCCGATCCGCTGGCCGCGCTCAAGGACCTGCGCGTTCCCGTCGCCGTGCTGGTAGGGCCGGAGGGAGGCTTCACCGTCGCGGAAAAAGCCACCCTCAAAACCCTGCCATACGTCACCGCTATCTCGCTCGGCCCCCGCATCATGCGGGCCGACACGGCGGCCGTGGCGGCGCTGACGCTGGTCCAGGCGGTATTGGGGGACTGGCATCACGCTCCGTGATCAATCGATAACCATTCTTGACTTGCCGCCCGCCCACTCCCCGCCTACATCCTCACTCCCGATTGGAGCCAAGGATAGCAGCCAGTGAGCGGACCCGCCCCCGACAGCCCGCAAGCCCGCGCGCCGATTGACTCCAAATCGCAGCTCATCGAAGCGCTGTCGTCGGGGTCGAAACCCAAATCCGACTGGCGGATCGGCACCGAGCACGAGAAATTTCCCTTCCTCACCGATACCCTGGCCCCCGTCCCCTATGACGGCCCACGTTCCATCCGCGCTTTGCTCGAGGGCCTCCGCGACCGCTTCGGCTGGGCCGGGGTCTATGAAGGCCAAACCATCATCGCCTT
>JANNSP010000068.1:0-2305 GCA_031402975.1 Hyphomicrobiales bacterium
TCCGTAATGGCCAGCAGCGGACCCAGTGGGCTGTCGAAACGGGAGAGTGCAAGCGATGTCATGGCAGAGCTTCGCGTAACTTCGATGCCGAGCCTTAAAGACCTCCGCAACCGCATCGCCTCGGTCAAGGCGACCCGCAAGATCACCAAGGCCATGCAGATGGTGGCGGCGGCGAAGCTGCGCCGCGCCCAGGAAGCGGCGGTGGCGGCGCGCCCCTATTCGCAGCGTATGGCGTCGGTGCTGTTCAATCTGTCTTCCTCGATGGAGGGCCGCGACGACGCCCCCGCTCTGCTCGCCGGCACCGGCAAGGACCAGACCCATCTCCTCGTCGTCGCCACCGCCGAACGGGGCTTGTGCGGTGGCTTCAATTCCTCGATCGCCAAGCTCGCCCGCGAGCATGCCGACCGGCTGGTGGCGCAAGGAAAGACGGTGAAGATCTTCACCGTCGGCAAGAAGGGCAACGACGCATTGAAGCGCCTCTATGGCCGCTATATCGTGGACGCCATCGATTTTCGCGGCGTGAAAGCGCTCGATTTCCATCACGCCCAGACCGTGGCCAACCGCATCCTCAAGCTCTACGACGAAGGCCAATTCGACGTGGCGACGCTGTTCTTCGCCGAATTCAAGTCGGTGATCTCGCAGAAACCCACCGCGCTGCGTCTGATCCCGGCCTCGGTTGACGGCGGCAAGGCGCCCGATTTGGGCGGCGCCATCTATGACGCCGAACCCGACGAGGGCGAAATCCTGGCCGACCTGCTGCCGCGCAACCTCAGTGTGCAGATCTTCCGCGGCCTCCTCGAAAATGCCGCCTCCGAGCAGGGCGCCCGCATGAGCGCCATGGACAACGCGACGCGCAACGCCGGCGACATGATCAACAGGCTGTCGATCAAATACAACCGCCAGCGCCAGGCGCAGATCACCAAGGAACTCATCGAAATCATCTCGGGCGCGGAAGCGCTGTAGACCCAAAATGCTAATCATGGCAGTATCCGCGTTATGACGGCAGACATGGAGAACCTCGTTCTGGAGATGCTGAGGCGCATACGTTCCTCGCAGGAACGGATGGAGCTTGACATCATCGACATGAAGAGCCGGGTTTCCTCAATCGAGCAGTTCCAGGGGCAGATCCTGTCACTGCTGGGCGGCTTGGGTCAGCGCATGGATCGTTATGAGGAACGGTTGTCCCGTATCGAGCGCAGGCTCGATTTGGTGGAGCCATAGCTACATTCGCGTAACACCAATCGTTTCGAGAATTTCTGAAAAGGACCAAACTACGATGGCCAAGAAAGCTGCTGCAGGGACCGCCCCTACCACCGCCACCACGGAAGCAACGCCCGTTGCTCCGAAAAAGAAATCCGCCCCCGTCGCCATGGGCCGCATCACCCAGGTGACGGGCGCTGTCGTCGATGTCGCTTTCGAGGGCGAACTGCCGCCCATTCTCAACGCGCTCGAAACCGACAATCACGGCAACCGCCTCGTTCTCGAAATCGCCCAGCATCTGGGCGAGAGCACGGTGCGCTGCATCGCCATGGATTCGACCGAAGGACTGGTGCGCGGGCAACCGGTCACCAACACGGGCACGCCGATCACCGTTCCGGTTGGCGAGGAAACTCTGGGCCGCATCATGAACGTCATCGGCGAGCCGGTCGACGAGGCGGGCCCGATCAAGGCCAAGGTCATGCGCTCCATCCACCAGGATGCGCCAAGCTTCGCCGAGCAGTCGACCTCGGCGGAAATCCTGGCGACCGGCATCAAGGTCGTCGATCTGCTCGCTCCCTATGCCAAGGGCGGCAAGATCGGGCTGTTCGGGGGCGCTGGCGTCGGCAAGACGGTCACCATCATGGAGTTGATTCACAACGTCGCGAACGCCCATAGTGGTGTGTCGGTGTTCGCGGGTGTCGGAGAGCGCACGCGTGAGGGGAACGATCTCTATCTCGAGATGGAGGAATCCGGCGTCCTCGACAAGGTCGCGCTCGTCTACGGCCAGATGAACGAGCCGCCCGGCGCGCGCCTCCGGGTAGCGCTCTCGGGCCTGACGATGGCGGAGTATTTCCGCGAACAGGGCCAGGATGTCCTGCTCTTCATCGACAACATCTTCCGTTTCGTGCAGGCAGGTTCGGAAGTCTCGGCACTTCTCGGCCGCATGCCGAGCGCCGTCGGTTACCAGCCGACCCTCGCGACCGAGATGGGCCAGCTGCAAGAGCGCATCACGAGCACGTCGCGCGGGGCCATCACGTCAGTGCAGGCCGTCTACGTCCCTGCCGACGACCCGACCGACCCCGCTCCCGCCAACGCCTTCCAGCAT
>JANNSP010000069.1:0-10823 GCA_031402975.1 Hyphomicrobiales bacterium
CCCTTGCGTGACGCCTTCGTTCCTGGCGTTCTGCACCATGGCGCGCAGGGTGCCTTGCACATCCACGCCGAAATGTTCGAAGAAGCGCGCGTCCTCGGTCGCCGTCACCGCGTCGATCACGTGCCTGGGGATTTGCTCCAGAGGAATCGCGTCGTCCTGGCGGATGCCGCGGCGGCCGATGATCTCGCCATTGGCATCGGTGAAGGTGACGGCGTATTCGCGGCCCTTGTTCCACACGTCACCCGTGCCCGAGAACGGCGGTAGCGCATAGGCCAGAAGACCGAAGGCGATGAGGGTTCCGAAGGTCGCCCCGTCGTCGATGAGATCGATCGCCACGCGCTTCACGCCCTTGATGCGGAAGCGGTAGAGGAAGGACGAATAGGCCGAGCCCATGCGTTTGAGCGCGTCCCATACCTCGAAGACGCCCGAACTCACATGGGAGTCGAAGATCCAGAAGGCGCGGTAGACGGGATTGCGGATGGGAAGCTCGGACACGACTTTGCTACCTGAGGCCGGAGATCGGGTGTTAGAGGGGGATTATGACCAAAACGCGCCGCTGACCAGCGGGTTCAGTCGGAGGCCAGCCTTTTGGCGAAGGCGGCGATGGTTTTCTGGTAGACCTCGGCCTTGTTCCACTCCTTCAGCACGCTGAAATTGGGCTTGCCCGGCGCATAGCCCTCGCCCGCCTGCCAGCCATAGCCCCGCAAGTAATTGGCGATCGAGGCCATGACATCGCCTTGTGAGCGGATCAGGTCGCGCCGCCCGTTGCCGTCGCCATCGACGGCAAAGCGCAAATAGCTTGACGCCATGAACTGGCCCTGACCGATTTCGCCCGCCCACGCGCCCCGCATCTGGCCAGCCGAGAGGTCGCCGCGCTCGATGATCTTGAGGGCCGCCAGCAATTCGCCCTGGAACCGGTCGGTGCGGCGGCAATCATAGGCGAGCGTCGCCAGCGACCTGAGCACCGGCAACTTCCCCATATTGACGCCGTAATCGGTTTCGAGCCCCCAGATCGCCACCACCACTTCCGGCGGCACGCCATAGGATTTCTCGATGCGGGCCAGCGTCTTGGCATGCTTGGCCAGCATGGATTTGCCCTTGGACACCCGGCCGCCGGACATCATCCGGGCCGAGAACTGGGCGAAGCTCTGCTTGAAATGCTTCTGGTTGCGATCGGCCTTGATGACCGGCGTCGCATAGGTCAGGCCGTCGAGGTTGGCGAGGGTCTTCTTCGACAGGCCCTGTTTCGCCGCGACCGCCTTGAAGTCGCCGAGCCACTGGTCGAAGCGATCCGGACTGGAGGAGCATTTGAGTGCCAGGGCGGGGGCGGCGGTGAGCGAGAGGATAGACAGGGCAAGGAAAAGGATTCGCATGGGTCACTCCTGGTTCCATGCAAGCTACCGGGTCACCCCGAGGTTGACAATGTTCCGGAGTTCCTTTCCTTAAGCCCGATGCCGAAAGCGCCATTCTGGAAGGTGAAGCCGCTGGCCGCGATGAGCCGCGAGGAATGGGAAAGCCTGTGCGACGGCTGCGGCCGCTGCTGTCTGAACAAGCTCGAGGACGAGGACACCGGCGAGTTTCACTATACCAAGACCGCCTGCAAGTTATTGGACCTCGGCACCTGCCGCTGCACCGATTATCCCAACCGCGCGGCCAGGGTGCCCGATTGCGTGACGTTGACGCCGGCCACAGTGGGCCAGCTCGGCTGGCTGCCCCAGACCTGCGCCTACCGGCTGCTGGACGAGGGGAAGGAGTTGCCCTGGTGGCACCCGCTGGTCTCGGGCGATGCCGATACGGTGCGCGAGGCGGGCATTTCGGTTTCGGGCAAGGCCTATTCCGAGGAGGGAATCGCGGTGGCCGACCTGGTCGATCATTTGTGGAAGCTGCCGAAGGCCAGGCGAAAGGCGTGACGTCAGCCATCCTCGTGTTGGGCTTGGGGCTGATGAGGGTGTGAATTGGTTTCCGCCAATTCTTTCGGCCGCCTGATCTTTTCAGCCGCGTCCTTCACCAGTTGATCGAGGCCCTCGCCTCCGGCCTCGATGTGGCGCAGAAGCAGGGTCCGCATGCGCGGCTCCCAGAAGCTGTTGATGTGATAGGCCGTGTCCTTCACCGCCTGGTCATGCGGATAGGCCGCGAAAAAACCGGCGATCTGATTGGCCATGCGCACCATGTCGCGGATTTCCATTTATCAGTCTCCGTCGAAAATCATGACGCCCTGGCGCGACAGCGCGGCGAGTTTCAGACGCGCCTCGCTGGCCAGCGCCAAGGCAAGGGCGGTGGGCGCCGACACGGTGGCGAGCGCCCCCACTCCGGCGAGGGCGCATTTCTGCACCAGCTCGAAACTGCAGCGGCTCGACATGAGCACGAAGCCGGCCCTGAGATCGGTATCGCTCCGGGCCAGCGCGCCGATCAGCTTGTCGAGCGCGTTATGGCGGCCGACATCCTCGCGCGACAGGAGGATTGCTCCGTCCACGGAACACCACGCGGCGGCATGGACCGTGCGGTTGACCGCGTTCATCGGCTGATGACGGGGCAGCGCCTCATAGGCGCGCTGCACGGCTTCCGGCGAAAGTTCGGCAGGAGGCACATGGCCGCCCGGCATGCGGATCGCGTCCTTGATATCCTCGATGCCGCATAACCCGCAGCCCACTCTTCCCTCAAGACCGCGCTTCACCATGCGCGACGCATTGAGATTGGAGTCAGCGACCGAGAGATCGGCGGCATAACCCTGCTCGGAGGGCAGGATCAGGATGGCCTGGATATGCTTGTGCGATGCGACGATGCCCTCGGCCAAAGCGAAGCCCACGGCGAAATCCTCGAGGTCGGCGGGCGTTGCCATCATCACGGCGTAGGGTTGCGAATTGAACAGGATGGCGACGGGGACTTCTTCGGGCACCTGCCAGGTGGTGGGACGGGCGCCGTTTGGACTGTGCAGGGTGCCATGAGCGGGGCGCGACGCCACTTCCCCCACCCCCACCGCGTTCCGCGGTGGATCCTCCCTGCGGCGGGGGAGGGATGAAGATTGGCTGTTCACTCGGCCGCCACCATGGGTGCTATCCGCTTGTTCTCTTCCTCGCGGTCTTCCCATTCCTTCTGCCAGTCGGACTGCCTGTTGGAGAGCGTCACCTCGACCGCCGTCACCTTGTATTCGGGGCAGTTGGTGGCCCAGTCGGAATATTCCGTGGTGATGACATTGGCCCCGGTCACCGGATGGTGGAAGGTGGTGTAGACCACGCCTTGCGGCATCCGGTCACTGATCCGTGCACGGAGCGTCGTCGCGCCCACCCGGCTCGCCAGCGACACCATCTGGCCGTCATGGATGCCGCGCGTTTCGGCGTCATGGGGATGGATGTCGAGCACGTCTTCCGTGTGCCAGGCGATATTGGCGGTGCGCCTGGTCTGGGCGCCGACATTATAGTGCGACAGGATGCGTCCCGTCGTCAGGATCAGCGGGAACGAGCGGTTGGCGCGTTCGGGCGTAGCCACGAATTCGGTGATCATGAAGCGGCCCTTGCCGCGCACGAAGCCTCCCACATGCATGATGGGTGTTCCGTCCGGCGCCTTGCCGTCGCACGGCCACTGCACCGAGCCATGCCCGTCGAGCTTGTCGAAGGAGACCCCGGCGAAGGTCGGCGTCACGCGCGCGATCTCGTCCATGATCTCCGAGGCGGTGGCATAGCCCATGGGCGCGCCCATGGCGGTGGCGAGTTCCGAGACCGTCTGCCATTCCTGTTTGCCCTGCAAAGGCGCCTTGACCGGGCGCACCCGGTTGATGCGGCGCTCGGCATTGGTGAAGGTGCCGTCCTTTTCGAGAAACGAGGTGCCGGGCAGGAACACATGGGCGAACCCCGCCGTCTCGTTGAGGAACAGGTCCTGCACGACGACGCAGTCCATGTTCTCAAGCCCCGCCGTCACATGCTTGGTATTGGGATCGGACTGGGCGATGTCCTCGCCCTGGATATAGATGCCCTTGAACGTGCCCTCGACGGCGGCGTTCAGCATGTTGGGGATGCGGAGACCCGGCTCGTTGTCAAGGGCCGCATTCCACACTTCCTCGAACATCTCGCGGACCGAATCGTCCGACACATGGCGGTAGCCGGTGAATTCGTGCGGGAACGAGCCCATGTCGCAGGCGCCCTGCACATTGTTCTGTCCACGGAGCGGATTGATGCCCGCACCCCGCCTGCCGACATTGCCGGTGAGCATCGCGAGATTGGCCATGGCCATCACCATGGTCGAGCCCTGGCTGTGCTCGGTGACGCCCAGGCCGTAATAGATGGCGCCGTTGGGCGCGTTGGCATAGAGCCGCGCCGCCCCCCGGACATCGGCGGCGGGAACCCCGGTGACGCTCTCCAGCGCCTCCGGCGAATTCCTCTCTTCACGGATGAATTTTTCCCAGCGGGCAAACTCGTCCATATCGCAGCGCTCGGCGATATAGTCTGGGCGCCCGAGGCCCTCGGTCACGATGACATGGGCCAGCGCGTTGACCATGGCGACATTGCTGCCGGGCAAAAGCGGCAGGTGGAAGTCCGCCTCGACATGGGGCGAGCGCACGATGTCGGTGCGGCGGGGGTCGATGACGATGAGTCCGGCTCCCTGGCGCAGGCGCTTCTTCATGCGCGACGCGAAGACCGGGTGCCCGTCGGTCGGATTGGCGCCGATGATGACGATGACGTCGGCGTCGTCGACGGACTTGAAATCCTGGGTTCCGGCCGAGGTGCCGAAAGTCTGCTTCAAGCCATAGCCGGTGGGCGAATGGCACACCCTGGCGCAGGTATCGACATTGTTGTTGTGGAAGGCGGTGCGCACCATTTTCTGAACGACATAGACTTCCTCATTGGTGCAGCGCGATGAAGTGATGCCGCCGATCGAGCCCCGGCCATGTTTCGACTGGATGTCCTTGAAGCGCCGTGCGGTGAAGGCGATCGCCTCGTCCCAGGCGACTTCGCGCCAAGCATCGGTGATCCGTTCACGGATCATCGGTTTCATCACCCGGTCCTTGTGGGTGGCATAGCCCCAGGCGAAACGGCCCTTGACGCAGGAATGGCCCTCGTTGGCGCCGCCATCCTTGTGCGGCACCATGCGCACCACCTGGTCGCCCTTCATTTCCGCCTTGAACGAGCAGCCAACGCCGCAATAAGCGCAGGTGGTGATGACGGAGTGCTCGGGCTGGCCGAGGTCGATCACCGTCTTCTCGGTCAAGGTCGCGGTCGGGCAGGCCTGCACGCAGGCGCCGCAGGACACGCATTCCGAATTGATGAAATCCTCGTCCATGCTGGCCGAGACATGGGACGCGAATCCCCGCCCGTCGATGGTCAACGCGAAGGTGCCCTGCACTTCCTCGCAGGCGCGCACGCAGCGCGAACACACGATGCACTTGGCCGGATCGAAGGTGAAATAGGGATTGCTCTCGTCCTTCTCCTTGTAGCGGAAATTCTCGGTGCCATCGGAGCGCTTTGCGAACACATGATTGTCACCGTCATAGCCGTAGCGCACGTCGCGAAGTCCGACGGCGCCGGCCATGTCCTGCAATTCGCAGTCGCCGTTGGCGGCGCAGGTCAGGCAGTCGAGCGGATGGTCGGAAATGTAAAGCTCCATCACGCCCTTGCGCAGCTTGGCGAGACGATCCGTCTGTGTACGGACTTTTAGGCCGGAAGCGACCGGCGTGGTGCAGGAGGCGGGCGTGCCCTTGCGGCCGTCGATTTCGACCAGGCAAAGCCGGCACGAGCCGAAGCTGGCGAGCGAATCGGTGGCGCAGAGTTTGGGAATCTGGGTTCCAAGCTCCATCGCCGCCCGCATGATGGAGGTGCCGTCCGGCACGGTGACGGACAGGCCGTCGATCTCCAGCGTCACCATCTTCTGGGAGGAAGAAGCGGGCGTGCCGAAATCGGTTTCCTTGATGAGGGTTGCAGGTTTCATGGGGTTGTCTCCAGTCTCAATTCGTCCCCCACCCCCGCCCTTTGGGCGGACCCTCCCCGCAGAGGGGGAGGGATAGGGGGCTTGTCGAAATCTTCCGGGAAATGTTTGATGGCGCTTTGTACCGGACTCGGCGTCAACCCGCCCATGGCGCAGAGCGAGCCGTCGATCATGGTTTGGCACAGATCGTCGAGGAGCAGGAGATTGGCGTCGCGGTCGATGCCGGCGACGATTCTGTCGATGACCTCGACACCGCGCGTCGAGCCGATGCGGCAGGGGGTGCATTTGCCGCAGGATTCGATTGAACAGAATTCCATGGCGAAGCGCGCCTGCTGCGCCATGTCGACACTGTCATCGAACACCACGACGCCGCCATGGCCGACCATGGCGCCCACCGCGGCGAAGGATTCGTAATCCATCGGCAGGTCGAGCTGCGAGACTGGAAGATAGGCGCCGAGCGGGCCGCCCACCTGTACGGCGCGAACGGGCCGGCCGGTGTAAGTGCCGCCGCCATAGGTTTCGATCAGTTCACGGAGCGTTATGCCGAAAGCTGTTTCGACCAAGCCGCCCTGTTTGATATTTCCCGCGAGCTGGAAAGGCAACGTGCCGCGCGACCGGCCCATGCCGTAATCCTTGTAGGCGGAAGCACCCTGATCGAGGATGAAGGGGACGGCGGCGAAGCTCAGAACGTTGTTGATGACGGTGGGCTTGCCGAACAGGCCTTCGAGCGCCGGGATCGGCGGCTTGGGCCTCACCATGCCGCGCTTGCCCTCAAGGCTGTCGAGCATGGCGGTTTCCTCGCCGCAGATATAGGCCCCGGCGCCGCGCCGGACTTCGAGAGTGAAAGAATGCTCCGTACCCTGAATAGCCGCACCCAGCCAGCCGGCATCGGTAGCGAAACGGATCGCCTCCTTCATGGTTTGGATGGCGTCGGGATATTCCGAGCGGATATAGATGAAGCCTTGCGTCGCATGGGTGGCCAGCCCCGCGATAGTCATGCCCTCGATCAGCATGAAGGGGTCGCCCTCCATCACCATGCGGTCGGCGAAGGTGCCGCTGTCGCCTTCATCGGCATTGCAGCACACGTATTTCTGGGGTGCCAAGGTGTCGTGAACCGTCTTCCACTTGATGCCGGTGGGGAAGCCCGCACCACCCCGGCCGCGAAGGCCCGACGCGGTAACTTCGGCGACGATGGCAGCGGGTTCCAACGCGAGTGCCTTGCGCAATCCGGCGAACCCGCCATGCGCGATATAGTCGTCAACCGACAGGGGATCGGTGATGCCGCAGCGCGCGAAGGTCAGGCGCTGCTGGTTTTTCAGATAGGGGATGTCTTCGGTGAGGCCGAGCGAGAGCCGGTGCGGCTTGCCTTGGTGGAATCCCGCGTCGATGAGCGAGGCGACATCGGATGACTGAACCGGGCCATAAGCCATGCGGCCTTGCGGGGTTTCGACCTCAACCAGCGGTTCGAGCCAGAACAATCCGCGCGATCCGTTGCGGATGACGTCGATGCCATGGGAAGAGAATGCTGCCGCGACCTCATCCGCCCCGACCGAGCGGGCGGCGGAATCGCGCGGCACATAGACTTTGGTCATCAGGCGAGCTCGGCCGCGATTGTGCCGAACCTGGCTTCGTCGACGCGGCCGATCAGACGGCCGTCGACCATGATGGCGGGCGAGAGGGCGCAGTTGCCCAGGCAATAGACCGCTTCCAGCGTGATCCTGCCATCCGGAGTGGTTTCGCCGAATGAGATGTTCAATGTCCGCTGGATGGCGGAGGCCAAGGTGCTAGAGCCCATCGCCTGGCACGATTCGGCCTGGCAGACTTTCACGGTGTGGCGGCCCTGTGGCTTGCGCTTGAAGTCGTGATAGAATGAAACGACGCCGTGGACATCGGCGCGCGACAGGTTGAGCGCGTTGGCCAGGACCGGGATCGCCGCCTCGGCGACGAAGCCGTGCTCCTCCTGGAGATCGTGCAGGATTTCGATCAGCGCATCGGGCTTGTTGCCGTAATGCAAGGCTATGCCTGCGGCGGGGCCGGCGGGCGCTTTTCTGTCGATCAGCGTGGTCATGGCGTCTTATGGCCGAAAGCGGACCGAAAGGCCAATCGCTGCCGTCTATCGGCTCATAGGGAACGCTGATCGGGGAATTTTCGCGCCGCCGCGAACAGGGCCGAGATGAGCGGCGACAGCGGATCGCGCGTCATGGCGACGAGGCCCACCGAATGCTCGACCTTGGGGTCGCTCAGCGGAATGGCGCGGATCGCCTGAAGCGGCCCGAGTATGTTGAGGAAATATTCCGGCATGATGGAGGCGAGCCCCATCGAGCGCACGCTGGCGAACAGGTTGGTAATCGAATTGGTTTCAAGCCGGGGCGAAGGATGGGCGCTGGCGGCGAGGAAGGCCCGGTCGATGATCCGGCGGTTCTGCATGTTGGGGGTCAAGAGGCACAAAGGCTCCTGTGCCGCTTCGAGCCAGGTGACGGTTTCGCGTTTCGAGAGCCCATGGGTTTCGGCCACGAACAGACAATAGCGCTCCCGGTAGAGCGGCGCCTGCAAGAGGCCCTGGACCGGTTCGTTGTCGAGATAGGTGACGCCGGCTTCGAGCGAGAAATCATGCAGTCCACGGATGATTTCCTCGGAACTGTGGGACAGGACGGCGAAATCGACGCGCGGCTGCTCGGCCTGTAGCGCCCTTGTGAGCAGCGACACCATGGGGAGTGCGGAGGGGATGACGCCGATCACCAGGCGGCCGACAAGCTCGCCCTTGACGTTGCGGATCTGGCCCAGCTCCTGTTGCAGCGATTGCCAGTTGTCGAGGATGAGATGGGCCCATTTGAGGACGCGCTCGCCCTCCGGCGTCAAACCGATATAACGCTGGCCACGCTCCACGATGGGCACCCCAAGTTCCTGTTCGAGCTGGCGGATCCGCCCCGACAAAGTGGGCTGGGTGACATGGCAGGCCTGCGCCGCGCGGGTGAAATGCTTTTCCCGGGCGAGAGCCGCCAGATACTGAAGCTGACGAATATCCATGGTGAGACAATAGCTTGGGATGGGTCACGGGGCATGGTCTAAAAGAAAAAGCCTAAGATAGGAATTTAAAGATTGACAGCGTGCGGCTGCTGGTCTGACGATCGGCATGGGCGGATATATCGGCGGACGGTCGGTGGAGAAGGTGGCGGGGATGGTGCTGGGGCGTACCACCGCCCGATCACCGCGCCATGCGGGCCTCCGATAATGCTGTCGTCGCTAAGGGCGATTCTTTGGGGTGCCTCATACGCATTGCGCTATCATTGGCGGCGACCAGCCGTGCGGTGGCTTGGAGCGCTCCTAGTCATCGCAATCCTCAAAACGCTGTTTCTTGGGGTCGTAGCGTTTGCTGAAATGTATGGCGGAACGAAATTCGCTTCCCTCCGGCTTGAACCGGACTACGCCACTCATGAACAAGGTGCGGTTCCATTTTCTTCGCCCGAAAACAAAATCGGCGGGTACCTCAATTTCCAGATTCCATCCGGCGGATTGTTGCGGCCTCAACACAGGGCCGTTTGGGGTATGCAATGGATTTCCCCCGCCGTTGATTTCTTTGCCGTAACGCTCGTGAGCTTCGAGCATGGGAATGAAATCACCTTGCTGCCAATGAAAATAGCAGTCAGAATGACCCCGCTTGTCTTCGGTTTGCGCCAGAGCCACGGGAAAGTTGCCGACGTTGAGAGCGTATACAACGCCGTGAAGTGTTTCTCCCGGCTGGAATTTGGGGAGTCGCTTTGTTTTGCCGTCCAGAACGTAGACAGCCGCTCGCGGGAACTCAAACTTAGCGGGGTGGTCGAGTCTCGCTATTTCAACAGCCCGCAGAGCCGTTTTGGTACTTTTTACTGTATAAATGAGGGACAAAATAAAACCGAACGTTCCGACGGCTGCGAGGATGATTTGCGCCAATGTGGGTATCTTTTGCCATTCAGCGGCGGTGGCGCTTCTGTCGGCGGCATCAGCAGCCTTGCGTTGGGCCTCCAAATTTTCGGCCTCGCGCTGATCGGATTTCTGCTCGCGATTCCTGGTTCTTTCGGCCTCTATTGGATTTTCGATAATCCGAACAGGAACAGAAAATTCTTGGGAGCTGGTCTTGCGGCTACTTTCTTGCCCTGCACTCTGTTCTTCTACGGGTGGGCGTTCAGCGCGCACCCCTTCGCCACTTGGGGGTTGTGCTAGAGCAAATGTTGCCACCAGCCACCCCGTAACTGCTATGATCGACACCCAATAACTTGTCGGCATTGAAATAAAGCGTCCGCCAAAATTCGCTGCAATTAATCATATTGATCATGCTGCATTTTGTCTTGGGTATTCCCATGTTTATGCCAACTGAAATGGCGGTTTCAAAGGTCGGGTTGAAATTCTTGACTTCTTGCCGGAGGCCCCTCACCTCCCCCACTGCTTCGCAGCGGGGCCCCTTCCTCTTCCGCTTTCGCGGGCGAGGACAAGGCGGCAATCTGTGATCTCCATCACATATTCATTCATCCTCGGTTCAGCTAACCCATCCTAGAACCGGGACCGGCATGGATCATTCTTTCACAAGCTTGGCCTGGTTGAAGGCGGCGGCGCTGGCGGCATTCCTCTCCGTGGTGCCTGCCGCGGCGCAGGAGCAGGGGTTTGACGATGTCGAGCAATACAGCGAGCAGGCGCCCCGCGTTATCAAGCCGTCACAGGCGCTGCGCATCGCCATGGGGGTGACGCCGCAGGCCAAGCCCTTGGGCGTGCAGCTTCGCGGCTCCCTCTATATTGTCAAGCTGAAACAGGGTAACAGGGTCATCAGGGTGCGCGTCGATGCCGCCACCGGGGACATCCAGTAGGGCAACTTTACCATTGGGGGTGTGGAAGCGAAGATGCGGCTGCTTGTCGTCGAGGACGATCCCGACCTG
>JANNSP010000070.1:0-18356 GCA_031402975.1 Hyphomicrobiales bacterium
CCGATCAGGTTGACCTCGCCCTGGGCCTTGCGGGCGTTTTCCACGAAGGCCATCGTCCCTGACTTGGCGATGGTGCCGAGATTGTCGACGAGTTCATGGCGCGTCATGCCGATGCCGTTGTCACTGACGGTGAGGGTTTTCGCCTTCTTGCCGGCGGCAAGCGTGATCTTCAGCGACGGGTCGTCGCCCAGGAGTTCGGGGCTGGCGATCGCCTCATAGCGCAGCTTGTCGAGGGCATCGGCGGCGTTGGAGATGAGCTCGCGCAGAAAGACGTCGCGGTCCGAATAGACCGAATGCACCATAAGATGCAGAAGCTTCGCCACCTCGGCCCGGAATTCATGCGATTCCGGCGCATCCGAAACGGTTTTCTTTTTCGCCGCCTTGGCCATCATACCCTCGTGAAACAAAAACTGTGGAGCGCCATATCGGATTTGCGGGCCGCCCGGTCAAGTGGCGGCGGCAGCTTCAGCCGCAACCGGTACCGGCGCATCTTTCATGGCCTGGTTCACGCAAAAAGCCACGGCTTCGGCCAGGGATTTGACCGTGTCCGGCACCACCCCGGCGATCTCCGCCAGCCGGATATTGCCCTCGTCGTGTTTCCAGAAACCGCCGAGAAAGCGGGCATGTGGCAGGATGCGCCTGAGCCGTCGCACCAGAAACTTGAGATAGGCCCCACGGTGGTCGATATCGACCATGGAAATGATGACCAGTTTTGTTCCATTGATCTCGGCGCCCGCGAGGTTCGCCGCCGACACGTCCGCCATGGTCATGAGCTTGGGATCGAAGCCCCGGTGGCGCAGGAGTTGCGCGATGATGGTCGAGGCCAACTCGTCGAGGGCTGACTGCCCGGCCACGCAGGTGATGGCCCCTGGCGCGCGCCAGACTTCAGGGATCGCTGCGACCGCGCCCGCGGTTTCGGCGTTGCTTTCCACCATGTGATCCGACAGCGTTTCGATCATGGTGGAGGCGGTGTCGGAGATGTCGGGGAGCCGCGATGGCTCCAGCTTCTTCAGATGAGCGTCGGTCTGCGCCAGCCGCAGGCCCTCCATCACCACATCGTCGAAGTAGTCGATGAGCGGCATGTCCTTGAGCAGGCTTTCGGCCTGCTCGGCCGCTTCATGGGGGTCTCCGGCCAGCATGCGCTGATAGAAACTTTCGGCCGGCGTCAGGGCTGGTGTGTCGCCCAGCAGGACATGGAGGAAACTCAGCCCCTCCACATGCCGCCCCAGGACGACCAGAACCGCCGTCAGCGGCACCGCGATCAGCAGTCCGATCGGGCCCCACAACAGCGTCCAGAACGCCGCCGCCAGCAGGATGGCGAGCGCCGACAGACCGGTGGAGGAGCTCTGCGCTAGCGGCTCCACCACGAGATTCATGAATCCTTCGGCGACGAGATAGAGCCCGATGACGGCGCCCAGCATCATCCAGCCGGGATCGACCGCCGCGGCGAGCACGACCGGAATGGCGGCGGCGATGAACACGCCGACCATCGGCATGAATCGCATCAGCATAGCCAGAATGCCCCACAAAATGGGGTTGGGGATGCCTATCAGCCACAGGCCAAGGCCGATCGCCACGCCGAAGCCCGCATTCATCAGGACCAAAGTGAGGAAATAGGCGCTGAGCCGGCGGCCGGCATCGTCAAGAGCGGTCGTGGTCCGTTCGAGGTCATGGGTGCCGATGAGCCGGATCGCCCGGTCGCGGACATCCTTCTGCTGGATCAGCAGGAATATCACGAAGACCACGATGATGCCCACGGTGGCCAGTGGCGACATCGCCACGCCGATGATGGTGGTGATCTGCTCGACGGCGGTGGGGGGCGGTGGGTGGACCTCGACCGGGATCGGCCGCTCCGTATCGCCTCTCAATTCACCTGATTGAGCCTGATTGGGATCCGGGGCCTGATCCTTTTCCAGCTCCTCCTGCAGCTTCCGCAGGGTGTCGCCGGCGCGCTCGATGGCGCCACCCTCTCCGCCCGTCAGGCTGCTGATCGCCTTGACTTTCTCCTGAAGCGCCGACTGGTAGCGCGGCAATTCGCTTCCGAGTTCGGTCACTTGCGTGGTGACGACGGCGCCAATGAAGAAAATGATGACGAAGGTCGAGAGGACGGTTGCAATGACGGCCAGAACCTGCGGTACGCGGCGGCGCCGGAGAAAGCGCACGACGGGTGACAATGAAAATGCCAGCAGCACCGAAATCGCCAGTGGCACGAACAGTTCGCTGCCGAAATGCAGCGCCGCGATGACGATGACGCCGATGACCGACTTTTCGAGAACCGTTCCGGGCGGGGCCGCGGTCGAAAGGATGGGCTGCCTGTACTGGCCGTTCGCTGACACGGATATTCCTCTGAGAAGCCCGTATGTGGTGGTTGAACGCTGGCACCACAACCGCCAAAAAAAACGGCCGGGTCTGTCCCGGCCGCACTACACAACGCAATACTCTGATCTCCCTGAGGAGATGAATGGTCCGGCCTCGAGCCAAAGCTCCGGGGGGCTGGGGGGCTGAGATTTCCGGGTCGCTTCGATTTTCAGCCGGACCTTAGAGGCAACGAACGGATATTTGCCGCCGACGTGGGCAAGACATTGATCGGATTGCGGCGGAAACAAGATTTCCGCGGGACCGGAGAGGCTTGCCAGATCATGCCTTCGGGTTCATCATCCGGGGGAATTTCGCTGTTGGACGATTGTTCAGGTGGACGAGACGGAACCGATAATTCCTTTCCGGTTTGGGGGATCTGGCCCCCAACCGGAAATTTCCATTGCCAGGGCGGGAGCCGACCGGCGCCAGGGACAGATTGCCTTCGACCGGAAGGAACTAAGTATCATATTGGGTTTGTACGGCACCATGGTGGCCGCCGGCGAGTGGCGCGACTACGCCCTCGATTTCAGCCGCGACAAGGCGACATTTTCGGTGTTCCGGCGAACCAGCGAGGTGCCGCTTTATCGTATCGTCAAGGACCCGGCGCTGGCGCGCAGGCAGGGACTTTACGCGGTCATCGCCCAAGGCGGCCTGATCCTGAAGCGGGGACAGGATCTGGCCCAGGTCCTTCGCGTCCTGGCGCGGCAGCCGAAACTGTCTTCCATCTGAAACAGAAATGCCCGGCGGTGAGGCCGGGCATGTAGGCAGTCGTTGAGCAGCCTTATTCGCGATTGGCGATGCCGAGAATGTTCAGGATGTGAATGAACATGGTGATGAAGCTGCCGTAGAGAGCGAAGGCGCCGAAGATCGACTTGCCATTCGTCACTCCGGGCGTGTCACCTTCCACATACATTTGCTTGATCATCTGGGTTTCGTAGGCGGTTACGCCCGCGAACAGGAGAACCGTGACGATCGAGGTGATGAGGCTCATCATCGTGCTCTGGAAAAAGAACACGTTGACCATCATGGCGATGATGATGCCGATCGAGGCCATCATGAAGAAGGCGCCGAGGCCCGACAGGTCACGCTTGGTTACGTAGCCGGCGAGGCTGGTGGCACCGAAAGTCACGGACGTGATCAGAAAAGCCTGAGTGACGATGCCCGGCGAGACCGCCAGGTAGGTGCCCACCATGGGTGCTATCGCCAGGCCCCAGAGCCCGACATAACCCCAATAGGCGGCATGGGCCATTGCGGTATTGCCGGACAGGATCAGGCGCGGCGCGAGGAAGCCCAACCCAAGGATGGCAATGAAGAACACCCATTTGAGCGAGTTGACGGTCTCCATCGCGGCCGGACTCGTAGCCACCGCCATGGTGATGATCGCGGTCAAGGCGACGCCGAGCGCCATGTAGTTGTAGACGCCCATCATATAGGACCGGAGACCCTGGTCGATCTCGGCGCGTGTGCCGCCGCGGGTCTGGGTCGGATATCTCAGTTCAGCCATTGTTGTCCCTCCAAAGTTCGTACCGGCGAATATGGGAACCCGGCACTCCGCCGTCAAGCGGAAGCCGATTCAGGTCTTTGCGTAGTCATTCATTTTGCCTGCGAGGTTAACGTCCTTCTCCGTCACGCCACCGGCCGAATGGGTGGACAGCGTCACATCTACCCGGCCATAGACATTCAGCCACTCCGGATGATGGTTGGTCTTTTCCGCATGGAGCGCCACCCGGTTCATCCACCCCCAGGCCCGGTTGAACGACTTGAACTGAAACGTCTTGGTGATCGCGTCCCGGCCCTTGGCCTCGGTCCAGCCCGTCAGACCGTGCAGCGCCTTGACGCGTTCGACGCCCAGAAGGGGTTTTTCGGTCATAGGACGGGCTGCAACTGATAGGATTCCTCGACGGCATACGGTCCCCCTCCGCGCGATGGCCGTGAGGAAAACAGCACGAAACGGTGGACGTCGAACAGCCGGCTCTTGTAGAGGCTGTGCGCGGCGAGGAAATGCTGGATGCTGCGCATTTCCGGAACCTTCAGCCGCGCCAACGTGACGTGCGGGGTGAATTTCCGCTGGTCGGCCCCAAGTCCCAAGACTTGGCAGATGCGTTCATGAATGGACTGCAAACGGCGGAGGCCGGCATTCTCCTCGACCCCGGCATAGAGCGTGTGGGGCTTGTTGCCGCCGAAAACATCGAGGCCCTTGAGCCGGAGCGAGAACGGCCGCGCCTCGACGCCATCGAGCTCATAGGCAATCTCGCGGGCCAGCCCATCGTCGATATCGCCAATGAAACGCAGCGTGATATGGAATGATTCACGGTCGATCCAGCGCGAACCGGCGATCCCCCCTTTCATCAGGTCGAGATCGAATGCGACATCGGCTGGAATTTCCAGTCCGGTGAACAGTCGCGGCATGGCGGGCCTCCTGACGTTAAGGATTGCTCGGAACGCGCTGGGCCAAGGCTAGCGTGATTCGAAAAAACGCCAAGCGCTATTTTTTCTCGATGCGCCCCAGAAGCTGGATGACGCTTGGCAGGATGCGGCTGACCACCACATCGACGCCCTTTCCGTTGGGATGCAGGCCGTCGGCCTGATTGAGGGAGGGATCGGTCACCACCCCATCGAGGAAAAAGGGATAGAGCAGCGCCTGGTACTTTTCGGCCAGGCGCGGATAGATTGAATCGAACCGCTCCGCGTAGCCGGGACCGAGATTGGGAGGCGCCCGCATTCCGGCCAGCAAGACCGGAAGCTGCCGCTCCGCGGCTTCAGCGAGGATGGCGTCGAGCGCCGTTTCCGCCTGGCCGGGATCAAGGCCGCGCAAAACGTCGTTGGCGCCGAGTTCGACAATCAGGGCCTGGACTTCCTCGGTCAGCGCCCAATCGAGTCGCGACAGACCCGCCTGGGCCGTGTCGCCGGAAACGCCGGCATTGATGACGCGGACATCGTGGCCTCCGGCCTGCAATGCATCCTCCAGCCTGGATGGGAAACTTTCTTCCTCGGCAAGACCGTAACCGGCTGTCAAGCTGTCACCGAGGGCCAGAATGGTTATGGGCTTGGCCCAGACGGGCTGGCAGAGCAAAAAAACAAGGCCGAAAATGCCAAAAAAACGCAACATGCGGAATAGGTAGGATAGACGGCCAGTCTAAACAAGCGCGAGCCATACCTCGACAAATCGGCTGGTCACCGCCATCTAGGGCTGCGATGACCCCCTTAACCGTCTCCCTGACAGATGTGCGCCTGACCTTGCCGAGCCTGGCAGGCCGTGTTGAAATCCTGCGCGGCGCCGACTTCGCCGCCAATCGCGGCGAGGCTGTGGGGATCGTCGGACCATCGGGCTCGGGCAAGACCACGCTGCTGATGGTGATAGCGGGTCTCGAACAGGCAAGTTCCGGCAGCGTCGAAGTGGCCGGCATCAAGCTTAACGGGCAGAGCGAAGACGAGCTCGCCGCTTTCCGGCGCGACAATATCGGCATCGTGTTCCAGTCCTTCCACCTCATTCCGACCATGACCGCGCTCGAAAACGTCGCCGTGCCGCTGGAATTCAAGGGGGTTCCCAACGCCATGGCCCTGGCCACGCTTGGCCTCGAACGAGTGGGGCTGGGCCACCGCCTCAGCCACTATCCCGGTCAGTTGTCCGGGGGAGAACAGCAGCGAGTGGCAATTGCCCGCGCTCTGGTGTCGGGCGCGCGGATCATCCTGGCCGACGAGCCCACGGGAAATCTCGACCAGGAGACCGGCGAGCAGATCATCGATCTGCTTTTCGAGTTGCGGAAAGAGGGTGGCGCATCGCTGCTTCTGGTCACCCATGACCGCGCTTTGGCAGCACGCTGCGACCGCATCGCCGAGGTGCGCGATGGCCGAATCGTGTCGGGCAGTCATCCGTGAATATCGCTCTGTGGATGCGCTTCGCCTTGCGCGATCTCCGCTCCGGCCTGCAGGGGTTCGGGATTTTTCTCACCTGCCTGACGCTCGGCACGGCGACCATCGCCATCATCGGGTCGCTGTCGGCGGCGGTTGAGCGGGGCCTCGACGAACAGGGCCAACCTTTGCTGGGCGGCGACGTCGAGTTTTCCCTGGTCCATCGCCAGGCTACCCCCGAAGAATTGAAATTCATCGAAGGCAAGGGCAGGATCAGCAAGGTTGCCACCGTTCGCGCCATGGCGGTGGCTGGCGAAACCGCAACGCTCGTCGAAGTGAAGTCAGTCGATTCCGCCTATCCACTTTATGGCGCGTTGACGCTGGAGGATGGGAGCGCGGCTGCGCCGGCCCTGGAGAGCCGAAACGGCGTTCACGGGGCCCTGGCCGACCCGCTGCTCCTCGGCCGCCTGGGCATCAAGACCGGCGACAGGGTGAAACTCGGGGCGATCGAAGTTGAGATCCGGGGTCTCATCGCCAGCGAGCCCGACCGCATATCGGATGGTATCGTGCTTGGCCCCCGGCTGCTGCTCCGCGAGGAGGCGTTGCAGGCGACTGGGATTGTCCAACCGGGCAGCCTGATCACCTGGCGCTACCGGCTGAAACTTGTCGGGGACACGTCGCTTCGTGCGGCGCGCGCCGTGACAAATGATGCAAAAACGCAGTTCCCGGATGCCGGTTGGCGCATCAGGACGAGGGACAACGCCGCATCCGGCGCCGAACGCTTTGTCGAGCGGCTGTCCTATTTCCTGACGCTCGTCGGCATCTCGGCCCTGATCGTAGGCGGCGCCGGGATCGGCAATGCGGTTTCGGCTTTCGTCAGCCGGCGGACCAACACCATCGCCACGCTCAAATGCATGGGAGCACAGTCGCGAGATGTGTTCGGCATTTACCTCACCGAGATTCTTCTGGTCGCCCTGATTGCTATTGCCGTCAGCCTGGGAATAGGCGCCGCGGCGCCGTCGATCGCGCAGGGACTGCTTTCGGATATTCTGCCACTGCCACTTTCCGCCCGCATCGAGGGCGTGCCGCTTCTGGTGGCGGGAGTCCTCGGATTTCTGGTGACGCTGGCCTTTGCCTTGTGGCCGCTAGCCCGCACCAGAGAGGTCCCGGCCTCGGCGCTGTTCCGGCACCGCATCCTGCCGGCCCAGGGGCTTCCAGGCGCTATCGACCTTGTTGCCATTGCGCTGGCTCTTCTAGCGATTGGAGCCGTGGTATTCATCAGTTTCGAGGAAGCTCGCCTCACCGCTTATTTCCTGGCGGGTCTGGCCGCGAGTTTTGTGATTCTCTTGGGACTTGCCACCGTCATCATTGCCGCCGCCCGTGCCATGCCCAAGCCTTCCTCCATCGTGTGGCGCTACGCCATCTCCAATATCTATCGGCCGGGCTCCGCCTCGGCATCCGTCATTCTGGCGCTGGGACTGGGATTGACCCTCTTCGTCACCCTTGCCATCACCGACCGGACGATCAGCGATGAACTGAGCTCCGGCATCCCCGACAAGGCGCCTGCATTTTTTTTCCTCGATGTGCGCAATGAGGAGCTTCCGGATTTCACCCAGGCGGTAAAAAGCGAGAATGGCGTAAAGGCGGTCGGATCGGCGCCGATGATGCGCGGCCGCATCGTCAGCGTGAAGGGGACCGCGGCGGACAAGGTCAAGGCAGCGCCTGAATCGAACTGGGCGCTGCGCGGCGACCGGGGCCTGACCTACTCCGCGGTCCTGCCGGAAGGATCGAAACTTGTCGCGGGCGAGTGGTGGCCGGAAAACTATGACGGCCCGCCACTGGTTTCGCTCGTCGACGAGATCGCCAACGGTATCGGCGTTTCGATCGGCGACGAGATCACCGTCAATGTGCTGGGCCGCGACGTGACGGCGCGCGTCCACAATCTGCGGCAGGTGAACTGGCGGAGCCTCGGCATCAATTTCGTCATGGTGTTCTCGCCCAACACCCTGAAGGCGGCCCCCCACAGCCATATCGTCACCGTCGAAATGGAGGGGGGCGACGAGGCGCAATTGCTGAACCGCATGGCGCGCGCCTTTCCCTCGGTGACCGCGGTGCGAGTCAAGGACGCCATCGGCATCGTCAGCGATCTTCTCGGCAAGATGCTGGCCGCCATCCGCGCCGCCAATTCCCTGACCCTCCTGACCGGTGTCCTGGTTCTTGCGGGTGCGCTCGCGGCAGGCTTGTCGGGTCGCGTCTATGACGCCGTGATCCTGAAAACCTATGGCGCTTCGCGGCGCCAGCTGATGGGCGCCTTCGTCATCGAATATGCGGCCCTTGGCCTCGCCTCGGCCATTTTCGGCATCGTGGCCGGGTCGGCGGCATCCTGGTTCCTGGCCCGCTACGTCCTCGAACTGCCGTGGACGCTTCCCGTCGGCACGGCGGCGATGACAGCCCTCATCGCCATGGCCATGACGGTTCTGGGCGGATTGGCCGTGACCTGGCGGGCGCTCTCGGCACGGCCTGCCCCTCTCCTCAGAAACGAGTAGAATTGCCCTGTCATTCGCGATAGGCAAAGACCCATGGTCGTTCTCAATCGCATCTATACGCGCACCGGCGACGGCGGCGAAACGGCGCTGGGCAATGGCGAACGTGTGCCGAAATCCGATGTCCGCATTCAAGCCTACGGCACGATCGACGAAACCAATTCGGTCATCGGAATCGTCAGACTCCATACGGGGGTTTCCGGTCTTGAAAGACTCGACCAGATGCTGTCCCGCATCCAGAATGAATTGTTCGACCTCGGCGCCGACCTTTGCGTGCCCGACAGAGGTCAGACTTTGGGCTATGAGCCGCTGCGCATCCTTCCGTCCCAGAGTTCGCGCCTTGAAACCGAAATTGATCTACTAAACGAGGAGCTGGAGCCGCTGCGGTCGTTCGTCCTGCCCGGCGGACATCCAGCGGCCGCCTATCTCCATCTGGCCCGCACCGTCTGCCGCCGCGCCGAGCGGCTGATGGTCGAACTCAGTCATCAGCCCGGCGAAACCGTGAGCGCCGCCGCCATCGCCTATGTCAACCGGCTGTCGGATTTTCTTTTTGTCGCCAGCCGGTGGGTCAATGCGAAGGCCGCCGGCGATGTTCTGTGGGTGCCCGGAAAAACGCGCTGATGTTCATTCCGCTGCACGACGACACGCCGCTCAGGATCATCCGGTTCCAGTTCGTGACCGTTGCCATCATGGCCGCCAACATCGTGGTGTTCCTGACTACCGGCGCCTGGAACGAGGAGGTGATATTTGCGATCGCCTCGGGCTACGGGATCGTTCCGGCGGAATTCACCGGCCAGGCGGCGGGACTGTCGTTCAATCCGGTGGCCGAGCCGCTGACCCTGTTCACCTACATGTTTCTGCATGCGGGGTGGATCCATCTCGGAAGCAACATGCTGTTCCTGTGGGTCTTCGCCGACAATATCGAGGATGCCTTCGGCCACGTGGCGTTTCTGATCTTCTATCTGCTGACCGGCGTGGCCGGAGGTCTCGCCCATATCCTGATGACGCCGCTGTCGCCAGCCCCGCTGATCGGCGCATCCGGCGCGGTTTCGGGCGTGATCGGCGCCTATATCCTGCTTTATCCAAGGGCTCGCATCTGGATCCTGCTGTTCATGCGGCTGCCGCTGCGCATCGGCGCTGTCTGGGTGCTGGGCGGCTGGTTCGCCCTGCAGATCGTGTCGATGTTCCTCGCCTCCGAGAGCGACGTGGAAGTTTCCTGGTGGTGCCATATCGGGGGCTTCCTGGCGGGCCTCGCCATCACCTTCGTGCTGCGGTCGCGGCTTCTCATACGGGTGGGTGACTGAGCGAGGCGTCGCATCCATGTCAGGACTGCCGGTTGCGGAATTGACTCAAGGGGTGACCGTCTCTAGGTTCCGCCACAATTCTCCAACGAGGCTCCCATGAAGGTTTTGGTCGCTGTAAAGCGGGTGGTCGATTATAACGTCAAGATCCGGGTCAAATCCGATGGTTCCGGTGTCGAGCTGGCCAATGTCAAGATGTCGATGAACCCCTTCGACGAGATCGGCATCGAGGAAGCAGTCCGCCTCAAGGAACAGGGCAAGGCGACCGAGGTGATCGCCGTGTCGATCGGTCCGGCGCAATCCCAGGAAACGCTCCGAACCGCACTTGCCATGGGGGCGGATCGCGCCATCCTGGTGAAGAGCGACACTTACGTGGAGCCGTTGGGCGTCGCCAAGATTCTCAAGGGCGTGGTCGATGAGGAAAAGCCCGACATCGTCATCCTCGGCAAGCAGGCAATCGACGACGACTGCAATCAGACGGGACAAATGCTGGCGGCGTTGCTTGGCTGGGCCCAGGCCGCTTTCTGCTCGAAGCTCGAGCCGGGCGACGGTGAAGCGACGATCACGCGCGAGATCGACGGTGGATTACAGACGCTGAAAGTCAAGATGCCGCTGATCGTGACGACCGATCTTCGCCTTAATCAGCCGCGCTACGCGTCGCTCCCCAATATCATGAAGGCGAAGAAGAAGCCGCTCGCTGAAAAATCGCCGGCGGATTATGGCGTCGACGTTACGCCGCGGCTCAAGGTGGTGAAGACGGTGGAGCCGCCGAAGCGCCTGGCGGGCGTCAAGGTCAAATCGGTGGCGGAACTCGTCTCCAAACTCAAGGAAGCAGGAGCCCTCGGATGACCGTCCTATTGATCGCCGAACATGACAACGCAGCGCTCAAGGATGCGACCCACAAGGCGCTGACGGCGGCTCTACAGATGGGCGGCGACGTGCATGTGCTGGTGGCTGGGAATAATGCCGGCCAAGCGGCGGCCCAGGCCGCGAAACTCGCCGGCGTCAAAAAAGTGCTCCATGCCGAAAGTCCGACGCTCGAACGGCCGCTGGCCGAGCCCATGGCGGCGCTCATCGTTTCGCTGGCGCCTGGCTACGAGCATATCGTTGCAGCAGCGACCAACAACGGCAAGAATTTCATGCCGCGCGCGGCAGCCCTCCTCGATGTGATGCAGGTGTCCGATATTTCGGAAGTTAAGGGTCCGGACACTTTCGTGCGTCTGATCTACGCGGGCAACGCTGTCCAGACCGTGCAGTCGACGGACAGGATCAAGGTGGTGACGGTTCGCACCGCCTCTTTCACGGCGACCGGTGAAGGTGGTTCGGCGCCAATCGAAAAGCTGGGTACGTTCACCGATCCCGGCCTGTCAACCTATGGCAGCGAGAACCTGTCGAAGTCGGACCGGCCGGAATTGACCTCAGCCAAAGTCATCGTTTCTGGCGGTCGCGGCATGCAGAACGGCGAGAATTTCAAGCTGCTCGAATCCGTCGCCAAAAAACTCGGCGCGGCGGTGGGCGCATCGCGCGCCGCCGTCGATGCGGGCTACGTTCCCAACGACTACCAGGTGGGCCAGACCGGCAAGGTGGTGGCGCCCGATCTCTACATCGCGGTCGGGATTTCGGGAGCGATCCAGCACCTGGCCGGCATGAAGGATTCCAAGATCATCGTCGCCATCAACAAGGATGAGGAAGCGCCGATCTTCCAGGTGGCCGACTTTGGACTGGTGGCCGACCTGTTTCAGGCCGTGCCGGAACTCGACGTCGAGCTGGCCAAACTGACAAAGTAGGCTTTGCTGCACTTGCGAAATGGCCTTGCCCTTCGGGCCCGTGCGCGATAGGCTTGCCGCCATATCGTAGGAATGCAGGCACTCATGCAGATCAAGAAAGTCGGCGTCATTGGCGCCGGGCAGATGGGCAATGGCATCGCGCATGTCTGCGCCGCGGCAGGATTCGAGGTTGGTCTGAACGATGTCAGCCAGGCCAGAATCGATGCCGGGCTTGCCACCATCAACGGCACGCTGGCACGCCAGGTGAAGTCCGGGCGGCTCACCGAGGCCGGGCGCGAGGCAGCGCTCAAGCGGCTTAAGGGTGTTTCCTCCTATGACGGGTTTGCCGACTATGATCTGGTGATCGAGTCCGCCGTCGAGGACGAACAGATCAAGCGCAAAATCTTCCAGGCCCTTTGCCCGCATCTGAAACCCGATTGCATTGTCGCGTCCAACACCTCGTCGATTTCGATCACGCGGCTCGCAGCGACCACGGGACGGCCGGAAAAGTTCATGGGCATACATTTCATGAACCCGGCGCCGATCATGGACCTGGTGGAACTGATCCGCGGCATCGCCACCGACGAGGCGACGTTCGCTGCGGTCAAGGAATTCACTGCGGCGCTGCACAAGACGATCGCCGTGTCGGAGGATTTCCCCGCCTTCATCGTCAACCGCATTCTGTTGCCGATGATCAACGAGGCGATCTACACGCTGTATGAAGGAGTGGGCGGCGTCGAAGCCATTGACACCGCGATGAGGCTCGGCGCGCGGCACCCGATGGGACCTCTCGAACTGGCAGATTTCATCGGCCTCGATACCTGTCTTTCGGTGATGCAGGTGCTTTATGAAGGGCTGGCGGATTCGAAGTATCGACCCTGTCCGCTGCTGGTGAAATATGTCGAAGCGGGCTGGCTCGGCCGCAAGACCAATCGCGGCTTCTATGACTACCGGGGCGAAAAGCCGGTACCGACGCGCTAGCCTATGAGTCCAATCGGGGAGGACATGATGATCTCCTCTCTCAGGCGCCTGTGGCGCGGCGAACTTCCGCTCTCGACGGCATTCTGGGTCTTTGTCTGCGCCTATGGCGTGCTGCTCAATCTGGTATTCACCGCGATTGCCCTGGTTCTCTATCTGAATTTCGACCTGGCTTTGCCTGCGCTCATCGCCCATCTGGCGCCGCTGGCCTATTTCCTTGTCGCGGCGGTCGGGACCTGGCGCAGCGCCGACCGATTTAAGGGGCCGCCGCTCTCCGCCTATCTTGCCAAACTGGGACTCTTTTTAGTTTTCGGCCTCATGCTGGTCATCTAACCTTGGATTTCGGCCAGGGCCGCCTTGATCAAGGCAATTGCTTCCGGACTGTTCCATTCCGCCGGACCCAGCAGGCGGCCGATCTCGTTTCCCTTTCGATCGATCAGGATCGTGGCCGGCAGACCGATCGCCTCCAGCTCATTCAGAATCCGGGCCGTCGGCTCGACGTATAATTTGAGCGAAGTGGCTCCGGTTTCCTTGAGAAAGACAGAAGATGCTTCGATGCCTTTCCGGTCAAGGCTGATGGCAACGACCTCGAAATCGTCCGAACCCAGTTGCGTCTGGAGCGCTGCCAGCGCCGGCATTTCCTTGCGGCAGGGAGCGCACCACGTGGCCCACAGATTGACCAGAACAACGCGGCCCTTCCACTGGCTCAACCGCAACGGAGCGCCACTCCCGTCCTGAAAGGCAATGTCGGGGACAGGCTGGCGTTCCGCTTTCACCAGAAACGCCGCCAGTGCTCCGGTTGCAAGGTCACGGCTCACCCCCGCAACAGGCGTCTTCACGATGGATTCGGTTGGTGTTACAGCCTTGCGCTGATCGCTCTGGAACCAGTAAATGCCGAGGGCTCCGGCCAACACGGCCAGAACCACGGGAAAAAACCGGAACAGTCCGGACTTGGCTCGATCGCTCATGGCGGAGGTCTTCGGCCCGAATGAAGGATTTTCAATGACCAATGCGATGTGGGGCGGCAGGTTTCAAGGGGGTCCCGATGCAATCATGGAAGAAATCAACGCCTCGATCGATTTTGACAGGCGGCTGTTCCGGCAGGATATCGCGGGCTCGAAAGCTCATGCCGCGATGCTCGGCCAGCAAAAGATCATAACGGCAGCCGATGCCGCAGCCATCCGGGGCGGACTGGACCAGATCGAAGGCGAAATCGAAGCGGGTACTTTCACCTTCTCCCGGGCGCTGGAGGACATCCATCTCAATATCGAGCAGCGCCTCAAGGACGTGATCGGCGCCGCCGCCGGGCGGCTGCACACGGCACGGTCGCGGAATGACCAGGTCGCTACCGATTTTCGCCTGTATGTCCGCGATACCATCGACCATCTCGATGGGCAGTTGGCCGACCTGCAGCGGGCGCTGGCCGAAAAGGCCGCCACCCATGCTGCGCTTATCATGCCGGGCTTTACCCATCTGCAGGTGGCCCAGCCGGTGACGTTTGGCCATCATTGCCTCGCCTATGTGGAAATGCTGGCCCGCGACCGCTCGCGGTTGACCGATACGCGCCGGCGCATGAACGAAAACCCGCTGGGTGCTGCGGCACTGGCCGGCACGTCCTTTCCGATTGATCGCGCGTCGACCGCCAAGGCGCTCGGCTTCGATCGGCCGTCGCGCAATTCGCTCGATGCCGTGTCCGACCGGGATTTTGTCCTGGAGTCTCTCGCCGCCTGCGCCATTTGCGCCACGCATCTGTCGCGGCTCGCCGAGGAAATCGTGCTGTGGTCGACGGCGCAGTTCGGCTTCGTGAAGCTCTCGGACAAGTTTACCAGCGGTTCCTCGATCATGCCGCAGAAGCGCAATCCCGACGCCGCCGAACTGGTGCGGGCCAAACCCGGCCGCATCATCGGCGCGCTGATGGCCCTCCTGACCGTGATGAAGGGTCTGCCTCTGACCTATTCCAAAGACATGCAGGAAGACAAGGAACCGGCATTCGACGCCTTCGCGTCGCTGTCGCTGGCGATTGCCGCGATGGCTGGAATGGTGCGGGACATGACTCCCGACAAGGACAGAATGCGAGCCGCCGCCGCCAGCGGTTTTTCAACCGCCACGGATCTCGCCGACTGGCTCGTCCGTACACTGAAAATGCCGTTCCGCGACGCCCATCATGTGACCGGAAAGCTGGTGGCGCTTGCGGAAAAGAACGGCTGTGGCCTGGCGGACCTGGCACTTGCCGACCTGCGGAAAATCGAACCCCGGATAACCAAGGATGTCTATAAGGTCCTGACGGTCGAGGCATCCGTTGCGTCGCGCACCAGCTTTGGCGGAACGGCGCCCACCAATGTCCGGCGTGAAGCAAAGCGCTGGCTGAAAATTCTTGAACCGCGGTAAGGTGATCGCATGAAGACCATACTCCTGCTCCTGCTGCTGTCGATGTCGCTTGTGGCCTGTGGGGTGCGCGGCGACCCCGAGCCGCCAACCAATTCCGAGCCGGCGCAGTAACCATGCACCACTTCGCCTATCGGCACGGCATTCTGCACGCCGAGGATGTCAGCCTGGCCACGCTCGCGGAGGAGATAGGCACGCCATTCTATTGTTATTCGACGGCGACCCTTGTCCGCCATTATCGGGTGATGGAGAAGGCGTTCGAAGGGACCGACCATCTCATCTGTTACGCCATGAAGGCCAATTCCAATCAGGCCGTCATCAAGACCATGGCCAATCTGGGCGCAGGCATGGACGTGGTCTCGGAAGGGGAACTGCGGCGCGCTTTGGCTGCGGGCGTCCCGCCCCGCAAAATCGTGTTCTCGGGGGTGGGAAAGACGGCGCGCGAAATAGCGATCGCCCTCAAGGAAGGCATCGCTTGCTTCAACGTCGAATCGGAGCCGGAGCTCGAACTTCTGTCGGCCATTACCCAGCGCACCGGCCAGCGCGCCACGGTGTCGATCAGGGTCAATCCCGATGTCGATGCCAGAACCCATCACAAGATCACCACCGGCAAGGCGGACAACAAGTTCGGCGTGTCCTACCTCCGGGCGCCGGAAGTCTACGCCCGCGCCGCCGACCTGCCGGGACTCGACGTGGCCGGCATCGACATGCATATCGGCAGCCAGATCACCGAACTCGAACCCTTCGAGCAGGCATTCCGCCTGATGGCGGAATTGACCCGGGAGCTCTGCGCGAGGGGTCACAATATCCGCCACCTCGATCTGGGAGGTGGGCTTGGGGTGCCCTATCGCGGCACCAATGACGTGCCGCCTCATCCCGATGAATATGCGGCCATGACCAAGCGCATCCTCGGTCCCCTTGGATTGAAATATGTGCTGGAGCCGGGGCGGATGATCGTGGGAAACGCGGGCGTGCTGGTCTCGCGCGTCATTTACTTGAAGGAGGGCGACGGCGGAAACTTCATCATCCAGGACGCGGCGATGAACGACCTGATCCGCCCGACACTATATGACGCGTTTCACGAGATCATTCCCGTCGCAGAGCCCGGCGACGAGCCCCTGTTCATGACAGCCGACGTCGTTGGCCCGGTCTGCGAATCGGGTGACTATCTGGCCAAGTCACGCCGGCTCCCACAGGTGCAACAGGGTGATCTGCTGGCCACCATGACCGCCGGTGCCTATGGCGCGGTGCAGTCGGGGACGTATAACAGCCGGCCGCTGGTGCCCGAAATACTGGTCAACGGCGCCGTCTGGGCCCTGGTGCGGCCCCGGCAGAGCCATGACGAGCTGATCGGGCTTGACCGGTTGGCTGCCTGGCAGGAGTAGTCCCGGCATTCACCATCGCCTGATTGTGATTGGAACGGACGGGCACAATTTGGCCCATCTGTGTTAGCATGCTGAGGCCATGACCGCACCTAACCCACGCAGACTCGAAGCCAAGATTTCGCAGGCCCGCTTCGCATTGGGGTGGGAACATTTGTGGTCGGCGCTGCAAGTTCCCGTTCTTGTCTTGATGCTGCTGGGAGCCGCGGTCTTTTCGGGCCTGCTTCCAAAACTGCCCGATTTGAGCCGCTATGGCGTGATTGGCCTATCCGCCCTGGCATTCCTGTGGTCGTTGAAACCCCTGTTTAGACTGGTATGGCCGACCCGCCGCGCCGCGATGCGCCGGATCGAGATTGTTTCCGGGTTGCCGCACCGGCCAGTCTCGGGGCTCGGCGATCAACTGGCGGACGAAACTCTGGCGCCTCAGAGCCAGGCCTTGTGGGAAGAACATAGATTCCGCCAATTACGCAGTTTGGACAGTATGCGGGCGGGAATTCCACGATCTTCCTGGCGCGAACTCGATCCCTGGGCATTTCGGGTTCCCGTGGGCCTGGCTCTCGTTCTTTCCTTGCTGCTGGGGCCCGGAGACCCACAGGCGAGCCTCACGGATTCTCTGCGCCTCACCCCCTTGGCGAAAGCCGCGCCCTTGGCGCTGGATGCCTGGTTGAAGCCGCCTGCCTATACCGGCAAGCCCCCCGTTCTTCTGACCAGCCCGGCGATGCTCGAGCGGCTCAGAAACGAGCCGGAGATCGTGACTCCCGAAAATGCCTCGCTGACCATTCGACTGACGGGGGCCGGCGAACCAAAAGTCACGTTTCACGAACTTGGAACCGGCGGAGAAGCCGGAAAGGAAATCCCGGGATTTGCCGCAACTAGCAAGTTCCAGGCCGGTCTGTTCCAGGCCGAAGCGAAGCTGTTCCGTCCAGCCGTGGTGCGCATAACCGACGGCGGCACTGAAATCGCTTCCTGGCCGATCGTGTTGGTGCCCGACACTCCCCCGCGGGTGGACATCACGGCCGATCCACTGGGCGATGCATCCGCGTCCCTCGTGGTGAAATGGAAGACCTCCGATGACTACGGCGTGAGCGGCCTGTCCTCCGAGATCGCCCTGTCGGATACGCAGGAAGATGGCCGGGGCATCGCCGGAAATGGCGTCTTCCTTTTTGAACCTCCCCAATTCCCCATTGCCCTGCGGCGCGCGGCGCCCAAGGAGGAGACGGGCTCGACCACCGCCGATCTGACCGCCCATCCGTGGGCTGGATTGATGGTGGATATGGCGATCGAGGCGCGCGACGCCGCCGGCCACGAAAGCACAAGCGAGGTCAGGACATTCAAACTACCGGAACGGCTGTTCGTGAAGCCGCTGGCAAAGATGCTGATCGAGCAGCGCCGTGGACTGATCATGGAGCCCAACGAAACGGGTGACGTGGAAAAGATGCTCGCCGCCATTCTCGTTTACCCGGAGGGTCTCATTGAAGGCAGCGGAACCCATGTGGCGATTGCGACGGCGCTTTCGCAGATCCGCTATGCCCGCGATCATGACGGCATAAGTGCCGTCATCGATTTTCTTTGGCAGATCGCCATTGGCATCGAAGAAGGCGACCTGGCCGACGCCAGAGCGGAACTTGAGGCTTTCCGCAAGGAACTGGAACGAGCGCTGGCTGAAGGTGCGTCCCCCGAGCGGATCGCCGAACTCATGGACAAGCTTCGCCAGGCGATGGATCGCTACCTGCAGTCGATGATGGCGGAAGCGCAGAAGCGGATGCAGCAGATTTGCCGATCACTGACCTC
>JANNSP010000071.1:0-7678 GCA_031402975.1 Hyphomicrobiales bacterium
AGCAGATCGGATCCCGGCTGGAGGATGTCACGTCCTTCGCCAAATCGGCGGGCGGCTGTCCGTCCAACATCGCCATCGGCACGGCGCGGCTGGGACTGAAATCGGCGCTGATCACGCGGGTTGGCGACGAGCAGATGGGACACTTCATCAAGGAGCAGATGGGGCGCGAGGGGGTCGACATTCGCGGCATCGTGACCGACCCCAAGCGGCTGACATCGCTGGTGCTGCTGTCGGTCGAGAACGACAAGACGTTTCCATTGATCTTCTATCGCGACAACTGCGCCGACTCGGCGCTGGACGAAGGCGACATCGACGAGAGTTTCATCAAGTCGTCGGGCGCGGTTCTGGTGACGGGCACGCATTTCGCTTCGCCCCATACCGGCCGGGCCCAGCGCAAGGCCATGGCGATCGCCAGAGCCAATGGCGCCAAGGTGGTGCTCGACATCGACTACCGGCCCAATCTCTGGGGGCTCGCCGGACACGCCGCGGGCGAGGAACGCTACATCAAGTCGGACGCGGTTTCGGCGCATCTGAAAACCATCCTTCCCGATTGCGACCTGATCGTCGGCACGGAAGAGGAAGTGCATATCGCGGCGGGCGAGGAGGATACGCTCGCGGCGCTCCGGACGATCAGGTCATTGTCGAGTGCGGTCATCGTGTTGAAGCGGGGGCCGATGGGATGCGTGGTCTATCCGGCCGAGATTCCGGCGCGGCTCGAAGACGGCATCGTCGGCCAGGGATTTCCCATCGAGGTCTACAATGTGCTGGGCGCGGGGGATGCTTTTCTATCGGGATTCCTCCGCGGCTGGCTCAGGGGCGAGCCGCACCAGACGAGTGCTACATGGGCCAATGCCTGCGGAGCCTTTGCCGTGTCGCGGCTACTTTGTTCGCCGGAAATTCCGACCTGGGAGGAGTTGCAGTTTTTTCTCAAGCACGGCAGCCCGCACAAGGCGCTGAGGAAGGACGAGGCGATCAACCATGTGCATTGGGTGACCACGCGGCGTCCGCAGCCCGGACAGTTGCTGGCGCTCGCCATCGACCATCGCAAGCAGCTTGAAGATCTGGCCGACAAGGCCGGAGCACCGCGCGAGGGGATCGCGGCTTTCAAGCGGCTGGCCGTCGCGGCCATCGGCAAAGTGGCGGGGGGCCGGCCGGGATTCGGAACGCTGCTTGACGAAACGCATGGCCGGGACGCCATGTTCGACGCGGCCAAACTCGGACTGTGGATCGGGCGGCCGGTGGAATTGCCGGGCTCGCGGCCGTTGTCCTTCGAGTTCAGCCAGGATGTGGGCGCGAGGATTGTCGAATGGCCGGTGACCCATACGGTCAAATGCCTGGCTTTCTATCACCCCGACGATCCGGCTTCGCTCCGGCACGAACAGGGACAGAAACTGCTCACCCTCTATCAGGCGGTGCGCAAGGTCGGCCGCGAACTGATGATCGAGATCATCTCGGGCAAGCATGGCACGCTCGACGACATGACCGTGGCGCGGGCGCTCGACCAGCTTTACGAACTGGGCATCAAGCCCGACTGGTGGAAGCTTGAGCCGCAGGTGTCGCCCGCAGGCTGGCGGGCGGTCAGCGCCATGATTGCGCGACATGACGGATGGTGCCGGGGGGTCGTGGTGCTCGGACTGGAAGCACCCGAGGCCGAGCTGCAGAACGCGTTCAACGCCGCGGCGGGAAACCCAATGGTCAAGGGCTTTGCCGTGGGCCGCACGATCTTCAGCGATGCGGCTCTGGGGTGGCTCCGGGGCAGTGTCAGCGATGCCCAGGCTACGAGCGAGATGGCGGAGCGTTTCGGCAATCTGGTTTCATTGTGGGAGAAAGCGCAAAAACAGGATGCCGCTTGAACGCAATCGAGTGTAAACGAAGTCCATGTCAAACCTGCTGATCAAGCCTGCCAAGACCTATGGCCGCGTCGTCCAGATCACGCCGGAGAGCGCCGGCTGGACCTATGTCGGCTTCGACCTGTGGAAGCTGAAAGCGGGCCAAATCGCGCAAGGCGGAGAAAAAGGCCGCGAGGTCTGTCTGGTGTTTATTTCAGGTACGGGGCGCGTGAGCGCCGGGGGGAATGATCTGGGTTCGATCGGTGAGCGCGTGTCGCCTTTCGCGGGCAAGCCCTGGTCGGTCTATGTGCCCGCCGGGATGGACTGGGAGGTGACAGCTGTCAACGATGTGACGCTGGCGGTGTGCAGCTCGCCCGGAACCGGCGCCGTGCCGGCAAGGATTATCGGCCCCGAGGGTCTGGCGCAGGAAACCCGCGGGCGAGGCAGCAATGTCCGCCATGTCACCAACATCATACCGGAATGGGAGCCAGCGGAATCGCTATTGGTGGTCGAAGTGATCACGCCCGCCGGAAATACCTCGTCCTATCCGCCGCACAAGCATGACCAGGACAATTTTCCGCATGAGACGAGGCTGGAGGAAACCTACTATCATCGCCTCAATCCACCGCAGGGATTTGCCTTCCAGCGCGTCTATACCGACGACCGCTCGCTCGACGAGGCAATGGCGGTCGAGGACGGCGACGTGACCCTGGTGCCGAAGGGCTATCACCCGTGCGCCACCACGCATGGCTACGATCTCTATTATCTCAATGTGATGGCGGGGCCGAAGCGTGCGTGGAAGTTCCACAACGCGCCGGAGCATGCGTGGATGCTGGCTTAAGGAAGGCCCTCAACCGCCCTTCGGGCACCTTCTCCCACGCGTGCCGCGCGGGCGAAGGCATAGGATGTATGCGCCATCTCCCTCTCAAAAAATAGAGGGCCTCAACTCTTATGCTTCTTCTTGTCGCGGCGGATCGGGGGTTGTACGGCCGGCGCGTCGGCGGATTTTAGGCCGCTTGCCTGCACGCCATAGGTCTTGAAGCGGGCGAGTACCGTCGTCATCTGGCTGTCGTCGAGGATGACCGGCTTCCCGGCGAGGCAGGCGGCCCAATACTGGTGGCAGAGATGCTCGATCTCGCTTGCCCGCCACAGGGCTTTGGCCAGATCGTTGCCGAAGGCGATCTGGCCGTGATTGGCGAGGAGGCAGGCGCTGCGGCCCTCGAGCGCCTTGAGCATGGTATCGGACAAAGCTTGCGTGCCGAATTCGGCGTAGTCCGAGACACGCAGAGTCGAGCCGCCGGTGACGCCGATCATGTAATGGAAGGCTGGTATATCGCGGCGGAGGCAGGCGAGGGCCGTGGCATAGGTCGAATGGGTGTGGACGATGGCCTGAGCCTCGGGCCTCGCATTGAGGATGTCCATGTGCATGCGCCATTCGGACGACGGCAGGTATTCACCGAGGTAACCGCCGCGAAGGTCCATCTCGACGATGTGCTCGGGCTCCATCTTGTCATAGGGGATGCCGGAGGCGGTGACGAGGAAGCCCTCATCCGTCCGTACACTGACATTTCCGGATGTGCCCTGGTTGATGCCGTCTTCGTTCATCTGAAGGCAGGTGGCGATCACTTGCTTGCGCAGATCGCGGTATTTCATCTTGGGCATGGGAACTCCGGGGGGTTCAGCGGGGGCGGACCCTAACGCCGCGCGGGGCTTTCGTCCATACGGCTTGCGCGGCGCCTATGAATTGCGCACAGTCCGGCGGCCAACGGGGAGCCTTGATGTCTGTTCAACCACCGCGCGGAATCGCCGTCGTCGATGCCGGCGCCACGAATACCAAGGTCATGCTGTTTTCAGCCCACGGCGAGCCCGTGGCCGAGCGCAAGGTCGCCAGCCGCCATGTCGAAGGCCCGCCCTACCGCCATATCGACCCGGAGCCAATGGTGGCAATCTGCCGGAGCGCGCTGCCGGAGCTCGATCAAATCCTGCCTATCGACGCGGTGGTGCCGTGTGCCCATGGCGCGGCCCTGGCGACTCTCGCTTCGGACGGTTCACTGGCCATGCCGGTCGTCGATTATACGGCGGAGCCGCCGCCCGAGATCGTCGAGGGCTACAGGAAAATCCAGCCGCCGTTCTCGGAGGTGTTCTGCCCCTTGCTGCCGATGGCGATCACCCATGCATTGCAGCTCTATTGGCAGCAGATGGCATTTCCGCAAGGTTTCGGGACGATCGCCACGGTCATTCCCTACATCCAGTATGTCGGATTCCGGTTGAGCGGCAAGGCGGTGACCGAGATCACCAGCATGTCGTGCCAGACGCAACTGCTGAACATCGCCGAGGGCGGATTCTCATCGCTGGTCCACGCCCGCGGCTGGGAAAAACTATTTCCGCCGATGGTGAAAGCCTGGGACGACATCGGCGGGCTGCTGCCGGAATTTCGTGGGGATTCGTTTCGCGGCCGTGGGCGGGTGCTGGGCGGCATTCATGATTCAACCGCCAACTATGTCCGCTATCTGGCGTCCGGCTTGCACCAGTTCACGCTGCTTTCGACCGGCACCTGGAGCATCAGTTTCGATACCTCGACGACCGTTGGCCAGCTTCAGGAGGAGCGCGACACCTCGACCAATACCGATATTTTCGGGCGCCAGGTGGCGACCAGCCGGTTCTTCGGCGGGCGGGAGTTCGAACTGCTGGCCGGGGACGCCGCGATGGTGAAGCCCCGGCTTGACGATGTGCGGAGACTGGTGAGCCGGGTGACCATGGCGCTGCCGTCGTTCAGTGGATCGAGCGGGCCGGTGCCGGGCACGGGGGCCAAGGGCCGGATCGTGGGGGAGCCCTATCGCAGTCCGGTAGAGCGGGCGGCGCTGGCGGCGCTTTATTGCGCGCTGATGGTATCGGAGCAGCTTGATGCGGTGAGCTCGAAGCATGACATCATCGTCGATGGGCCCTTCGCACAGAACGACGTGTTCCTGCGGGTGCTCGCCGCATTGCAGCCGGGCCAGCGGGTGCTGGCGAGCGATCTTCGCGACGGAACGGCGGCGGGTGCGGCCTGTCTCGCTTTGATGCCCGATGGCAGGCTTCCGCGAGTGGCGTTGAAAGTAACGGCGGTCACGGCGGCGGAGATCGAAGGCCTCGAGGCTTACCGCGAATTGTGGAGGACGAGAGCCTATGCGAATACCGGTTAGCGTGGGCGCAGCACTTTTTATCGGCGCGGCTCCGGCGGCGGCGATGGATTGCGGCAAGGCGGCGACGGTGGTCGAGACGGCGATCTGCGCCGACCAGAACCTGCTTGCCGCCGACGACGCGATGGCGGCGGCCTATCGCGAGGTGCGGACGCTGTCGACATCGGCGGAAAAGAAGATGCTGGCGCTGTCGCAACGGGGCTTTATCGCCGAGCGCGAGAAGCAGTGCGGAACTGGAAGCCCGCCCGAGATCAAATCCTGCATCGGCGAACGCACGCGGCAGCGCCTCACCCGGTTGCAGGGAGAGCCCGAAAGCGGCCCGGGCAATGGCAGCCGCCTGATCCCGCTTTACATCGCGCAGGAGCCAGGGCCCGGCGCCTATGGGCTCGACATCGAGATGACGCGGTTCGCCAAGCCGCAATCGGCGGGAGAGAAGCGGTTCAACGCCTGGATCGGCGAACTCATGCAGAAGCTTCCGCTCGGAAGGCAGAAAATCGAGCGGAGCGATGTGAGTTATTCCTATCTCGCTTTCGCCTCGGTCGGCTATCTGTCGACGGATCTGCTGTTGGCGCGGGTTATGCAGGAATCCTATGACGGCGGCGCGCATTCCGCCCATTTCAGCAGCACCATCAATATCGGCATGAAGACGGGCAAGGAGCTTGCGGTCAGCGACTGGTTTTCCGAGCCCATGGCGGCGAAACTGGCAGAGGCCTGCTACGGGCAGATCGCGGCGGAGAAGAAACAGCGCTTCGAGGATCCGGCCTACGATCCGGCCCAAGACGCGCAACTGAACAAGGAGGTGATCGCCGAACATGTGGCGACGCTGAGCCGCTGGTCGATCACCGAAACCGAGGGTAGCCTGCAATTCGACGAATACACGGTTGGCTCCTATGCCGAAGGGAGCTTCGCTTGCGTATTTCCCATGACGGAGTTGAAGGCCCTGGCGCTGCCCGGCGCGCCGCTGCCGTGAAAAGCGGAATGCTTCCCGTCTCGCGAGGTGGATTGGACAATATCGCGGGAGCGTATTACCGAGGGCCATGAAAAAGCGTGCCTCCGGCAAGACGCCACCGATTTCAGCGCCCGACTATGGGCGGCAGTTGCGGGGCTTGGGCTTCAACCTGCTGGTCAGCGATGTGGCGCGCGCGGTGAAGTTCGCAACCGGCGTGCTGGGGGCCATCAGTTTCTACGATGACGAGGATTTCGCCGCGATGCGGCTCAATGGCTTCGACTTCATGTTCCATGCCGATCACACCTACCTGGATCATCCACTGTCGGGCGTGGTGGCGGGCGTCGAAGCGCGGGGCGCCGGCGTCGAGCTGCGCATTTACGGCTGCGATCCGGACGAGGCGGAGCGCCGGGCAAGGGCCGGCGGCTGGACGGTGCTGGCGGGCGCAATCGACAAGCCGCATGGACTGCGCGAATGCGTCATCGTCGATGACGAGGGCTATGTCTGGGTGCCGGGCGTCGCCAGCAAGGAGTAAGTAGCGCCTGAGCCTTGCATGGGGGGCGGCGGCTCTCTAGTTTGTCGGCCTTCTCACAATCGAGGGTCAGGCGCATGGTCAAGGAAATCGGGCATTTCATCGGCGGCAAGAGGGTTCCGGGCAGTTCGGGCCGCTTTGCCGATGTGTTCAATCCCAATACCGGCGAGGTTTCGGCGCGGGTCGCTCTGGCTTCAGCCGCGGAAATGCGGGCTGCCGTCGAGAACGCCAAGGCAGCACAGCCCGCCTGGGCGGCGAAGAACCCGCAGGTCCGCTCCCGGGTGATGATGAAATTCCTCGAACTCGCGGCCACCCATCGCGAGGAACTGGCGGCGCTGATTTCGATGGAACACGGCAAGACCATTCCGGACGCATTGGGCGATCTGCAGCGCGGCGTCGAGGTGGCGGAATTCGCCTGCGGCATCGCGCATCTGCTGAAGGGCGAATATACCGATGGCGCGGGGCCGGGCATCGACATGTATTCGATGCGCCAGCCGTTGGGCGTGGTCGCCGGCATCACGCCGTTTAATTTCCCGGCGATGATCCCGTTGTGGAAATGCGCCCCCGCCATCGCCTGCGGCAATGCCTTCATCATGAAGCCGTCGGAGCGCGATCCCTCCTGCCCGATGCGATTGGCCGAACTCTTTCTCGAAGCGGGCCTGCCGCCCGGCATCCTCAATGTCGTCAATGGCGACAAGGAAGCGGTCGACGCGATCCTCGACGATCCCGACATCAAGGCGGTGGGGTTCGTCGGCTCGACGCCCATCGCGCATTATGTCTATTCGCGCGCCGCGGCGAGCGGCAAGCGGGCGCAGTGTTTCGGTGGCGCCAAGAACCACATGATCATCATGCCCGACGCCGACATGAACCAGGCGGTCGATGCGCTGATCGGGGCTGGCTACGGATCGGCGGGCGAACGCTGCATGGCGATCTCGGTCGCCGTGCCGGTGGGCGAGGCAACGGCGGATGCGCTCATGGCAAAGCTCGTGCCCCGGGTCGAGGCGCTGAAGGTGGGGCTCTCCACCGACCGCGAGGCCGATTATGGGCCTCTGGTCACGGCGGAGGCGCTCAAACGGGTCAAGGGTTACATCGATTTGGGCGTCAAGGAGGGTGCTACGCTGGCGGTCGATGGACGCGGCTTCAAGATGCAGGGCTATGAGAACGGTTATTTCCTCGGCGGTTCGCTCTTCGA
>JANNSP010000072.1:0-5076 GCA_031402975.1 Hyphomicrobiales bacterium
CGCCGCCACCCGTTCCGCCAGATCGACGGCATAGGGTTCGAAAATCAGCGGGCCGAGATAGTGGTCGTAAAGTGCCGGGATCGAGCCTGCGAATTTTGCGTCCAGTGAAGTCATTGGGGTCACTCCTGCTTCTTCGGCTACACCCGCGTCACCGCCACCTTGACGATCGGCTTCTTGCCCCAGATCTGATCGGCGGCGCGGCGTACCCCCACACGGATCGCCTCGGCGATCTGCGCGTCGTCGCGGCGCCGCGGCTTGGGTAGCGCGTCGAAGGCGTTCTCGGCGGCTTCGAGGAGATCGCCGTCGAGACCGGCGGGGAGACCATCCACCAGCAATTGGATATCGGCGGCGAGCTCCAGGTGATTGTCGATCGCCGCCGACACGAAGACGATGCCGACGAAGGACAGCTTGCGGCGTTGCTTGGCCGGTCCGTCGGCGGCGGGCACGATCAACTTGCCGTCGACATGCAAACGCCCCGAGGGCGCCTCGTCGACATTCTGTGTGGGGCCCGGGCAAAGCCTGGCGATATGCCCGTCGAGCGGAATGAGCGTTTCCACGATGCCGCAACTCTCCGCGAATTTCGCCTGGGCCCGCAAATGCCGTGGCTCGCCATGCATGGGCACCAGCGCGCGGGGTTTGAGCCACTCATAGAGGGTGCGGAGTTCGCCCTGGCGCGGATGGCCCGACGTATGGACCAGCGCCTCGTCGGAGGTGATGATGTCGATATCGAGCCGCGCCAGATTGTTGTGGACAGCCGAGACTTCCTTCTCGTTCCCCGGAATGGTGCGTGACGAGAAGATGACGAGGTCGCCCGGATCGAGCGAGATATGCGGGTGCTGGTCCTCGGCGATGCGGGCAATGGCGGCCCGGGGCTCGCCCTGGCTACCGGTGCACAGCAGCATCACCTTGTCGGGCGGCAGATAGCCGAAGGCCTGTTCGTCGAGAAAATCACCGGCATCACGCAGATATCCGCAGGCCTTCGCCGCCTCGATGGTCTGGCGCATGGCGCGGCCGGCGACGACGACTTCGCGGCGGCTGGCGCGGGCCGCCTTCACGGCACTCGAAATGCGGTCGATATGAGAGGCGAAGGTGGTGATCGCCACGCGGGCTTTGGCTTGCTCCACGATGCGGAGGATGTTTTCGGCGACGGTCGCTTCAGAGGGCGAAAACCCCTCGCGCAGCACATTGGTCGAATCGCATACCAGCACGTCGACGCCCATGTCGCCGATCTCGCGCAAACGCTTCTCATCCATGGGGCGGCCCAAGACCGGCGTGCGGTCGATCTTCCAGTCGCCGGAATGCAGCACCCGGCCCTGCTTCGTCTCGATCAGCAGCGCCGTTGGCTCCGGAATCGAATGGGTGACCGCCACGAATTCGAGATCGAAGGAGCCGACCTTGAAGCGCGAGCCCACCTCCTGGATATGGACCGGCACCACTTCGGCGAGGCCCGCCTCGCGCAGCTTGTTGGCGAGGATCGCCGCGGCGAACGGCGTGCAATAGACCGGGCATTCAAGCTGCGGCCACAGCCAGGCCACAGCGCCGAGATGATCTTCATGCGCATGCGTCAAAACGAGCCCCGACAGATTGCGCCGGTCGCTGGCGATGAAGGATACGTCGGGCAGGACAACGTCGATGCCGGGATCGCTGTCCTCGCCGAACTTGACGCCCAAATCGACCATCAGCCATTCGCGGTTGTCGGAAGCACCGACACCGTAGCAGTAACAGTTCATGCCAATCTCGCCGATGCCGCCGAGCGTCAGCAGCACGAGATCGTTGCGATGGTCGAATTTGCGCTTCATGCTCTTGCTTCCAGGCGCACGTCGCCGGCGCGGATCAAACGCCGGCTGCCATCGCTCCGCTCCAGAATGAGCGCGCCATCCTCGTTCAGTCCACTGAATAGTCCGCGCGTGCCATCTTCGGCCACGACTTCAGCGCCGAGACCGGCCGCCCGCTCAAGCCACGCCGCGCGGATCGCGGCGAACCCTTCGCCATCCGCCCACTGAGCCAATCGCCGCGCCAGTTTTCCGGCAAGGATTTCCAGCACGGCCTCGGGCGTGAACCGCGCGCCCAGTTGCGTGACGGGATAGGGCATTCCCGGCGGCGATTGAGCGAGATTGATGCCGCATCCCAGCGCGATCACGGCCGGGCCGGTGGCGACCACTTCGAGCAGAATGCCGCTGAACTTCGCGCCGTCCAGGAGAACATCGTTAGGCCACTTGATTGAAACCCGTGCAGCCGGCAGAAGGTCTTTCGCCGCATCGTGCACGGCCAGCGCGGCAACGAAACTCAACTGCGCCGCGATATCGGGTGTCGCGCGCGTCTCGAACAGCAGCGTCGCATACAGATTTCCGGGCGGGCTGACCCATGTGCGGCCGAGGCGCCCTCGTCCCGCCGTCTGCTCATCGGCCCAGATCCACAGCGGTCCCCGCTCGCCCTGATCGGCCAGGCGCCGTGCTTCGGCGTTGGTCGAACCGATCCGCGCCACGTGTAACAGGCGAACGCCGGGGGCAAGTTTCAATAGAGCGACCGCGCCGCCGCCGCCGCCAATTCGATCAGCGGCTGGGCGAACAGGGCGAAGAGCAGCGTAAACGCTCCGGACGCATAGGCCACCAGCTTCACCTCGCCGTCCATCGTGTCGAAGGCTTCCGCCGGCTCGTCGAAATACATGATCTTGACGATGCGAAGATAGTAATAGGCACCGACCACGCTGGTGACCACGCCGATCACCGCGAGCGTGATAAGGTCTGCCTTGACCGCCGCGAGGAACACGAAATACTTGGCGAAGAAACCGGCCAACGGCGGAATGCCGGCGAGCGAGAACATCAGCATCGCCAGAACGAAAGCCAGCCCGGCATTGTTGCGCGCCAGCCCCGAGAGATCGGCAATCTCCTCGACATGGACGCCGCGCCTCCGCATGGCGATGACGCAGGCGAAAGTGCCGAGTGTCATCAGCATATAGATCAGCATGTAGATGACGACGCCCTGCACGCCCTCGACGGTTCCCGCCGCCAATCCCACCAGCGCGTAGCCGATATTGCCGATGGAGGAATAGGCGAGCAGGCGCTTGATATTGCGCTGGCCGATTGCCGCGAAGGAACCGAGCGCCATCGACGCGATCGAGACGAAGACGAGTATCTGCTGCCAGTCGGCCTGGACCGAAGCAAAAGGAATGATCATCACACGGACGAACAGCGCCATCGCCGCGACCTTGGTGGCGGCCGCGAAAAACGCCGTGACCGGCGTCGGCGCCCCTTCATAGACATCGGGCGTCCACATGTGGAACGGCACCGCGCCCACCTTGAAGGCAAGCCCCGCGATGACGAACACCAATCCGAAAATCAACCCGATGCTCGAGCCTTGCGCGCTGAGTGCGGCCGCGATCTCGGTAAATCCGACCGAACCGGTGAAGCCGTAGACCAGCGAGGCGCCGTAGAGCAGCATGCCCGACGACAAAGCGCCGAGGACGAAATATTTGAGGCCCGCCTCCGACGATCTGGCGCTGTCGCGGTTGATCGCCGCCACTACATAAAGCGCCAGCGACTGCAGTTCGAGGCCGACATAAAGGGCGATCAGGTCGTTGGCCGAAATCATCATCATCATGCCGGTGGTCGCCAGCATGACCAGGATCGGATATTCGAAGCGCTCCATCTTTTCGCGCTTCATGAAATGATGCGCCAGCACGATCGACACCGCCGAGCCAAACAAAGTCAGCAGCTTCATCACCCGCCCGAAGGTGTCGACAATGAACGCTCCGGCGAACGCCGTCTCCTTCGTTTCCCCGGTCCAGAGGACCAGCACCGCCACCAGGGCCAGCGAGAGGATCGCGCCCAACGTCACCGGGCCGGTGGTTTCGCCCTTGCGGAACACGCCGAACATCAGCAATGCCATGGCCAGAACCGCCAGCACGATTTCCGGCAGGACGGCCGCGGCGTTGGTTGTTTCGAACAGCGGCATGGTCCGTCCTATGGCAGGGAGGCGGTGGTGACCGCCTTCATGGAGCTCAACAGGTTTTCGACCGAGGCTCCGAACACATCAAGCAAGGGACCCGGATAGACGCCGAAGAATATGGTGAGCACGACGAGCGGCGCGAGTGCTGCCAATTCGCGGGGCGTCATGTCGGCGATATGGGCGAGCGACGGTTTCTCGAGCGCCCCATAGATCACGCGGCGATAGAGCCACAGCGCATAGGCCGCGGAGAGGATGACGCCGAAGGTGGCGAGGAAGGCGACCCAGGTGTTGCTGTTGAAGGCGCCGAGCAGCGTGAGAAACTCGCCGACGAAGCCGCTGGTGCCGGGCAAACCCACATTCGCCATCGTAAACACCATGAAGGTGAAAGCGTAGAGCGGCATGCGGTTGACCAGCCCCCCATAGGCGGCGATCTCGCGCGTATGCATGCGGTCGTAGACGACGCCCACGCACAGGAAGAGAGCGCCCGAAACGAGGCCGTGGCTGATCATCTGGAACAATGCACCATCGATCCCCTGCCGGGTCATGGTGAAAATGCCCATGGTGACGAAGCCCATGTGAGCGACCGACGAATAGGCGATCAGCTTCTTCATGTCCTCCTGCATCAGCGCCACCAGCGAGGTGTAGATGATGGCGATGACCGAAAGCGCATAGACGAAGTTCTGGAAATAGAGCGACGCATCTGGGAACATCGGCAGCGAGAAACGCAGGAATCCGTATCCACCCATCTTCAAAAGGATGGCGGCCAGAATGACCGAGCCCGCGGTCGGCGCCTCGACATGGGCGTCCGGCAGCCAGGTATGGACCGGCCACATCGGCATCTTGACGGCGAAGGAGGCGAAGAAGGCGAGCCACAGCCAGGTCTGCATTTCCGGCGGAAAGCCCGGATTGCGGCTCAGCAACTGAATGATGTCGGTCGTTCCCGACTGCCAGTACATGGCGATGATCGCCAACAGCATCAGCACCGAGCCCTGGAGCGTATAGAGGAAGAACTTGAAGCTGGCATAGACGCGCCTGGCACCGCCCCAGATGCCGATGATCAGGAACATGGGGATGAGGCCTGCCTCGAAGAACAGATAGAACAGCACCAGGTCGAGGGCGCAGAAGACG